>NZ_RZQL01000064.1 GCF_003997935.1 Mesorhizobium sp. M7A.F.Ca.US.006.01.1.1
ATCTGTCCTCGGCCTGTCACGTCATTCCGGTCGGCACCGCCGATCCGGTTCGTGCCATGCGTGCCGCCGACCGGAATGACGTGACAGTCCGAGTACAGATCGGCATGGATGACGTCACTGAACTGCGCTTCCGAAGCGAGCAGGTTGGTGATGCCCGGGAAAAGGCCGCTGTCCAGCATCGGCCGCGAGGCGGCGCCCGACGCGGTGAGGTCCAGCAACAGCACGCGCAGGCCGGCGTCGGCGACCTCGCGCGCCACCAGGATCGCGGATGCAGCCGCCTCGTCGCCTTCCGGCGAGACGAATATGGCGCGCGCCGCACCGCTGGAGATCAGCTTTTCGGCAGCCTTCTCGATATCGATCTCGCCCAGGGTGGAACGCGCCGGTTCGGGCTCGACAGCCGTCTGCTCAGTCGCCGCCGTAGCGGGCGGCGCCTCGGCCATGGCCGGCATCGCGGCGGCATAGGGCTCCGCATCGGCTTCATCCTCAGGTTCAGGCAGCTCCTGGCGAACGACGGGGGCCTGCGGGATGGCAGGCTCGTGGCGGACAAATGGCTCGGAGACCGGCGTCTGCGCCACATGGGGCATCGCCACCTCATCGATCCGTTCGAAACGGGAACCGCTCGCCGGCCGCATCGCGCGGCCTGAAAACAGCTCCCGCAGAAGCGTCACGATGGCCATGATCAGCAGCGATGCGGCGAAAGCCGCGCCGACGATCGGCCCGACCTTCGGAAAATAGGCCTCGGAGGGAACCGAAGCCTTCGAGGCGATCCGGGCGTCGACCGGCAGATAGTTGCGGTCCTGGCGCGAAGCGGCTTCGCGGTAGTTGGTCAGGTACAGTTCGAGTTGCTGTCGCTTGGCGGTCGCGTCGCGCTGCAGTGCGTCGAGATCGACCTGCTGTTCGCCGGCCTGCGCCGAAGCGGCTTTCAATGTGTTGACGTCGGCGACAAGCTGGTTCTCGCGGGCCTTTGCCGTCTCGGCCTGCATCAACAGGCCTTTCATGATCTTCTGGGCCTCGCTGCGGATCTGTGCGTCGAGATCGGACAGTTGCGATTTCAGCGCGCGAATGCGCGGATGATTGCCAAGCAGTGTCGTCGACAGATCGGCGATGTTGGAGCGCAATTCGACCTGTCGCTCACGCAAGCGCTGGATCAGGTCCGATGACAGAACCTCCGGCACGGCATCCAGCGAACCGCCGTTCTGCAGCGCCCTGCGCACACCGTCGGCGGTCGCTTCGGCCGCGGCGCGGTTGGCGCGCACTTTCGACAGTTCGCTCGACAGTTCCGAAAGCTGCTGGGTGGCCAGCACCGAATTGTTGCCACCCATCAGAAGATCGGACTGGGCGCGGTAGGCGGCGACCTTCGCCTCGGCATCCTTGACCTGCCGCTGCAGGTCGGCGATCTCGGGCGCCAGGAAGTCGGCGGCGGCGCTGTTCGATTCGAGCTTGGCCGCCCCTTGCCCCGCTATATAGGCGGCGGCGATGGCGTCTGGTATGGCGGCCGCGAGCTTGGGATCTTCCGATGAGAACTCGATGGCAATGATGCGGGTCTTCTCGACGCCGTAGACGTTGAGCTTCTCGTGCATTTTCTTGAGCACGCGCTCTTCCGTCGGAATTTCCATCGGGTCGCTTTTCAGGCCGACCAGGACCAGAGCGCGGCTCAACGCCGACATGTCGAGCGCTTCATTGAACTCGGGCAGTTTTTCCAAACCAAGCTTTTGCGAGACCTGCTTGAGGATTTCGTTGGAGGAAATGATCTGGACCTGGGTGGCGACGCCCTGCTCGTCGAGAATAGGCTTGTCGGTGTCGTTGTTGTTGCTGGCCGGCCGCGTGTAGATGGATTCGCGCGGCGCGATCTCCACCTGCGTCTCGGCCTTGTAGTGCCGGGTTGCCAGCGAGGCGAAAGCAAAGGCCAGCCCGGTCGCCAACAGGACGACGAGGACTATACGCAGCCAATTCCTCGCCAGGCTGGCGAAGAGCTGCCTGAGATCGACATCGACATCTGCGGCCGCGGACTGAACGGACATGCATCCCTACTCCGATACTGGGTCAGCACACACCGTAAACAACTATGGTAACTCAGCCGTTAAGATCGCGGTAAGTTTCCGTTAGGGTTTACTGGCGGGTGACAAACAAAACCGCCAAAAATCACAAAAACTCTTGCCGATGCGCCACATGTCGGCCGCTCCCTTTACCGGCCATTAACCCTAACAGGATGATAACGGGCCTCGATCCCTAATGTTTGCTGCGCCGCCGCAGCGGCCCAGTCGAAGGTACTTGTCCGGTCATGAAAAGCACTGCTTCCCTGTTTCGCGCGCTGCTTGCCGTATCGATGCTGGCTGGCTGTTCCAGTTACCGGCCGACACCGGCCGCCTTCCATGAGGTGCTCGATCAGCCCTACCGTCTTGGCGCAGGCGACCGCGTCCGCGTCACCGTGTTCGAACAGGACGGGCTGACCAACACCTACAGCGTCGATCAATCCGGCTATCTCTCCTTCCCGCTTGTCGGCGCCATACCGGCGCGCGGCCACACCGCGCAGCAGATGGAAAAGGAGATCGCCGACAAATTGCGGCAAGGCTATCTGCGCGATCCCGACGTTTCGGTTGAGATCGACCGCTACCGGCCGATCTTCGTCATGGGCGAAGTGGGTGCCGCCGGCCAATACTCCTATGTTCCCGGCCTGACGGTGCAGAAGGCGATCGCCATTGCCGGCGGCTTCACGCCGCGCGCCAACCAGGAAAGCGTCGACATCACCCGCGACATCAACGGCAAGGTGATGACCGGCCGCGTGGTCACCTCCGACCCGCTGCTGCCGGGCGATACGGTCTACGTCCGCGAACGTCTGTTCTGACAGATACCACGTGGCGGACAGGCTCAGGATCGTCCATTGCTTTCGCTCACCCGTCGGAGGAATTTTCCGGCATGTGCGCGATCTGACCGAGGCGCAGGTCGCCGCCGGGCATTCCGTCGGTATCGTCTGCGATTCGACGACGGGCGGCGCGTTCGAGGAACATCTGTTCGAGCAGATGAAGGACATGCTGGCGCTCGGCATCCATCGCACGCCGATGCAGCGTCATGTCGGTCCCGGCGATCTTGCCTCGGCCTGGCGCACTTACAGGATCATCAAGGAATTGCGGCCGGACGTACTGCACGGGCACGGCGCCAAGGGTGGCGCCTATGCCCGTCTGTTCGGCTCATTGTTGCGGGTATCAAGGTCTCGCGTAGCCCGCCTTTATTCGCCGCATGGCGGCTCCCTCCACTATGACGAGAACACGACCACCGGAAAGCTGTTCTTCGCGCTCGAGCGCTTCATGGCTCGCTTCACCGACTATCTGCTGTTTGTCTCGGACTATGAGCGGCGGACCTATCGCCACAAGGTCGGCGAGCCGCCCATTCCCAACACCCTCGTCTATAACGGCCTGCGCGCCACAGAATTCGAGCCGGTGGTCACCGCGCCGGACGCAGCCGATCTGCTTTATATCGGCATGATGCGCGACCTGAAGGGGCCGGACATCTTCATCGACGCATTGGCGCTCGCCGGCCCACGGTTCGGCCGCGCGCTGACCGCCGTGATGGTCGGCGACGGCGACGACCTTCCGCGTTACGACGGGCAAGTGAAACGCCTCGGGCTCGAGCGCCATGTCCGCTTCCTGCCGCCGATGCCGGCCAGGGAGGCCTTTGCCCTTGCCGCGCTTATCATCGTTCCCTCGCGCGCCGAAGCCATGCCCTATATCGTCCTGGAAACGCTTGCCGCGGGAAAGCCAATGATCGCAACCGCGGTCGGCGGCATTCCGGAGATATTCGACACCGGTTCCCCTGCCCTGATCCGACCTGACCCGAGCGAGCTCGCCGACAGGATGAGCCAGGCGCTGGCCGACCCGGCCGCCTATCGCGACCTGATGCCCGATGGCGCCAGCCTCAAGGCACGCTTCGGCGCCGATGTGATGGCCGCCGACATCGAGAAGGCCTATTTCGCCGCGCTCGACAGGTAGGCCCAAGACCAAGCCATTCCAAAGCCATGCGTTGTTTCAAGGGTTTCTTAGCTCTCTTTTGCTATGACCGTGGGGAAGCTTGCGGAAAGCCCTCATGAACGAGATCGACCCCGCGCGCCGCTTTTCAGCAGAGGCGGTGCGTAAATTCGACGGCCCGGCCGATGGCGACACGCCAAGCGGCATGAACGATGTCGCGCGCCAGGTCGCCTCGCAGTACCGGCGCGATACAATGTCGCCGATCATGGTCAGCGGTGTCCTGCGCATGGTCGAATTCGGCTTGCTGTTCCTGTCCGGGCTCACCGTCTATTTCCACTATGTCGGGTTCTTCAACTATCTCGCCTGGCAGTATCCGGTGACGATCGCAGCGGGCTCGTTCCTTGCCGTGGTGCTGCTCGACGTCACCGACTGCTACCAGATCGTCGCCCTGATGCGGCCCATCGCCAATTTCGGCCGCGTGCTGCTCGTCTGGGCCGGCACTTTCGCCCTGATGGCGCTGACGGCATTCGTCATGAAGATGTCGCAGGATTATTCGCGCCTTTTGTTCGGCAGCTGGTTCGTCACCGGCTTCGTTCTCATCTTCGGCCTCAGGCTAGTGATGTCGAAGCTGATCCGGGCCTGGGCGCGCGATGGCCGCATGGAGCGGCGCGCCGTCATCGTCGGCGGCGGCAAGGCGGCGGAAATCCTGATCCGCTCGGTCGAAAAGCAGCCCTACAACGATATCCGCATCTGCGGCATCTTCGACGATCGCGGCGACAAGCGCTCACCGCCCATCGTCGCCGGCTACCCCAAGCTCGGCACCATTTCAGAACTGATCGAATTCGCCCGCATCGCCCGCATCGACATGCTGATCGTATCGCTGCCGCTGACCGCCGAATCGCGCGTTCTGCAGCTGCTGAAGAAGCTATGGGTGCTGCCGGTCGACATCCGGCTTTCGGCGCATTCCAACGCGCTGCAATTTCGCCCGCGCGCCTATTCCTACATCGGCGCGGTGCCGATGCTCGACATCTTCGACAAGCCGATCAACGACTGGGATTCGGTCGCCAAGCGCGCCTTCGACATCGTCTTCAGCCTGATCGGCATCGTCGTGTTCTCGCCGGTGATGCTGGCAACCGCCATTGCCATCAAGCTCGACAGCAAGGGGCCGGTGCTGTTCCATCAGAAGCGGCACGGTTTCAACAACGAGATCATCGAGGTCTACAAGTTCCGTTCGATGTATACGGACAAGGCCGACCCGACCGCCAAGCAGACTGTGACCAAGAACGATCCGCGCGTCACCCGCGTCGGCCGCTTCATCCGCAAGACCTCGATCGACGAGCTGCCGCAGTTCTTCAACTCGCTGCTCGGTTCGCTGTCGCTGGTCGGCCCGCGTCCGCACGCCATCGCCGCGCAGTCGCATAACCTGCTCTACAACGAGGTCGTCGACGGCTATTTCGCCCGCCACAAGGTCAAGCCCGGCGTCACCGGCTGGGCGCAGATCAATGGCTGGCGCGGCGAGATGGACACCAACGAGAAGATCCGCATGCGCACGGAGTATGATCTCTACTATATCGAGAACTGGTCGCTGCTGTTCGATTTGCGGATCCTGTTCCTGACGCCGCTCCGGCTGCTCAATACGGAAAACGCCTATTGAGTGCGATCAGCCATGATCTGCCGCGCGCGGCGGTCAACGCCAAGCTGGTCGCGCTGATTTCCTCAGGTGCGGTCTTCCTCGGCATTCTGCTGTCCGGCTTCGTCATCAGCGAGCCGGCGCCCTATGAGCTCTACATGGCCGGGCTGATCGCCATCTGGGCGCTTTTCGGCTTGCGGATTTCCCGCGCGGCAACGCCATTGCTGGTGCTGCTGGTGACGATGAACATCGGCGGAATGATCTCCATGACGCAGATGGCGGACCTCGCCAACACGCCGCTCTATCTCGCCGTCTCACTGTTTCTCGCCTTCAGCGCGGTGTTCTTCGCATCGATCACCGCCGTACAGCCGAACCTCTACCGATTGATCTTCATTGCCTATGTGGTTTCGGCCATAGCCACCTCGCTGCTTGGCATTGCGGGCTATTTCCATGCCTTTCCGGGCGCGGAGATGTTCACCAAATACGACCGTGCCGCCGGCGCCTTCCAGGACCCGAACGTGTTCGGCCCATTCCTGGTGCTGCCCGGCATCTATCTGCTCTATCTGCTTTTGACCGGACCGGTGACACGCATGCCGCTGCTGGCGGTGCCGCTGCTGATCATCACCGCCGGCATCTTCTTCTCATTCTCACGCGGCGCCTGGGGCATGTTCGCCGTTTCGGCAGTCCTGCTCACCGGCTGCCTGTTCCTGCAGAGCGCCAGCGGCAAGTTCCGGCTGCGCGTAGTGGTGATGACGATGGCCGCGCTGGCATTGCTGGTCGTCGCCATGATCGTCATCCTGCAGCTGCCCGGCGTGTCGGAGATGTTCTCCAACCGTGCCCATCTCGAACAGAGCTACGACACCGCCCGCCTCGGCCGCTTCGCCCGCTACGGCATCGGCTTCCAGATGGCGATGGAGCATCCGTTCGGCATCGGCCCGCTGGTCTTCGGCACGATCTTCGGCGAGGACACGCACGATATCTGGCTGAAGATGCTGATGGATTATGGCTGGCTCGGCTTCGTGTCGTTCCTCGCGCTCGTTCTATGGACGATAGCCGCCGGCTTCCGCATCCTGCTGCGCGACCGGCCGTGGCAGCCCTATCTGTTGTGCGCCTATGTCGCCTTCATCGGCAATATCGGGCTCGGCACCTTCATCGACATCGACCACTGGCGCCACGTCTACCTGCTGCTCGGCCTGATCTGGGGCGCCATCGCGCTGGAATACCGCCATCAGCGCCTGTTGCGGCCTGCCTTGCAGCGCTCATCCGCACCCGCATAAAAGTCGCGGGAGTGAAAGGGCTCACGCTGGCCTTCGGTGGAGATCCGGCCCGCCCTACATCACGACGAAAACAGCTTCGAGAGCTTCCCGAAATGGAATTGCTACCCGAATACGAAGTTTCTGATGGATTTCCTGACTAGGCGCTCTACATACCGTTTACTCGGCTTCATTTGCGTTTTGAAGCGTCAGGCCAGTGTAGATCCAGTGCTCGACGGACGGTTGGTCCATGGCAAAATATGCGGTTGTGGCAAAAACATCACATACTTTCGTTGCGTTCCCGGCTATTGTTGTGCCCGAGGGAATTACTTGGGCTTGGAGAAATACGTGAATAGATTCTTAGCAATTCTCGCGGTTTCCGCCCTGTCGGCAAGCACCGCGTCAGCAGCAGACATGTTGGCCCCGGTTGCAGGGTCGGCCTATGACTGGAGTGGTTTCTATGTCGGCGGCCATATCGGTGCCGCCAATGGCGACATCACTGCGACGGACATGACCGAGCCCCTCGGTGGGTTTTTCACCGACGCCGTTCCAGCTGGAACGGAGGGCTTTGACTTCAATAAGACCGGCATCGCCGGCGGTATCCACGCGGGCGCACAATGGCAGTGGGGCCAATGGGTTCTGGGCGGCGAGGCGACCTGGACGGCAACGGGCATCCGCAAGACCATCACCAGCCCATACTTCCCCGACAGCGACACCGAGACCGCCAAAATCTCGAATTATGCCACGGTCGTCGGCCGCGTCGGCTACGCCTTCGATCGCGTACTGATCTACGCCAAGGCTGGTTATGCAGGCGGCAAGGTGGATTTCCGCGCCCGAGACAACGACGCCCTCGTGACCTACGAAAAGAACGAATGGCAGAACGGCTATGCGCTCGGCGCCGGCATCGACTATGCCCTTACGAACAACCTCTCGCTTGGCGTGGACTACACCCACATCGACCTCGGCCATAAGACGAGCACGGGCAACAACGTGTTCGATGACGGAAGTCTCGGTGCTAATCCTGAGACGTATCGCACAGAGGCAAAGGTCGATGCCGTGATGGCCCGGCTAACGTACAAGTTTGGAATGGGTCAGTAGTCCATCGACATCATTTTCGCGGATCAGATCTAGCGTCAGGGGAGCTCGTCAGCGCTCCCCTTTTCCTCGTAGCCTACATTTTCCTTCGAACATTCTAGCGATTGAACGAAGTCTTGGACTTCTTTGGGCAATTGCAGCCCTAGAGGGGTGCAGGCTATGCCCTTCTAGAGCAAGACAAAGCACGTAGTGTGTCCGGCCTCGGTGACCGGAACCTAAGCAGCACTTGCGGCATGATTTGTCGGTGTGACTTTCGGTCACCAAAGGCACACCGGGACACCGTCTGTTCCCATTTCACCAATTTCAGCGAATTCGCCTCTTGCTTCTGAACCCTTGAGAATATAGGGCTTTCCGCGGTCCGGAGTGTAGCGCAGCCCGGTAGCGCACTTGACTGGGGGTCAAGGGGTCGTCGGTTCGAATCCGGCCACTCCGACCAAATTTGAAAGCAGGACTTGCCCCCGAAGTCCGCCTCTCCAGATGCTCCGGTCAGCCCGGCCAAATCTCGGATCGGGGCAACCATGTGCTCTGCCGCTTGAACTCCGGCTTGGGCTATCCCTGGCACACATCAACCCATTCAGCGCCGGTGAGATCGACTATGCGCTGCGGCGCAACCCGCACCGCCGCATTGGTGGCGCCTGCAGCTGGCACCACCTCTTCAAACTCGCGCAGCGATACGTCGCAATAGACCGGCAGCGGCGCCGGCAGACCGAACGGGCAGACGCCGCCGACCGGGTGGCTCGTCGCTTCGACAACCTCGGCGGCGTCGAGCATGCGCGGCTTGCCGCCGAAGTGGTCCTTGAACTTGCGGTTGTCCAGCTTGGCGATGCCGCTGGTCACCACCAGCATGGTGCGGTCGCCGACGCGCAGGCAGATCGTCTTGGCGATCTGGGCCGGCAACACGCCATGCGCCTCGGCCGCCAGGGTCACCGTTGCCGAGCTCGCTTCCGTGACGATGACGTCGATGTCAGGCGCGTGGGTGGCGAAGAAGGCACGAACGGATTCCAGGCTCATGTCGAAAACCCATGGTTCAAAAACTTGAAGGCACATTGCTGTCCAGCAGCCGAGGCCGCCGCGCGTATAAGCACGTGCGGCATACAAATCGGCAAGCCCCGGGCTGAAGCAGACGCCGCGGCAGGTACAAAGAAACCCGCCAAGAGGGGCCTTGGCGGGTTCTCTGGAACGCCTGGTGCGGATCTACGCCAGCGATCGACCTTGCGCCGCCGGCGTCGGCGTAGTCGGGGTGATCAGTGCCTCCTGGGGAAGGTGAAGCGCGGACACAATACGACGCAGCTTCGACGGATCGGTCACTCTGCCGTTTTCGATATCCTCAATCTCGTCCACCGCCAGGCCGCATGTCAGGGAGAGCTCTTCCACGCTGTAACCGCGGGTCTCCCGCATCGCTCTGAGGGTGTTGTAATCTGGCCCGCTCCCGTTGGTTGCCGGTTCGGAGTGGGGTTCGCTTTTCGCATTATGGGGCATTGGCAACTCCATGACTGAAAGAGTTTGATCAAATGAGGAGTGTTGCCTGAGACGGTCGGGAAGATGCCCTCTCGCCGGCGATTTGCCAAGAGCCAAAAGGGCCGTCACGGGATCGTGAACCGGGTGCCTAGCGCGGCCTCTCGCGCACACGTCGCGATCAAGTTGTTTTGAAGGTCCGACCAGCCTTTTGCCGGCAGTTTCGCCGCTCCCATTCGTTATCTCCGGGTCGCTGGCGTGAAACCATCCGGTTCCAGCCGGCTCGTTCCCGGAAGGATTTTTTGCAATGAACTTGAAGACAGTCATGGTCGTGCTCGGCACGATTTCCAGCCTTTCCGTCGCCGGCGCGGGCGCCGCCCAAGCCGCAGACGCGCTGCGTGTGCGCGGCACGGTGGTCAGTTTCGAGCCCACGCTGCTCACCGTGAAAACCCGCCAGGGCGATACCGACGCGATCAAGCTTAAGGCTGGCTGGAAGATCTCGGGCGTCGCCAACGCCTCGGCAAAGGACATCAAGCAGGGCGATTTCCTCGGCATTGCCTCCGTTTCGAAAGCCGATGGCGGCAGCGGCGCCCTGGAGGTGGTGGTCTTTCCGGCGGCGCTGAAAGGCACTGGCGAGGGTGACCGTCCCTGGGACCTGCAGCCAAACAGCCGGATGACCAACGGCACCGTTGCCGACGTTACCGACATAAGCGGGCGATCCGTCACGCTGACCTATGACAATGGCCAGACCAAGAAGATCTCGATCCCCGACACCACGCCCGTCGTGACCTTCGCGCCGGCGACGCCGACCGACCTCAAGCCGGGTGCGACGGTCTTTGTCACCGCAGAGCGGGGCAGTGACGGCGCGCTGAGCGCCAGCCGCGTCGTGGTCGGAACCAACGGCGTCGTGCCGCCGATGTAGTCGAACAGGCGGCCAATGGCCGCCTCTCGATCTTGCCGTGCATGGTGGCGGGAGGCTGGATTGGGGCAGAAACAGTCCAGAAACAAAATTCTACAATCGGGAAATACTGACGAAAAAATTCAGGCGCGTAATTCCATTCGCGGCGGCCGGGCTATCGCCCCGATCCATATGCGCCCGCGAAACAAAAGGAAACGATCCATGAAGAAGTCCCTCCTCTCGGCCCTCGGGCTTGCAGTTGCATTGGCTTTCACGGTGCCCGTCATCGGTGCGACGAGTGCGGATGCCGCCCCGATGGCCAAGCATCATCGTCACCACCACCACCATCATCGCCACCATGTCCGCCACCACCACCATCACCGCCACCACCACCATGTGATCGGAAACAAGGCCTAAGTACCGCAGACTGCCACCGAGAAGACCGGCCTTGGCTTCTTGTCCAAGGCCGGCTCCTCCGCCCCTCGAGGCTCGATCGCGGACTGGATCGATGGCGGCTCGACCAATCCGCATTCCTGCGCCGGCCGCACAGAGGTGCGGGGCGCCTCTATGCCGACGCGCTCCTCGCCAGATGCCGGAGCGACAACAGACATAGCCGACCGCAATGAAAATGACGGATCGCCCTGAGGCGAGCCGTCACTTCTTCTTGCTCTTATCCCTGGGATTTTAGAATTCAGCGCCGGCTGAACAGCAGACTGGCGACAAGACCGAGCACCACAAGGCCCACTGCGGCGGCAGCCGCCGGATGGTCGCGGGCCGACCTCTCGATCACCCTGCCCTGTTTGCGGATTGCCGGCATGGCATCGCGCAGGCGGCCGGCAAGGTCGGAATAGGTGTCGAGCGCAGCATCGCGACCGTCCTCATAGTAGGCGCCGCCTCGCTTCGCCACAGCCCTCTTCAAGCTGGCCAGTTCCTTGCTGAGAACCGCGACCTGCCTGTCGAGATCAATGTCGGAGAGGGTCGAAAATGATGCCATGATGTGTTTCCTTCACTTCCAGAAGGAAACGTAACGCCTCACCGGAAGACGGGTTCCGGTTTCCGAACTATCGATGTCGCGTCAGGCTGCTTTATCTCTTTGTTTTTACGCAATTCCCGAGGGAAAGCGCTATGCGCTTTTCCCGGGAAAACCGCTTCACACTTTTCCTGGAATTGCTCTAGCGCACCTGGTCAAGCAGGCGCTTGCATTCCAGGAGGTCGAACAGCGCCTCCTGCAGCAAGGCCCGATTGTCGCGTGAGAGTTTCGATGCATCCGGCTGCACCGGACCCTCCTCGTCGCTCTTGCCCAGGCCGAAAAAGCGGCGGCTGGGTTTGACGCGGGGCTGGCCAACCAGTTCGTCGTCCATTCCGCGCGGCTGAGCCGCCGGCGTCAGCGGCACCTGGTCAGCCTGCCTTCGCTGCGAGATCGCCTCGACGGCGGCCATGTCGCCATTGCCGATGGCAACCAGGAAATGGTTGCCGTTCTCGCGCAACAGCTTCTGCACGCCCTTGATGGTGTAGCCTTGGTCGTAGAGCATGTGGCGGATGCCCTTGATCAGCTCGACATCCTGCGGCCGGTAGTAACGACGGCCGCCGCCGCGCTTCATCGGCTTGATCTGGTTGAAACGCGTTTCCCAGAAGCGCAGCACATGCTGCGGCAGATCGAGATCTTCGGCGACCTCGCTGATGGTACGAAAGGCGTCTGGGCTCTTGTCCATGGGCGAATCCTCACGCTGGACGATGATCCGGCCTACCTGCCGAATCGGGGCTTATTTCAGCGGTTTATGAAGCAATATTCAAGCCCGGCGTCATGGTGGCGGCGGTTTTCAACCGCGCAGTAGGACTACTTGCCGCTTTTGGCCTTGCCGCTCTGATGGGAGCGCAAGATACGGCTCTTCAGCACGTTCGACGACTTGAAGGTCATCACCCGACGCGGCAGGATCGGCACTTCCTCGCCGGTCTTGGGATTGCGGCCGATGCGTTCGTTCTTGGAGCGGACGTGGAATGTCGCGAAGGACGACAGCTTCACCGTTTCGCCGCGCACGATGGCTTCGCAGATTTCATCCAGCACCGCTTCGACGAGCTCGGCCGATTCAGTGCGCGACAGACCGACCTTCCGGTAAACTGCCTCGGCAAGGTCGGCGCGCGTAAGTGTCTTTCCCCCCATGCGACCGTCCCATCAGCTCAAAACATAAAATTCGGCACAACAACGGCAGAGCCTAAGTAATTGATCCGTCAAGGTCAAGGACCGAAACCGGACCGTTCGGCACTTACCAGCGAACCAGGACGGCGCCCCAGGTGAAGCCGCCACCCATCGCTTCCAGGAGGACGAGATCGCCCTTCTTGATGCGGCCGTCGGCAACGGCCACCGACAGCGCCAACGGCACGGAAGCAGCCGAGGTGTTACCGTGCAAATCGACCGTAACCACCACCTTTTGCTCAGCTATCCCGAGCTTCTTGGCGGAAGCGTCAATAATTCGTTTATTGGCCTGGTGGGGCACGAACCAGTCGAGATCATCGGCAGTGATGCCGGCTTGCGCGAACGTCGCCTCGATGACGTCGGTGATCATGCCGACCGCATGCTTGAAGACTTCACGGCCCTCCATCCGGAGGTGGCCGACCGTACCCGTGGTCGACGGCCCGCCATCGACGAAAAGCTTGTCCTTGTGCGTGCCGTCGGAGCGCAGGCTGGCCGCCAGGACGCCATGGTCGGCGATCATGCCCACGCCCTCGCCTGCTTCCAGAATCATGGCACCGGCGCCGTCGCCGAACAGCACACAGGTCGAGCGGTCGCTCCAGTCGAGGATGCGCGAGAATGTTTCCGAACCGATCACCAGGACACGCTTGGCCAGGCCGCCGCGGATATAGAGATCGGCGGTGGTCACGGCATAGACGAAGCCTGAGCAGACCGCCTGCATGTCGAAGGCAAAGCCGTGATGCATGCCGAGCCGATTCTGGATCTCCACGGCAGTGGCCGGAAATGTGTTGTTGGGTGTCGAAGTCGCCAGCACGATCAGATCGATGTCGGCGGGCGTGAGGCCCGCATTGACAAGTGCGGCACGTGCCGCCGCTTCCCCCAGCGACGCCGTCGTCTCGTCATCCGCAGCGATATGGCGCTGGCGAATACCGGTGCGCTGGGCGATCCACTCGTCGGAGGTTTCGACCATGCCTTCGAAATCGGCATTCTTCATGATTCGGCGGGGCAGCGCGGCGCCCGTGCCGCGCACGACTGATCTGATCAAAGCTCTTTCCTATTCCTTTGCGTCGCTAACGACGTCGGATTTCCTGTTTGCCTGGGCATGCGGATTGCGCGCATGGAACAGATCGAGGTCGGCCTCGATACGGTCAAGCAAATTGTTGCGCACCATGTCGTAGCCAAGCTCGATCGCCGCGGCGAAACCGTCGGAATCGGCGCCGCCATGACTTTTCACCACGATGCCGTTCAGCCCCAGGAAGACGCCGCCATTGGAGCGGCCGGGATCCAGCTTCTCGCGCAAGCGATCAAAGGCGCCCTTGGCAAAGAGATAGCCGATCCTGGCCATCAACGTCCGGCTCATTGCCGCGCGCAGATAGCCGCCGACCTGCCTTACCGTACCTTCGGCCGTCTTCAGCGCGATATTGCCGGCAAAGCCTTCGGTAACAACCACATCGACCGTACCCTTGCCAATGTCGTCGCCCTCGACAAAACCATGATAGTTCATCGAGGCCATATTGGCTTCGCGCAGCATGCGCCCGGCCTCCTTGACCTCTTCCTGGCCCTTGATCTCCTCAACCCCGACATTGAGCAGACCGACGCTGGGCCGGGTGATGCCGAAGACCGAGCGCGCCATGCCGGTGCCGAGAATGGCAAAATCGATCAACTGGTGCGCATCGGCGCCGATGGTGGCGCCGACGTCCAGCACCACGCTCTCGCCGCGCAATGTCGGCCAAAGGGCTGCGATCGCCGGGCGCTCGATGGTGGCCATGGTGCGCAGGCAGAATTTCGACATCGCCATCAGCGCGCCGGTGTTGCCGGCCGAAATGCAGGCGTCCGCCGTGCCGGCCTTGACCGCTTCGACGGCCTTCCACATCGACGACTTCCAGCGGCCGTGGCGCAGCGCCTGGCTCGGCTTGTCGTCCATCCTGACGGCTATTTCGCAATGGAAGAACTCGCTGACCTCGGCGAGCTTCGGAAACTTGGCGAGTTCCGGGCGCACGACCTCCTCACGCCCGAAGATGACGAAGCGGATGTCGGGACGACGGGTCGCGACCGTCATGAGCGCTGGAATGACCACGGCTGGTCCGTGATCGCCGCCCATGGCATCGATGGAAATCCTGATCACGCGGTATTTATCTCACGGTTAGGCGGCAGGTCGCTTTAGCGACCGCGAAGGTTCGGCGAAAATAACGGTTTTGGGCTGCCGCACAACCGACTTTTCCGTCGCGGGCGAGCTTTTCAGGATTTTCCCAGCAAGGATCGCAGTTTTTGCTGAAATTCATTCTCCGCCGGTTCGTTCTCGCTGCCGGCGTTGAGCGATGCGCCCTGCTTGCGCGGATAGGGGTCGATGGCGAGCCCGAAATACTGCTCGGCGATTGCCCCGACATCGATCGTGTCACCGGAAAATGTCTCTGGACTGTCAGGGCCTTCCGCGTCGAGCAGGATCTCGCCGCCACCATCGAAACCTTGCCGTCCAAACTTGGAATCCTCGGGCAGCAACAGCGCTTCGACCGGTTCGTCGATATGCGCTTCGACAGGCTCGAGCGTGACGATGCAGGCCTGGGTGATGTCGGCGTCGACGCGACCGCTTATCTTCACGCCATTGCGCTTCCACGACGCGACCAGAAGCTCGGCGCGATAGGATTCGACCGAAATCAGCCCGTGCTCCTCGGCCAGTGCCGCACGCTGTGCGGCATCGGCCTCGATCACCAGCGGCAAGCCCTTCTGCGGCAGGCGCGTGACGTTTGCACGGAAGGAGACTGGGCTTTGCGGGTCAACATGCTTCATTGTTCAACCTCCTTGGCGGCGGGAAAGGTCAGCGTGCCGGAGACAATCGATTCGGATGTCTGCGCGGCCAGATGACTGCGCGCGTCGGTAACATAATTGGCCAGCAGCGATGCTTCCAGCCAGGCGCCCGCATCGGGCCGGACATTGCGGGCAAGAGCCGCGGTCAGCCCTTCATGGTCGTTTCTTTCCAGGGCATCGTCATAGGCAGCGGTTCGGCCATAAAACATCTTTGCCAGCTTTTTCATGCGTTTGGGCACGCCAACGTCGCCAATGCCCAATTCCCGCAACGAATGGTCGACGTCGAGGAAGAACTCGTCGATCAGCACCTGGGCGACCTCTTGCGCCGCACCGCCCTCACCGCGCAACCTGTGCTGGAACAGGAACATGTGCAGCGACAGCATCTCGAAACGGCCAAGCGGCGTGTCTGGCACATTCCAGTGGGAATAAAACACAGTCTGCCGCGCCGCCGCCACGATTTGTGCGTAAAGCGCCTCGGTGATAGCGCGGTTGGCGTAGCGTTCGCGGCCAAAAAAGCGCTGGAACATTGGGGATGGTCTCCTGGGGACCGTTTGTTGAAGTGGGCTTGTTGCATCGGCAAGCAAGCTGGTTTACCGGTTTCGCGGCCCAGCGCAAGTTGCGGCCAGCTAATGGAGTTGTTGTTGCGCGCGCTGAATTTCAAGTCGACCTTCTCGTCCAGGCCCGCCGGCGCGATCTCGCTGCTGATGATCGTTTCGGCACTGTCCGCCTGCCACACCTCCAAGATGATCGGCGACCTCAGCCCGAGTGAGACGCTGACGCAAGGTTACGTCATAGACCAGCAGGCAATCGACCTGGTGCCGGTCGGTTCGAGCCGCGAGCAGGTGCTTCTGGCGCTCGGCACGCCGTCGACGACCGCGACCTTCGACAACGAGGCCTTCTATTACATTTCGCAGACGCGCAAGCGCTACGTCGCCTTCGACAAGCCACGGCTCATTGACCAGCATGTGCTGGCGGTCTATTTCGGCGCCGATGGCCGCGTCACCCAGATCGCCAATTACGGGATGAAGGACGGCAAGATGTTCGACTTCATCTCGCGCACCACACCGACCGGCGGCAAGGACCAGAACTTCCTCAGCCAGATCATCAACGGTGCCAGCAAGCTGGCACCCAGCATTCCGGGCGGCGGCGTCTAATTCCTTTCGGCTTCCATTCCGGAAGCCTCGTCATCTCAGGCGACCAAAAACCCGCGGGAGCGATCCTGCGGGTTTTTGTTGTGGCCACGCTCAGGACAAGGTCCCGGTATGTTTGCCGGCGGTGCTTAAGCCGTCGAAACCCAAGCCGGGTAGATGAGATGCCGGCGCATTTACCGCATACAGGGCGGAGATCGGCTTGTTGACGCATCGACATGGCATTGCTCAACAAAAAACCCGCGGGATCGCTCCCGCGGGTTTTTCGGGCTGAAGCCTTGATCAGCCGTGCGCGAGCACGGCCAGCAGCAAGAGTGCCACGATGTTGGTGATCTTGATCGCCGGGTTGACGGCCGGGCCAGCGGTGTCCTTGTAGGGATCGCCGACCGTGTCGCCGGTCACCGAAGCCTTGTGCGCCTCGGAACCCTTGAGATGCTTGACGCCGTCCTTGTCGACAAAGCCATCTTCGAAGGACTTCTTGGCGTTGTCCCAGGCGCCGCCGCCCGAGGTCATCGAGATGGCGACGAAAAGGCCATTGACGATGACGCCGAGCAGCGAGGCACCCAGGGCGGCAAAAGCGGATGCCTTCGAGCCCGAGATCAGCAGCACGCCGAAATAGACGACGAGCGGCGCCAGTACCGGCAGCAGCGACGGGATGATCATTTCCCTGATTGCCGCCTTGGTCAGAAGGTCGACCGCGCGGGCGTAGTTCGGCTTCGAGGTGCCGGCCATGATGCCCGGATCCTCGCGGAACTGCTTGCGCACCTCCTCGACGATGGCGCCCGCCGCACGGCCGACGGCCGTCATGGCGATGCCGCCGAACAGATACGGGATCAGACCGCCGAAGATCAGGCCGGCGACGACGTATGGGTTGGAGAGATCGAAGGAGATCTCGCCCATGCCCTGGAAGTAGGGATATTTGTCGCCATTGGCGGCAAAGAACTTCAGGTCGTTAGAGTAGGCGGCAAACAGCACCAATGCGCCGAGACCGGCGGAGCCGATGGCGTAGCCCTTGGTCACCGCCTTGGTGGTGTTGCCGACCGCGTCGAGCGCGTCGGTGGACTGGCGCACTTCCTTGGGCAGGCCGGCCATTTCGGCAATGCCGCCGGCATTGTCGGTGACCGGGCCGAAGGCGTCGAGCGCAACGATCATGCCGGCAAGACCGAGCATCGTCGTGACCGCGATCGCCGTACCGAAGAGGCCGGCGAGCTGATAGGTCGAGATGATGCCGCCGACGATGACGATCGCCGGCAGCGCCGTCGATTCCAGCGAGACCGCAAGGCCCTGGATGACGTTGGTGCCGTGACCGGTGACCGACGCCTGAGCGATGGAGTTGACCGGGCGCTTGTTGGTGCCGGTGTAGTACTCGGTGATCACGACGATGAGACCGGTCACCACGAGGCCGACGAGGCCGCAGATGAACAGGTTCTTGCCGGTGATGACCATGCCGGCAACGGTGCCGATCTCACCCCAGCCGAGGGTGACCGAGGTGGCGACGCCAAGGCCTACGATGGACAGCAGGCCGGTGACGATCAGGCCCTTGTAGAGTGCGCCCATGATCGAGCCGTTGGAACCGAGCTTGACGAAGAAGGTGCCGACGATCGAGGTCAGGATGCAGGCGCCGCAGATAGCGAGCGGATAAAGCATGGCCGCACCCAGAACGGCGGTACCGCCAAAGAAGATGGCAGCCAGAACCATGGTGGCGACGACGGTCACCGCATAGGTTTCGAACAGGTCGGCGGCCATGCCGGCGCAGTCGCCGACATTGTCGCCGACATTGTCGGCGATGGTGGCCGGGTTGCGCGGATCGTCTTCGGGAATACCGGCTTCGACCTTGCCGACGAGATCGCCGCCGACGTCGGCGCCTTTGGTGAAGATGCCGCCGCCGAGGCGGGCGAAGATCGAGATCAGCGATGCGCCGAAGCCGAGCGAGACCAGCGAGTCGATGACGATGCGGTCATTGGGCTGGAGGCCCATGAAGTGGGTCAGGATGAGGTAGTAGATCGACACGCCGAGCAAGGCGAGGCCAGCAACCAGCATGCCAGTGATGGCGCCCGATTTGAACGCGATATCGAGGCCGGCAGCGAGGCTGTTCGATGCGGCCTGCGCCGTGCGAACGTTGGCGCGAACGGAGACATGCATGCCGATGAAGCCGGCGGCGCCCGAAAGCACCGCTCCGATCAGGAAGCCGATCGCGGCGGTGATGGACAGCAACCACCAGGCGAGCACGAGGACGACGACGCCAACGATGGCGATGGTGGTGTACTGACGCGCCAAATAGGCTTGTGCGCCCTCGCGGATAGCCGCGGAGATTTCCTGCATGCGTGCATTGCCCTGATCGGCCGCAAGGACCGAACGTGTCGCCCAGATGGCGTAAAGGATTGAAAGCAGGCCGCAGGCGATGACGGCGGAAATAATTGTCATTGCCGGATTTTCCTCGATTGATGGCCCAAAAGAACCCCTCCCTGGGCCGTTGAGACAAAGACCGGATTCCGAGCACGGAATCCGCCTCTTCGCAGCGGTGTATGCGAAACAGGGCTGCGAACGTCAAGATATTGTTCGGTTTTTGCCCGGCTTTCGCCCAAATGGTTTGGGCCAGGCGACGACTGCCGTCAGCACCCTCCTATTAGATCGATTGAAATTGGCCCTGACGCAGGACGCGGCTACTCTGCCTCCCGGCCCATGCGGCGCGCCGTGTAGCGCTCGATGGCCGACAAACCGTCATAGATCAGCACGGCAAGTGCTGCCACGATCAGGCCGCCCTGCAGGATGAAGGCGAGATTGTTGGACAACAGCCCGGCGATGATCACTTCGCCCAGCGTCTTGGCTGCCACAGTCGAACCGATGGTGGCGGTGGCAAGGCTGATCACCACCGACAGCCTGATGCCGCCGAGAATGATCGGGGCGCTGAGCGGCAATTCCACCTTGGTGAGCCTTTGCCAACCGGTCATGCCGGCGCCGCGCGCCGCTTCGACGACATTGGCAGGCAGCGTCGTCAGGCCGGTCAGCGCATTTTCGAAGATCGGTAACAGGCCGTAGAGAAACAGGGCGATCAGCGTCGGCTTCTCGCCGAAGCCGACGGCCGGCACGGCAAGTGCCAGCACCGCCACCGGCGGAAAGGTCTGGCCGATGTTGACCAGGCTGCGCGACAGCGGCAAGAATTCGGCGCCGGCCGGCCTGGTGACCAGGATGGCAAGCGCCACCGCAACGATGGTTGCGGCCACCGTGGCCATCAGAACCGTGCGCAAATGCAGCAATGTCAGCGTCAGCAGGCTGCCTTGGTTGTAGATCACCGGCGCATTGTTTTCGGTCAGCGGCTTCAGCAGCGGCTCGAACCAGCCGGGATTGGTGACGAAGGCAACGAGCAGCACCACCAAGGCCAGCCTGAGCAACGATGGAAGCCAGGCCTTCATGCCGGCCTCGCCGCGCGTTTCACCAGACCGTCGACCGTGACGCGGCCAAGCGGCTTGCCGTCGGCGCCTGTGACCGGCAACGCGGGCCGGCCCGACCACAGCAGTTCGGCCAGCGCGTCGCGCTGGCTGGCGTCGCCGGGGATCGCTTCGCCTTCGGCGGAGCCCTTCTCCACGGCGTCGCGCACGCGACCGAGCGACAGCAGCCGGAATGGCCTTTCGCTGGCGCCGACCAGGGTCTCGACGAAGGCGCTTGCCGGCTTCGCCAGGATCTCGGCCGGCCTGGCGTATTGCACCAGTTTGCCGGCATCCATGACCGCGATCTTGTCGCCCATATGCACGGCCTCTTCCATGTCGTGGGTGACGAGGATGATGGTGGTGCCGAAGCGCTTCTGGATCGCCAGCAGATCCTCCTGCGCCTTGGTGCGGATGATCGGGTCGAGGGCGCCGAACGGTTCGTCCATCAACAGCACGTTGGGCTCGGCGGCGAGTGCGCGGGCAACGCCGACGCGCTGCTGCTGGCCGCCGGACAGTTCGTGCGGATAGCGCGGCCCGAAGGCTTCGGGGTCAAGCTGATAGAGCGTCATCAGCTCGTCGACCCGGGCCTTGATACGGTCCTTGTCCCAGCCAAGCAGCACCGGCACGGTGGCAATGTTCTGTGCCACCGTGCGATGTGGAAACAGGCCGTGGCCCTGGATGGCGTAGCCGATGCTGCGGCGCAGCTCGTAGCCGGGCAGCGAACGATTGTCGGCGCCGTCGAGCTTGATGATGCCCGAGGTCGGCTCGACCAGCCGGTTGATCATGCGCAGCAGCGTTGTCTTGCCGGAACCGGACGTGCCGACAATGACGGCGATGGTGCGCGGCTCGATGACCATCGAAACGTCATCGACCACTGTTGTCGCGTCATAGCGCTTGGTAATGCCTTCGATCTCGATCATGCCGTTTCAACCCTGCGCCTGGTGGCGGTCATTTCGATCACCGCATCGAGGATGATGGCGGCGGCAAAGGCGAGCGCGACCGTTGGCACCGCGCCGAGCAGCACAAGGTCCATCGCCGTCTGCCCCACACCCTGGAAGACGAACACGCCGAACCCGCCGCCGCCGATCAGCGCGGCAATGGTGGCGAGGCCGATGTTCTGCACCAAGACGATGCGGATGCCGGTGAGGATGACAGGAAAAGCCAGCGGAAACTCGACGCCGAACAGGCGCTGCCTGTCAGTCATGCCCATGCCGCGTGCGGCGTCGTTGGCGGCGCGCGGCACGCCGGCGAGACCGACCACGGTGTTGGCCACCACCGGCAGCAGCGAATAGAGGAACAGCGCGACGAAGGCGGGTGCGGTGCCGATGCCCCGAATGCCGAGCGCGGCGGCCCCCGGCACATGCGTGGCCACCCAGCCGAGCGGCGCGATCAGCAGGCCGAACAGCGCGATCGAGGGAATAGTCTGGATGATGTTGAGTACGTTGAGAACGCCGGCGCGCAGATTTTCGACGCGATGGCACAGGGTGCCGAGCGGCAGGCCGACGATCACCGCAGCCGCCAGCGAACCAAGCGCCAGCGTCACATGCTTGGAGCCCTCCGCCCAGAAACTGTCGGCGCGGTTGAAATATTCCTTCAGGATCGACAAATTGTCCCAGCTTCCCGAAATCAACAGCAGCCCTATCGCCAAAGCCGCGACCACAAGCACGCCAACTCGTGCCACGGGCGACAGGTTCAGCCGTGTCAGCACATCGGCGAGCAAAAGCGTGAAGGCAAAGATCAGAATCCAGAAACCGGAGGCTGGCGAAACTCTCGCAAAGGTGTTGCCCTCCGGCGTGAGAAATGTTCCGGCGACGCCGATCAGCAGCGCGAGCGCGACAAGCGCCACCACGCTGGCGGCAAGGCGCAGCGCAAGCGGTGTCTTGAACAGCGCGATGAGTGCTGCGGCGACGACGATGACGAGCAGCAGCGTCCCGGTGGTTGTCGGCAGCGCCTCGAGAATCGAGCGCGCCTGGCCGGGGACGATGCGGTTGGCGCGGAACGTGGCAAAGGGCGCGGCAAAAGCCGCGTAGGCTGATATCGCGGCGATGACCACGCCGAGCTTGTCGAAGCGGATGTTCACGCCCTCCCCCGTCAGTCGATCCGGCGCGCCACGAAAGCGGCGCGCCGGAATCGTCCTACTTCAGGAAGCCGTTCTTCTTCAGGAAATCCTCGGCGACGCCCTTGACCGGCTCGCCGCCGACCTGCACGCGACTGTTCAGCTCCTGCAGCGTGACGAGGTCGAGCTTGGCGAAGACCGGCTTCAGCAGCGTCTCGATCTCGGGATGTTCCTTCAGCACCGCTTCGCGGATGATCGGCGCCGGCTGGTAGACCGGCTGCACGCCCTTGTCGTCGTCGAGCACGACGAGCCCGGACGGTGCGATGCCGCCATCGGTACCGTAGACCATGGCCGCATTGGCGCCGTTGGTCTGGTTGGCGGCCGCAGCAATGGTTGCCGCCGTGTCGCCGCCCGAGAGGGTGATCAGTTGGTCCGGCTTCAGCGTGAAGCCATAGGTGGTCTGGAAGGCCGGCAGTGCAGCCGCCGAATTGACGAACTCGGCGGAAGCCGCCAGCACCACCTGACCGCCGCCCGCGACATATTTGCCGAAATCGGTGAGCGTGGCGAGCTTGTTGGTTTCGGCGACTTCCTTGCGCAGCGCGATCGCCCAGGTGTTGTTGGCGGGCGACGGCGACAACCAGACGATCTTGTTGGCGTCGTAGTCGAGCTTCTTGGCCGTTTCATAGGCCTTGGCGGCGTCTTTCCAGACCGGGTCATCGGCCTTCTCGAAGAAGAAAGCGGCGTTGCCGGTGTATTCGGGATAGATGTCGATCTCGCCGGCGGTAATCGCCTTGCGCACCACCGGCGTGCCGCCGAGCTGGATACGGTCCGATGTCTTGATGTTGTTGGCATTGAGGACGAGCTGGATGATGTTGCCGAGCACGCCACCCTCGGTGTCGATCTTCGAAGAGACAACTACCTGGGCATTGGCGGAAGTCACCGTGATGCCGAACGCCAATGCCGCGCCGGCCAGAAACTTGACTGAAAACATTGTGAAACCCCTTGCTATGAACCGAAACGCGATGACCGCATATGAGCATGGCTTCAACGGCCAGTCGGGGCACACGGTTTCATAACAAGGGGGATCAGCGCAATATTTTTGTTCGGAAGGGCGATTTTGAGGCGACGCTGGCGATCTGCTGCCATCTGGCGGATAATGCCGTAGGGTGCGGGTGGCAAAACACGGAGAGCGTGTCATGGCCATACACAAAGTCGGCTACCTCATTGGAAGTCTTGCCCGGGAATCCATCAACCGCAAGCTCGCGAAGGCGCTCGTTCAACTGGCTCCTCCGGAACTTGAAATGACGGAAATCGCCTTCAGGGATCTGCCCCTTTACAGCTACGATTATGACGCGGATTTCCCGCCGGTCGCCCGGGATTTCAAAAAGGCGATCGCCTCCGTCCAGGCCGTCCTGTTCGTTACCCCGGAGTACAACCGCTCGATTCCTGGCGGATTAAAGAACGCGATCGACTGGGCCAGCCGCCCCTATGGAAAGAATTCATTCGCGCGCAAACCGTCCGCCGTCATCGGAACATCGCCGGGCGCCATCGCAACCGCTGTCGCCCAACAAAGCCTGCGCAGCGTTCTGAGCTTCTGCAACTCACCCCAGATGAATGCGCCGGAAGCCTATATCCAGTTCACGCCGGGGCTGATTACGGACGACGGCGAAGTGACGGTCGAATCCACCGAGGACTTCCTACGCAACTACATGGCTGAGTTCCACATGTTCATAGCGCGGGTGCTCCAAGTGTTGCCGCCGGACGCATAGGTTTGCGTCAAGCCGGGCGCGCGCTTGTCACCTTCAGCGCGCCGAGCGCCACGAAGCACAGGACGGTGACCGGAAAGACGATCCAGTTCAGCATCTCCCAGCCCCAGGCGTTGTAGACCATGCCCGACATCAGCGAGGCGCAGGCGACGGAGCCGAACAGGACGAAGTCGTGGAAGCCTTGCACCTTGCCCTTTTCCGACGGCCGGTAGGTGGAGGCCACCATTGCGGTCGCGCCGATGAAGCCGAAGTTCCAGCCAAGGCCTAGCAGGATCAGCGACGTCCAGAACTGCCACAGCGCCAGGCCCGACAGAGCGACAATGGCGCAGCCGATGAGCAGGATCAGGCCGGTGGTCACAATGCGTTCGGCGCCGAAGCGATGGATCAGCGAGCCGGTGAAGAAGCTTGGCGCGAACATCGCCATGACGTGCCAGGAGATGCCGAGCGTCGCGTCGGTCTCCGACAGTCCGCAGCCGACCATGGCCAGCGGTGCGCCCGTCATGACGAAGCTCATCAGCGCGTAGCTGCCGACCGCACAGAAAAGCGCGGCGACGAAACGCGGCTGCGTGACGATTTCAGCCAGTGGCCTGGCATCGCTGTCGGCGATCTCCACCTTGCCGGATGCTTTCGCCGGTAGCCGCAGGAACGACAGGATGATGGCGCCGACGGCGGCCAGCGGCAGGATGGAGATGAACGAACCGGCAAACATGACCGGCGCCAGCGATTCGCGGGTGAAGATGACAATCTGCGGCCCGAGGATAGCGGTGACGATGCCGCCGGCCAGCACGAAGGAGATGGCGCGCGCCTTGAATTCCGGCGGTGCGTTGTCGGCGGCGGCAAAGCGGAACTGCTGGACGAAGGCGCCGCCGACACCGATCGTGAGCAAGCCAAAGGCAAACAGCCAGAAGCTGCCTTGAAAAAGCGCAAGCGTGGCGACGAGGCCGCCAAGCGCCGTGACGATGGTTCCGGTCATGAAGCCGCCGCGCTGGCCCATTCTGCGGATGATGGCCGCTGCAGGCAGCGCGCCGAGCGCCACGCCGATGTTGAAGCCGGTGACCGGCGCTGTCGCCAATGATTTGTCGGGACCAAGCAGATATTGCCCGGCCAGCGCGCCCACGGAGATGGCGATGGGAGCGGCCGAGCCGATGATCGCCTGCGAGGCGGCCAGGATCAGCGCCGTGCGGCGCGCCTCCCTGCCTGCCTCGACGGCGATTGCCGTCATGATGCGTCCTTGCCTCGCCCCTCGCCACGCACCCGGCGTGACACACGGTCGAGCACGGCATTGACCAGCTTCGGCTCGTCTTCCTCGTAGAAGGCCTTGGCGATGTCGACATATTCGGAGACGATGACTGCGACCGGGACATCCTCGCGCTTCATCAGTTCGTAGACGCCGGCGCGCAGGATGGCGCGCAGCGTCGAATCGAGCCGCGACAGCGGCCAGTCCTCGGTCAGCGCCTGGCGGATGATCGGATCGATGGTCTTCTGGTTCTCGACGACACCCGCCAGGATAGCGCGAAACCATTGCGCATCGGCCTCGCGATACAGCGCGCCGTCGACTTCCTTGCCAAGGCGAAACGCCTCGTACTCGGCGGTGATCTCGAAGACACCGCTGCCGGCGACATCCATCTGATAGAGCGCCTGCACGGCGGCAAGACGGGCAGCGCCGCGCTTGTTGGCGTGGCGCATCGCGGGCTGCCCGGGCGACGCCGGTTCGCTCACGATCGCGCTCCCAATTGTTCCTTGAGGGCAATCATGGTCAGGGCCGCACGCGCGGCAAAGCCGCCCTTGTCGCCTTCCGAGCGCTTGGCGCGAGTCCAGGCCTGGGCGTCATTCTCGGTGGTGAGGATGCCATTGCCGATGCAGACCGAGTCCTGCACGCTCAAATCCATGAGCGCACGGCTGGATTCATTGGCGACAATGTCGAAATGATAGGTGTCGCCGCGGACGACGGTGCCGAGCGCGACAAAACCATCATAGTCTGTGCCGCCTCCCGTCGCGCCGTCCAGTGCAAAGGAGATCACCGCGGGGATCTCGAGCGAACCTGGAACGGTGACGACATCGTAAGTCGCGCCCGCTTCATCGAGCGCGCTTGTCGCGCCGTCGAGCAGCGCGTCGGCAAGGTCGTCGTGAAAGCGCGCTTCGACAATGAGCAGATGCGCCTTCGCCTTCGGACGAATGAAGGCTTTGCCGTGTTGGGATGTACCAGCCATAAAAGTCTCCGGGGAGTTGCCGGTGACTTAGGCCGAAGCCGGGTTCATCGCAAGCGGAAGATTGTCCACGTTGCCGAAGGTCCGCAGAACTTATTGGTTTCCAGTGCTCACACGCCTGTATTGTGACGGTAGCGACGCACGGTATCGCGCAGACGATCGTTCACCGATCGAGGATTGATCAAGGCTTCAACGAAGACTCTGCTGTCGTTAACGGACAGATCGAGTTGCGAGTGATCTTCGGTGTTCACATCGGCCTGCACCTCACGCATCAACTTGTCTTCCTGCGTGGAATTCACCCTGTCCTTGGTCATCAAAGCCCCTCTTTCGCCGCCTCGACCAGCCGCGCTGCGTAGCGGGCCATGGTGTCGATCTCGAGATTGACGCGGTCGCCGACCTTGCGCTCGCCCCAGGTGGTCACGGTCAACGAGTGGTGGATCAGAAGCACGTCGAAGCGCGTGCCTTCGACCTTGTTGACGGTCAGCGAGGTGCCATCGAGCGCGACCGAACCCTTGGGCGCGATGAACTTCGCCAGATCGCGCGGCGCCTCCAGCGTGAAGCGCACCGCGTCGCCCTCATCCTTGCGCTCGATGATCTCGGCCATGCCGTCGACATGGCCCGAAACGATGTGGCCGCCGAGTTCGTCGCCAATCTTCAGCGCCCGCTCCAGATTGACCTTGGTGCCGGATTTCCAGCCCGAGGCCGTGGTCAGCCGCAAGGCTTCCTCCCATGCTTCAACCTCGAACCAGCGCGCATTCGAGCCACTGTCGGGCAAGGCCGTCACTGTCAGGCAGACGCCGCCGCAGGAGATCGAGGCGCCGATGGCGACGGTCTGCGGGTCATAGGCTGTGTCGATGCGCAGCCCCACCCCTTCCCTCAGAGGTTTGACGGAAGCGACAGTGCCGACATCGGTGACAATTCCGGTGAACATCGGTGTTGATCCTAAAAATCTCTTATCCACTCGGCGTAGCTGTCTTCGCCAAAGCGCATCTCGCGCAGCTTGCGAAAGCCTGCCGGGATATGGTCAGCGTCAACAGGCGATGCAATGCCGTCATCGCCGATCGCTTCCGGTCCCTGGAACAGCACAATGCGGTCGACCAGTTCGTCGGCCAGGAAGGCGCTCGCCACCCTGGCGCCGCCCTCGACCAGCACGCTTGCCATGCCGAGCGCGGCCAGATCCTCGAGCAATTCCGGTAGTGCTACGCCGCCTTCATGGGTCTCGGTGCCGATGAAGCGAACGCCGGCGCGTTCGAGTGCTGCCCGCCGCAGCGGATCGGCCTCCAGGCAAGCGGCGATATAGAGCGGCACCCGGTCGACGCCCGAAACCAGTTTCGAGGCCTCCGGCAACCGGATCTGGCGGTCGAGCACGATGCGGGCAGGCGAACGGTTCTCCAGCCCCGGCAAACGCACCGTCAGGGCCGGATCGTCCTCAAGGGCCGTGCCGATGCCAACCAGTATGCCGTCCGCCTCGGCCCGCATCAGATACACTTCGCGGCGCGCGATATCGCCGGTGATCGACACCTGTCCCTCGCCTTCCCTGCCGATCTTGCCGTCGCTGGAAAGCGCAAGCTTGAGAATCACTTCCGGGCGTTTTCTCAACGAACGAATCAAATAGCCGGCCATCTGCTCGGAGGCTTGCTCGGCCAACACCTTCTCGACCACCTCGACACCGGCGGCACGCAGGATTGCGTAGCCCTTGCCGGACACGCGCGAATCGGGATCGCTGGCGGCACCGACGACGCGCACGACGCCGGCATTGACCAGCGCATTGGCGCAAGGCGGCGTGCGGCCATGGTGGGCGCAAGGCTCCAGCGTGACGTATGCGGTGGCGCCGCGCGCGAGATCGCCGGCCTCGGCCAGGGCCTCGGTCTCGGCATGCGGGCGTCCGCCGACGGCGGTGACGCCGGTACCGACGATCATCGGACCGTTGCCGTCATCGCGTACGATCAGCGTACCGACAGACGGGTTGGTCGCGGTGCGCCCGGCATTTTTTCGCGACAGTCTGAGTGCCGCCGCCATGAAGCGGCGATCAAGGGCGGCCTGTTCGCTTGCAGTCATGCTCAGCTGGCTTCCTCTTCACCCTTGATTTCGTCCCCCTTCAACTCGCCCAGCAATTCGTGGAAATCCTTGGCCTCGCGAAAATTGCGGTAGACCGAGGCGAAACGGACATAGGCGACATCGTCGAGCGACTTCAGCGCTTCCATGACCAGCCGGCCGACTTCTCCCGAAGCAACCTCCGTCTCGCCGGAACTTTCGAGCTGGCGCACGATACCGGTCACCGCGCGGTCGATGCGCTCGGGATCGACATTGCGTTTGCGCACGGCGATCTCCACCGAACGCAACAGCTTGTCGCGGTCGAAGGGCACTTTGCGCCCCGATTTCTTGACCACGACGAGGTCGCGCAACTGCACGCGCTCGAAGGTGGTGAAGCGGCCGCCGCAATCGGGGCAGACGCGCCGCCTGCGGATCGCTGCGCCATCCTCGGCGGGGCGCGAATCCTTCACCTGCGTATCTTCCGACTGGCAATAGGGACAGCGCATGGAGAAGCCTTTGGTTGGCGAATCTGGTGAAGCGAAAGGCTTAGAGGTTTTTGCAGCGATGGCAAAGTGTCGCCAACAGCCCCTCGCCCTTCAGAGATAGCGAGGCGCGAGCAGGATTGCCAGCCTCGCCCAGCAGCCGCACACCGTACCGATGTTTTCAGGGAGCTACGTCGGCGGTCGGAAAACCGCACGATGCGCCGAGACTGCGATAGGCCTTGGTGAAGCCGTCCATGGATATGCTTCCAACCGGCGCATCGCCGAAGGAGACGTCAAGCACCGATGCCCGGCGCATGGCGCGCAGAAGCGCCAGGCTAGTCTTGGCTTGGTTGTCCGCGGTCCAGCTGAGCCGGCCGTTGACGGCGCCATCGGAATGCAGCTTGGCAGTGACGCGGCCCTTGTCGTCGCCGAAAGTGGCGGCAACCGACTTGCCGGCCGGCAAGGCCTTGTTGTCGACGGCGATCGTTATGGACGGGTAGGCATCCGGCGGCAGTGCATCGCCATTCGTGATGATGAGCGTCAGAACGCCGCTCTCGCCGCCAGCGCCGATAAAGGCGGTCGAGGCCGCGCAGGTCTTGCGCAGATCCTCACCAGTGTCGATCTCGTCGACCAGGGTCGACCATCTGCCGAAGGTTTCGAGCTTGGGTGCCGCCTGGGCGGGCGCCGCGGTCTCGGCCTGAGGTGCGGGTTGCGCGGGCGCGGCTGGAGCAGAGGCGGTTTGCGCCAAGGCGATGCCGGGGAAAGGCACGGCGATCAAAGCGGCCAGAGCGCCAACGGCGCCAAGGTCGGCGAAACGAAATGGTCGCATCATCAAGGCTCCTGCCGGTCGCCCCGGCCTGCTGAAACGACGCTTGGCGTTGCAGCAGGCGGTAAGACTTCCTAT
>NZ_RZQL01000065.1 GCF_003997935.1 Mesorhizobium sp. M7A.F.Ca.US.006.01.1.1
CCATCCGGCTGCGCGCCGGTGCCGATGGATCGGCAGCCGATCTGGCGACCCTGCTCAGCGCCAACCTTGCCTTGTCGGGCTGAATGCCCAACGAACCCGACCTTGCGGTCCCAAGTGGCAAAGAGAAAGCCGACCTTACGGTCGGCAAGCGGCAAAGAAAAAGCCGACCTTACGGTCGGCTTGGAGTAGGACGGGCCGAGGGGTTTGGGGGGACTTGGGGATGGCCCGTCGCAGCAATAATGCCTGACCCGGATGATGGTTCCATGACTGTGTCACTTTTTTAAGAAATATTTGACGCCATGCGTTGCGAGCGCGCCATCAGCCAATCCCGCCCCGCGTGGGCGAACACTGCGGTGAGCACGACGGCGCCGCCGATCATGCTGGCGGCTGGTGCAATCTCGCCCAGGAACAGGAAGGCAAACAGGATCGCGAACGGCACTTCGGCCGAACCGAGAAGCCCGGATTCGGCCGGCGGGATGAGCCGTGCGCCCTCCGTCCACAGGATCGAGGACAGCGCGAAGGACGCGCCGAAAGTGGCGAGCAGAACGGCATCTCTCGGCGAAACCGCCAGCGGATCGGTGACGAACCAACCGAGCACGAACAACAGGAATGCCGACACCGCACCGGCCCACACCACGGGCGTGTCGCGGAAGGCGCGTACCATGATCATGTAAAGACCGCTGCCGATGGTCATCAGCAGTGCCAGTCCGTCGCCGAACAGATTGCCGGTGCCGAAGCCGGACCAGACCATGATCGCCACGCCGCACAGCGACACGGCGGCGGCGACCATCGTCTGCAACCGGAAGGGTTCGCGCGTCAGAACCCAGGCCAGCAGCGCCGTGACGAAAGGTGCTGTGGCATAGATGACAGCGACATTGGCGACGAAGGTGAACTTGAACGCCGAGATGAAAGCGATGCTGGCCAGCGCGCCTTCCACCGCCAGCAGCCAGCCGCGCCAGCCAAGCCGCAGGGTCTCACGCCCACCGGAACGGTGACGCCGCCACAGCACATAGAGGCTGATCAGGATCGCGCCGACAAAGCCGCGCCAGCAGATGATGGTCAACGGGTCGGCGTGGATTGATTTCGTCAGCACGCCCGTCAGGCCGAAGACGGCGGCTGAGGACGACACCAGGATGATGCCGAGTGTCCGCTCCGCGGCGGTGTCGGTGGCGGCTGCAATCTCAGTCATGCCGCCAGCCTACGCCGCTTGGTCCTGGCATCGTAGCGTCAGCAATCATGGCCATCCACATCACAGCCGTTTGCGGAAATGCTCGGTGCCGACGATCAGCAGGCCGGCGGCGACGATCAGCGCAGCGCCCAGGAAAACTTCGCGGCGCGGCACGTCGCCCCAGATCGCAAAGCCGAGTGCGAATGCCCACAATAGCGAGGTGTATTCCAGCGGCGCGAGAACCGAGGCTGGTGTGCGCTTCATGCCTTCGAAGAGAAGATACTGCGCCAGGCCGCCGAGTGCGCCGACGCTGGCAAGCAGCAGCAATTGCGCCAGGTTTGGCGTCTGCCACCAGAGCAGCGCCGGCACCGCCGAAAACAGCAGGAAATAGAAATTGTTGAGCAGGAGCTGGATCATCGAGCGCTCGGCAAGGGCGGTCCTGCGCAAGAGCACGATGGCGATGCCCCACAAGAAGGCGGCCGCCAGCACCAGCAGCACCGGCACGGACAGGCCGAGATGGGTCGGATCGCAAGCGATGAACACGCCGGCAAAGCCGATCAGCACCGCCAGCCAGCGCAGCATCGGCACCTTTTCGCCGAGCAGGAACACCGAAAGCACGGTGACGATGATCGGGGCCGCGTAATAAACGGTGGTCAGTTCGGCGAGCTGCAGGCTGCGCGCGGCGTTGTAGTAGCAGAGCCACGCAGCAAGCGTGAAGGCACTGCGCACCAGCATCGGCCGCACGATCGGCGAGCGCATCGTGTCGGCAAACAGCTGTCGTCCGCCGATCGCCGCGCACGCGCCCAGAATGGTGATGCTGCGGAAGAACATGATCTGCCAGACGCTCAGGCCGACGACCAGCAGCTTGATCGAAGCATCCTGTGTCGAAAACAGCAGATAGGCCGCACCGGTCAGCAGGATGCCTGCAAGAACCCGCTCGCGTGTTTCGAGAATGGCGATATCGGCCATAAGGCGCGTGGGACCAAATTTGCCGGAGCGGCAGAAATGCTGTGAGGAGCGACACAAGGGAGCCGTGAATTCAACTCCCTTGGTACCAAGCTATACGGGCGAAAACCCCTGCGGCGCTACGCCAGTCCGGTGCTTATATTGGGGCACGGGTCCATGGCGAGCTGCACTGTCGCCAAGCCTATTGCGTCGCCTGATAAAGCTCCGAAGCGGCTTCTTTCAGCGCGCGCCGGCCATCGGACCTGAAATACATCATGTGCCCGCCCTCGACGACATCGAGACGGATGGGCTTGGCATTGGCGAGCGACGGGATCTGGCTCACCAGGTAGCGCGAGGCGAGGTAAGGTGTCACCAGATCGGTGTAGCCGTTAACGATCACGACGCCGAGCGAAGGGTTCAGCGAGCGTGCGCGCTGCAGATCGTCCATCACCCCGGCATAGCCTTGCCGCGAGGCGCCGGTCCCGTAATCCCAATTGTGGCTGATTTCGCCATTGAGCAGCCGATAGCTGACATCGGTGCGAAAATGCAGTTCGTCGCTGATATAGCCGACGAATGCCGACGTCAGCGCCGGCACGCTGCGGTCGAGCACCGGATCCGGGCCGGCGATGCGGGCGCTCTCGGGCGCGATGTCGGCCGTGCCGATCGTGGCGTCATAGGGGCTGAGCACCTTGCCGCTGGCGCGGGAGAACTCCCTTGCGAACAGGCCGGTGGGGATGCGGGCGGAGTTCCGCTGCACCAGATCGAGCGGCAGGCCGGTGATGTCAGCCACGCGTTGGCTGGCCAGCCGCCTGCCTTGCTCCAGTCCGCTGGTGATTGCCGTGAGGTAATCGCCCATCGCATAATGTTCGACGTCTGCCAGCTTCTCCCGCAACGCGTCGCCGCTGACGCCTTCGGCGCGCAGGCGCACCGCCGCCAGTGAAGGCAGTTCGAGCGCCCAATGCAGCGGCTCGAATTCGTCGGGCTGCACCAGCGTGAACTCCAGCGCCGGGGAGATCAGCACGATGCCGTTCGGACTGATGCCGATATCTTCCTGTAACGTCCTGGCGAGCAGCGCTGCGCGGAACCCGCCATAGCTTTCGCCGGCGAGGAACAGTGGCGACCCGGTGCGGCCGTTCTGCGCGAGATAGAGCCGGATGAAGGCGCCTATCGAGCTGGCATCCTGGTTTACACCCCAGAAATCGCGCGTGTCCTGACCCGGTGCCTCGCGGCTATAGCCTGTTCCCACCGGATCGACGAAGACGAGATCGGTCATGTCGAGCCAGCTGTCCGGATTGTCGATCAGTCTTTGCGGTGACGGCAGGAATTCGCCGTCGGCTCCCGTCGCGATTATCCGTGGACCGAGTGCGCCGATATGCAGATAGGCGGACGCTGCTCCAGGGCCGCCGTTGAACACGAAGGTGATCGGCCGCTGCTGGTCTTTGGCCCCGCTTGCCGGCGGCTCCAGTGTGTAGGCGACGTAGAAGATCTCCGCCGTGACGTCGCCCTTGCCCGATAGCAGCGACAGGGTCGCCGCCTTTGCCTGGTAATCCAGCTTGCGCCCGGCCAGCGTGATCGAATGGTTGGTGGTCTGCGGCGGCGGCAGCAGGGATAGCACGCCGCCCGAGGGCGCCGGCCGCTCCGCCGTTTCAGCCAGGACGGGCTGCGCCAGGACGGCGAGCATCGGCAGGATAAGGCAGATCAGTTTCAATTTGACCGGCATGATGGCTCCGCGACAACGACTCCCGCATAGGTATGGCCGAGAGGGTCGAAGTCAAAGGAAATGGCTGATTTGAACTTGCAACGGCTTGCGCTAGAGCCGGATGATTTCAGGTCGATCGACCTGAAATCTCAATCCGGCTCTAAATCAAACAGATAGAGCATGATGCCGTCCGAAAACCGCTTCACACTTTTCGGCATCATGCCTAGTATGAATTGGAATGCAGTCGAACCTTTCCCTCGATCAGTTTGGGCGCTGGAGCGGCGGTGTCGCCGCTGCGGCCGTTGCCGTGACTCCCGAAGAATTGTCGGCTCGCTTCACGGCAGCGGCGAGCGAGTTGCTTGGCTCCGACCGCGCCTATGTCGGCTTTTACCGTCGCGACATCACATCCCTGACCATCGACGATGCCGGTCCCGATCGCTGGAACCGCGACTACGATGCACGCCTGTATCGCCAGGCTCCCTTCTTCCAGAGGTTCGCCAGCACAAGGCAGGATTTCCTGTTGCCGCTGTCGGCACTCCGCAATGGCGACTTCCAGCGGACTCCCTACTATCGCGAATTCTTCGGCCCTTCCGACAGTTTCGACGAGATCACCGGCGTGTTCAATCTCGACCGGCTGACCGCTGGCTATGTCACTTTTCTCAGGCGAAACGGGGCAGAACCGTTTGGCGAGCAGGATCTGGCGACGGCTTGCGCGGCAAGCAGCGCGACAAGGCTCATTTTGGAAAGATTGCTCCATCTGTGCCGCTTCCGGCACAAGGGCGCCGCAATCGGTGACGCTCGCTCGCGGCTGAGCAGGCGCGAGACCGAGATTGCGCGGCATCTGGTCGATGGTGGCAACGCCAAGACGATTTCGCGATGCCTCGCCATCTCGCCCGGGACGGTCCGCAACCACATCAAGCAGATCTATCGCAAGCTCGGCGTGCACTCCCAGGTCGAGTTGCTGGCGGCCATCCGCGAAGCCGCCTGAGCCTGACGGCTTCCGCCCGGCTCTGTCTTTTTTGCTTTGACGCAATTCCCAAGGGAAAGCGCTACGCGCTTTTCACGGGAAAACCGCTGCGCATTTTTCCTGGAATTGCTCTATTGTCCCGTCACGATGCGTGTCCACATGCGGTTTTGGGATCGCAGCAGCTTTTGGTCGTTGTTGTCCACCACGAACAGCTTGGCCTTCACGGCATCAGGCGGAAAGACGCCGGGGTCGCTGGCTATGGCCTTGTCCATCAGCGGCAGGGACTCCGGTATCGCATTGGCGTAGGAGACATAGCTGGAATTGGCCGCGGCGATATCGGGCCGCAGATTGAAGTTGATCCAGGCCTGGGCGTTGTCGGGATGCGGCGCATCTTTCGGTACCGCCATCGTATCGAAGTTGATGAGCGTGCCTTCTCTGGGGATGGAATAGGCGATCTCCAGCTTCTTTACGGAATCCGCCGCACGGGTCCTTGCCTGGAGTATGTCGCCCGACCAGCCCAACACCACACAGATGTCACCGTTGGCGAGGTCGTTGATGTATTTCGACGAATGGAAATAGCGGATGTAGGGCCGCACCTTGACCAGCAGGTCCTCGACCTTGGCGAGGTCGTTGGGACTGGTCGATTTGGGGTTGATGTGAAGGTAGTTCATCGCCATCGGGATGACTTCAGCCGGCGCATCGATGATAGCTACACCGCAATCGGACAGCTTCTTGACCACATCGACGTCGAAGACCATGGCGAAGGAATCTGTCGGCGCGTCCGGCAGCCGCTGTTTGACCGCGGCGACGTTGTAGCCAATGCCGTCGGTGACGGCCATATAGGGCACGGCATGCAGGTTCTGCGGGTCGGCACCCGCGATCAGCGCCAGGGCTTGCGGATCGATCTTCGAATGGTTTGCAAGATTCGCCTTGTCGAGTTCCAGGAAAGCCCCCGCCTTCACCTGGTTCTTCAGGAACGGATAGGCTGAAGGGTAGACCACGTCATATCCCGAGCCGCCGGTGAGCAGCTTGGTTTCGAGCACCTCGTTGCCGTCATAGACATCGTAGCGAACCTTGATGCCCGTTTCCTTCTCGAATTTCTCGGCGGTGTCCGGCGCGATATAGTCCGACCAGTTGTAGACATTGACGATTTTTTCCTCATCCGCCGAGGCTGCGCCGGCGCAGATGCCGCAAGCAATCCCGGCAAGCAGGGTTGAGAAGATCAGAGCGCGCATGAGTGTTCTCCTTTTCGCTGCTGGTGTTCGGCGGCCGTCATCCTTCAACGCCGTTGCGGGGCATAGACCGGCAGGGTGATGCAGGCGACATTGCCGCCGCCCAGCAGGATCTCTCGCGAGTTTTCGATGCCGACTATTCGGTGGTCGGGAAACAGCTCGGCCAGCGTCCGCTTGGCCTTCACATCGAGATCGCAGCCGAACTGCGGCACCACCACGACGCTGTTGCCCGGATAGTAGTTGATGTAGCTCGCCGCGATCCGGTTTCCGGCCGGTCGCGCCCAGGTCGAATCCAGCCGGTCCACGCCGTCGCTTTCTTCCGGCGTCATCTCGATCGGCATGGGGTGGGGCAGCCGGTGAACTTCCAGCGCGCGGCCCTTCGCATCACGAGCCGAACGCAACACCGCCTCGGCTTCGCGCACGATCTCATATTGTGGGTCGTCCCGATTGTCGGTCCAGCTCAGCACGACCACGCCGGGGCGCACGAAGCAGCAGACGTCGTCGACATGGCCGTCGGTCTCGTCGAAGGCAAAGCCGCGTGGCAGCCAGATGATGGTGTCGACACCGAGATAGTCGCCAAGCTGGCGCTCCACCTCGGCCTTGCCGAGATGAGCGTTGCGATTTCGGTTGAGCAGGCATTGCTCCGTCGTGATGAGCGTGCCCTGACCGTCGCACTGCAACCCGCCACCCTCGGCGATCAGAGGTGCGCGGTAGCGATCCATGTTCTCGATTTCGAGCACTTTTTGCGCCGCAAGGTCATCCAGGTCCCATGGCGAATAGAGGCCGCCGTCAAAACCGCCATAGGCGTTGAAGATCCAATCGACGCCACGCACGTCGCCTTGATCGTTGACGACGAAGTTGGGACCGCTGTCGCGCAGCCAGGAATCGTTGGTAGACATTTCCACGACGCGCACATGACCGGGCAATCGCGCTCGGGCATTCTGCCACTGGCGAGCAGAAGCCGCCACCGTCACCGGCTCGCTTTGCGCGATCGCCGCGGCGACATCGGCGAACAGTTTTTGCGCGGGCTTGGCGCCGAGGCGCCAGGTGTCCGGCCGCTCCGGCCAGATCATCCAGCAGCCTGACTTGGGTTCGAATTCGCCGGGCGCGCGAAACCCATCCTGTTTCGGCCTTGTCGAGAGGGTTCGAGGCATCGGGGACCGCCGGGAAATGGAGTGATGACTTGCCCGGATCAGACGTTTTTGGGACCTTGTCCGTCAATGTCCCATTTGGGATATCGGTGTAGGCGGCTGGCACCTGTTGCGGAATGGCATTGCCTTCCCAAGGTGATCGGCGCAAATCTTGACCGGACGGCGCATGCCGGTGACGCAAGCAGTCGACGAAAGGGGAAAGCGGATGGATGCGACCGAACTGAAGGCCATGCAGGCGCCGCTGAAGCAGGCGTATCGTGACGACGCTTCGCAGGCCATGATCACGCTTCGCGCCAAGGGCTCGATCGACGACCAGTCGGTTGCCTGCAAGGTGGAGACGGGCAGGGCGCTCGCCATCGCCGGCCTGCATCCGGCAACAGGCGGCTCAGGCCTTGAGCTCTGCTCGGGCGACATGCTGCTGGAGGCGTTGGTCGCCTGCGCCGGGGTGACGCTGAAGGCGGTGGCGACGGCGCTCGAGTTCAAACTCGGCGCCGCCACGGTGGAGGCTGAAGGCGATCTCGATTTTCGCGGCACGCTCGGTGTCGCCAAGGATGCGCCGGTCGGCTTTCGCGCCATCCGGCTCAATTTCAACCTCGACACCGATGAGCCGCAGGAGCGGATAGACTCGCTGCTGAAGCTGACCGAGCGTTATTGCGTGGTGTTCCAGACCATCAGCCAGAAGCCGGAACTGACGGTCAGCGCACGCCGCTGACGCCTACTGTGCTGACGGTTCTTCGGCGTCACCCTCGTCGGTGAAGGGCGAGGCGCTCGGCACGCATTGCACCGACCAGCCGGCCGGTGTCGGCTGCTTCTGATATTCGGTGATGGCGGCAGTGCATTGTTCGCGCTTGTCGAAGGTGCTGGGCAGCACGACCATGCCGCCTTGCGGACCCGCGATTACCAGATACCAGACCAACGCTGCTGCGGTCGTAGCCATGGGGATTTCCTTGTTCTGCCAGTTGGGCGCTTGTTGTGGGAGTCGCGGTGACCCTACCAACTCCAAGGAAATGACGAAAGCATGACCGCGGCACAGCTTCCCGCCGCCAAATCACAGCCGCGTGATGTGACGGCGGGTTTCCCAGCCCGATTTCGAAGCGCAATCGGCTCAGTTGGTGGCAAAACAATAGAACAAGCCATCGCCCCCGGTGCCCTTCAGCGCCTCTTGGCTGCAGCCGCCGCGCGAGGCGTGCGAGGAATTCCAGGATTTGGCGGCTGCCGAATCGTCGAGGCCGGTACGGTCGTGATGGCCCATCATCGCGGCGCCTTCCGCCCCGCTCATCGTCCAGTCGCCGCAGGTCTGGTCGGCGATCTTGGTGCCGTCAGGCTTGGAACCGGTCAGCACGTCGTGGCGGTTCGGCGTGTCGCCGCGGCCGTTGACCACTTCGCCTTTCTCGTTGAGCGCCGTCTGCTTGGTGATGCCGTTGGCATCGCTGTGCAATGAGGCGACGTCGTCAGCGATCTTGACGCCCTTGGCGTTCACCCACGGCCCCTTGCCGATACGGTCGCGGGCGTCGGTGTCGCTGGTTGACAGATAGGCGGCCCAACTCTTGCCGGTGACGCCGGCGGCTTCCGCCAGCGATGCGCAATGCGCGTCAGCACCCTTGAGGCCGCCGAGGTCGGCACCCTTGCCGGAACCGACACTGGTGACGAAGAAGCTCATCTTGGCATCTTGCGAGTAAGCGGCGCCCGCGGCTGCGATCAGGATGGCCGCGGTGGCGAGAAGCAGTTTGCGCATGGTGGTTCCTCCGGTTTGGGCTTCGACTACGTCGAAGAAACGTTTCCGGAGGCCTGTTTACTCCCTACGCATGTCGCTTAAAAGTGCGCAGCGGTTTTTGGGAAACCGACATGCGTCAAAAAAAGGCTCAAGTTTTATTCCGGCTGCCTATAGGCGACGAAGCGATTGTGCTTGGCCTGGAAGATCAATCCGGTCTCTTTCAGGTCCGGGCTGGCCAGCGGCACGATGCGTTTGGCGATCTCGGAGGGATGCGGCAACGTCTCGGGATCTTCGCCCGGCACTGCCTGGGCCCGCATGGCGGTGCGGGTGGCGCCGGGGTCAGCGGCGTTCACCCTGAGCGGCAGGCTCTGCGTCTCATGCGCCCAGGAGCGCATCATCGTCTCCACCGCGGCCTTGGATGCCGCGTAGGGTGCCCAGAAGGCGCGCGCCGAGTGCGCGGCGTTGGAAGACAGGATGATCGCGCGGCCAGCATCGGAGAGCCGCAGCAGAGGGTCGACCGAGCGGATCAGCCGCCAGGTCGAGGTGACGTTGATGGTCATCACCTTCTCGAAGGTTTTTGCTTCGACATGACCGATCGGCGAGATGACGCCGAGAACGCCGGCATTGGCGACGAGAATGTCGAGCTTGCCCCAGCGTTCGTGGATGGCGCCGCCCAGGCGGTCGATGCCGGCCATGTCGGCGAGGTCGAGCGGCACCAGTGTCGCCTGGCCGCCGGCCGCCTTGATCTGGTCGTCGAGCTCTTCCAGCCCGCCGACAGTACGAGCCACCGCAATGACATGCGCGCCGGCGGCAGCCAATTCCTTGGCAACGAAATAGCCGATGCCGCGCGAGGCGCCGGTGACGACCGCAACGCGGCCGGAAAGGTCGAGGGTCATGCGATGGATTCCGGGAATTGACTAACGCTGATGGCGGTCCGGCCTACGTCCCGCTTGTCGCCAGCAGCGACAGCGTGCGCACATTGTCGTGGCCTTCGAAGTCGAGCAGGCGGGTCGGGTACTGGCCGGTGAAGCAGGCATCGCAGAATTGCGGCTGGTCGTTGTCGCGGCTGGCCTCGCCGACCGCGCGGTAGAGCCCGTCAATGGTGAGGAAGCCAAGCGAATCGACGCGAATGAACTCGGCCATCTCCTCGATCGACATGCGCGATGCCAGGAGCTTCGATTTCTCCGGCGTGTCGACACCGTAGAAGCAGGAGGCGCGTGTCGGCGGTGAGGCGATGCGCATATGCACCTCCTTAGCGCCGGCGTCGCGCACCATCTGCACGATCTTCTGGCTGGTGGTGCCGCGCACGATGCTGTCGTCGACCAGCACCACGCGCTTGCCTTCGATCATGCGTCGGTTGGCATTGTGCTTCAGCTTGACGCCCATGTGGCGGATCGAATCGCCCGGCTGGATGAAGGTGCGGCCGACATAATGATTGCGGATGATACCGAGCTCGAAGGGAATGCCGGCCGCCTGGCTGAAGCCGATCGCCGCCGGCGTGCCCGAATCCGGCACCGGCACGACGATGTCGGCCTCGACCGGGCTTTCGACCGCCAGCTCGGCGCCAATACGTTTGCGCACCTCATAGACGTTGCGGCCTTCGACCGAGGAATCCGGCCGCGCGAAATAGACATATTCGAAGATGCAGAAGCGGGTCTTCTGCGGCTCGAAGGGGAACAGGCTCTCGATGCCCTTGGACGTGACGACGACCATCTCGCCGGGCTTCAGGTCGCGCACGAAACGCGCGCCGATGATGTCGAGCGCGCAGGTTTCGGAGGCCAGGATCCAGGCGCCGTCGAGATCGCCGAGCACCAGCGGCCGGATGCCGAGCGGATCGCGGCAACCAATCATCTTCTTGGCCGTCATCGCCACCAGCGAGAAGGCGCCCTCGACCTGCCGCACCGCATCGATGAAACGCGAGTTCAGATCGCGCTCCTTGCTGGTGGCGACAAGGTGCAAAAGCGTCTCGGTATCGGAGGTGGAGGAGAAGATCGCGCCTTGCTTCTGCAGCGCGCGCTGCACGGTCATGGCGTTGGTCAGATTGCCGTTGTGGGCGACGGCGAAGCCGCCATCGGCCAATTCGGCGAAAAAGGGCTGGATGTTGCGCATGCCGGCGCCGCCCGTGGTGGCGTAGCGCGTATGGCCGATGGCGCGGTTGCCTTGCAGGCTGTCGATGACGCGCTGCTTGGTGAAGGTGTCGCCGATCAGGCCGACATGGCGTTCGACATGGAACTGGCTGCCGTCATAGGAAACGATGCCGGCCGCTTCCTGGCCGCGATGCTGCAGCGCATGCAGTCCCAATGTAACGATTGCCGCGGCGTCCTGCCGGCCGAAAATGCCGAACACACCGCATTCGTCGTGGAAATGGTCGTCGGCCTCGGCGGAAAGCACGTCGTCTGCGTCTGCCATCTTAAGCTCCGCTAAAATCGCCATATAATGCGGGTTCGCGCCGAAAGCAACGCGGGCCGTGCGGTCGTTCACACCATCGTCAGATCCTGACGCCGTTTTCGGCGTCAGTTTGCCGGTGCCGCCGGTGCCGGAGCGGCCGGGGCGTTGTTCGCCGGTGGTGTTGCGTCATTGTCGTCAGGCGCCGGCGTGTTGGCATCGTCGCCGCCCGCCGGAGCATCCGCCGCCGGTGCGTCCGGAGCAGCTGGCGTCTCGGCGGCCGGCTGATTCGGATTGAGCTTCTTGAGGATCGCGTTTTCCGGATCCTCGGGCAGCAGGCTTTCGAGCTTGGCGCCGATCTGCTCGAGCAGCGGCCGCGACTTGGCCTCCGTGACCCAGGCTGGTGCCTTGGCGCCTGCCAGCCAGTTGAAGAACAGCAGGGCGACGGCAACGACCAGGATGCCGCGCGCGGCGCCGTAAAGGAAACCGAGCGTACGATCGAGTGCGCCGATCCTGGAATCGATGATCCAGTCGGCGAGCTTCATGGTGATGACCGAGACGACGATCAACGCGATGATGAAGACCACGCCGGCGGCGGCCGCCATGGCGACCTTTTCATTCTCGATGTAGGGCGCGAGGTAAGGCACAACCGGCTTGTAGAAGAAGAACGCCGCAGCTGCCGCCGCTGCCCAGGAGACGACGGACAGGACTTCGCGCGAGAAGCCGCGAACCATGGCGAGCATCGCCGAGACCAGAGTGAAGCCGACGAGAATTCCGTCAAGCAGCGTAATCGGCATGTCTTTCGCCCCACTCCATGAGCCGTATTATAGCGCGGAGCATCGGGCTCAGGGTCCGATGCTCTAGTCTTGTTCGTCCACGCGGCTTCGGCGTGTGCCGGCTATGCGTGCCACGAGGTCGGCAAGCTCGGTTGGCTGAAAAGAACCGGCCCCGATCCCCCCGGCCAGCTCCCCGCTGCCCGAGGGCAGAACCGCGCTTCCAAAACCCAGCTTTTCGGCTTCCTTGAGGCGCTGTTGCGCATGCGCAACCGGCCTCACGGCGCCCGAAAGGCTGATTTCGCCGAAATAGACGCAATCGGCGGGAAGGGCAAGACCGGTGAGCGAGGAAACCAGGGCGGCCGCCACCGCCAGGTCGGCCGCGGGCTCCGAAATCCGGTAGCCTCCGGCGACATTGAGATAGACATCGTGGCTGCCGAAGCGCACGCCGCAATGGGCTTCGAGAACCGCCAGGATCATCGATAGCCGGGCGCCGTCCCAGCCGACGACGGCGCGGCGCGGCGTGCCAAGCGAGGACGGCGCCACTAGCGCCTGGATCTCGACCAGCACCGGCCTCGTCCCTTCCATGCCGGCGAAAACCGCCGCTCCCGGCGATTTGGCATGGCGCTCGCCAAGGAAAAGCTCGGATGGATTGGCGACCTCGCGCAGGCCCTTGTCCGACATTTCGAAGACGCCGATCTCGTCGGTCGGTCCAAAACGGTTCTTCACCGTGCGCAGGATGCGGTAGTGGTGGCCGCCTTCGCCTTCGAAGTAGAGCACGGCGTCGACCATGTGCTCGACGACGCGCGGCCCGGCGATCTGGCCTTCCTTGGTGACATGGCCGACCAGTACGATCGCAGCACCTGTGGATTTCGCATAGCGGATCATCGCCTGGGCTGCGGCGCGCACCTGGGTAACGGTGCCCGGTGCCGAATCGGCAAGGTCGGTCCACAGCGTCTGGATCGAATCCAGGATGACGAGATCAGGCCGCTTGCCGTCGGCGATCGTCGCCAGGATGTCCTCGACATTGGTCTCGGCGGCAAGTTCCACCGGAGAAGAGGCGACGCCAAGTCGCTGCGCCCGCAGCCTGATCTGCGCGACCGCCTCTTCGCCTGAGACATAGACGATGCGGTGGCCTTTTGATGCCAGCGCCGCGGCCGCCTGGGTAAGCAATGTCGATTTGCCGATGCCGGGGTCGCCGCCGACCAGCAGCGCCGAGCCGCGCACGAAACCGCCGCCGGTGGCGCGGTCGAGTTCGCCAATGCCCGAGATGATGCGCGGCGCGTCCTCGATATCGCCGGACAGTGTGGTCAGCACCACCGCGCGGCCCTTGCGGGCGTTGCGCGTGTTGGCTGGTCCCGAGCCGATGCCGCCGGACGTGCCTTCCTCGACCAGCGTGTTCCACTCGCCACAGGCATCGCATTTGCCGGCCCAGCGCTGATGCACCGATCCGCAACTCTGGCAGATGAATTGGACGCGGGATTTGGCCATTAGATGGAAGCCACGCGGTGACAGGCTGGCGGGGCAGCGCCCCCCTCTGGCCTGCCGGCCATCTCCCCCTCCAGGGGGGAGATTTGCAGCTTCAGCGCTTGCGCCTTCTTTTCAACGCCAAAAATTGGCGAAAGGATCGATGACATCCAATCTCCCTCCCGGAGGGGGAGATGTCCGGCAGGACAGAGGGGGGCGCCAAGGAATGGGACCTGTCTCAATAGGTCACTCGAACCTTTCCGGCAGATGATGCTCCTCGGCGAGGTCCGAGAAGCGGGTGAACTCGCCCTGGAAGGCAAGGCTGACGGTGCCGGTCGGGCCATGGCGCTGTTTGGCGATGATCACTTCGGCCTTGCCCTGGACCTCGATCATCTTCGTTTCCCAGGCGAGATGCTCGGGCGTGCCTTTCTCCGGCTCCTTGTTCTTGATGTAATATTCCTCGCGGTACACGAACAGCACGACGTCGGCGTCCTGCTCGATCGAGCCCGATTCGCGCAGGTCGGACAGCTGCGGATGCTTGTCGTCGCGGCTTTCGACCTGACGCGAGAGCTGCGAGAGGGCGATGATCGGCACGCCCAACTCCTTGCCGAGCGCCTTCAGTCCGGTGGTGATCTCGGTGATTTCCTGGACGCGGTTCTGCGACGCCTTGGCGGATGAACCCTGCATCAGCTGAATATAGTCGATGACCATCAGGTCCAGCCCGCGCTGGCGCTTGAGGCGGCGGGCGCGTGCCGCGAGCTGGGCGATCGAGATACCACCCGTCTGGTCGATGTAGAGCGGGCGCTTGTGGTTCTCCTGCGTGTAGGCGACAAGCTTGCCGAAATCGGCTTCCGTCAAATCGCCGCGCCGGATTTTCGACGATGGAATCTCGGTCTGCTCGGAGATGATGCGGGTGGCCAGCTGCTCGGATGACATTTCGAGCGAGAAGAAGCCGACGACGCCGCCATTGGCCGCCTTGACGGAGCCGTCGGCCTGCTGGGCAGGCTCATAGGCGGCAGCGATGTTGTAGGCGATGTTGGTGGCCAGCGACGTCTTGCCCATGCCTGGGCGGCCGGCGATGATGATCAGATCCGAAGGCTGCAGGCCACCCATGCGGTGGTCGAGATCGCGCAGGCCGGTAGCAATGCCTGACAGGTGGCCATCGCGCATATAGGCCGCGCTGGCCATGTCGACGGCGTTCTTCAATGCATCGGAAAAGCTTTCGAAACCGCCATCGTAGCGGCCGTTTTCGGCCAGCTCGAACAGCCGCCGCTCGGCATCCTCGATCTGTTCGCCGGGCGCCATGTCGACCGGCGCGTCATAGGCGATGTTGACCATGTCCTCGCCGACGGTGATCAGCGCGCGGCGCGTCGCGAGGTCATAGATGGCGCGGCCATAGTCGGTGGCGTTGACCACGGTCACAGCCTCGACCGCCAGCCGCACGACATATTGCGCCATCGTCATGTCGCCGACCTTCTCGTCGGCGGGCAGAAAGGTTTTCAGCGTGATCGGCGTCGCGACCTTGCCCATGCGGATGAACTCGGACGCCACCTCGAAGATCTTGCGGTGCAGCGGCTCGTAGAAATGGCTGGCCTTGAGGAAGTCCGAGACGCGATAGAAGGCGTCGTTGTTGACGAGGATGGCGCCGAGCAGCGCCTGCTCGGCCTCGATGTTGTTGGGCGCTTCACGATAAAGCGGTGTTTCCGCCACGCCGAATTTTCGCGCTGCTTCTGCCATGATGTCCCCGATTTCGGTCCCGGCTTCTCGATATCAGAACGTGATGAGTCGGTGCTGACCTTTCTGCATCACTACCCAACCAAAGAACCTTGATGCCCGTTGTTCACAGGAACAACCAATCGTCCACAGGAGAGTATTCCCGTGCCCCGATTCCGGTTGACTCGACAGGGCGTGGATCTCTATCTGACTCATCGGAACGAAGCAAGAACGATTGCGCTGTTCATTTTGCGGTGTTGTCCAGCCTGTCGCCCCAGTCCAGGCGCCGGGCCAGCTTGAAGTCGGCGCCGTCGCGCTTGGTAAACAAGCGCTCGGCGGCGGTGCCGTCGTCCTGGCACAGCTTGAGCAGAACCTTGCCGGAACCGGACTTCGGCGGCGCAAGAACCCGTGCCTGGTGCGAAGTGGGTCCGTCGCGAGAAGCCGCGACATAGATGAACTTCTCGTCTTCCCACGGCACGTCGGCGTCCTTGGCCAGCCGGTGCAGGCGCGAGCGGGCGACGCGGCGGGAAAAGTGGCACCAGTCGGGCGGGGCGAGCGGGCAGGGTGCCTGATGCGGGCAAGGCGCAAGCACATACGCGCCCGCCTCGATCAGCTGCCGGCGCACGGCAAGGATGCGCTGCCAGCCGGCCGGGGTGCCCGGCTCGACGATCAGCAGCATGTCGCCTGTGAGTTGCCAGAGCCGGTCGACGAGTTTCGGCAGCGACGCCGGCGCGATTTCGTCCAGCACATAAGCGCACGTGACCAGATCGGCCGGCTCGACGCCGGCAAGGTCGATGGTGGCATCACCGGCCAGCCATCTGGTCTGGGCGGCAATAGTGTTGCCGGCAAGCGTCTCGCCCACCTTGCGCACCGCCGCGCTGGCTTCGAACAGTACCGCCTGTTCGAGGTCGGGCCACTGATCGGTCGCGGCCCAAAGCACCGTACCAGGGCCGGCGCCGACATCGAGCAAGGTCCTGGGCTGAAAGGCAGGCTTGGCGTCGCTCAGCGCGTCGAGGCTGGCACGGATCGCGGCATAGGTCGCTGGCAGCCGCGTCGCCAGATAGGCCTTCACTGCCAGGTCCTCGGCCATGTGCAGACGGCCGTCGCGCAACTCGGCACGGTAGCGGTCGGACAGCGTTTTTGCCGCTTGCTTGAGTACCGCCAGCGGAACGTTTTCGAGCAGGCGCTCGACACCTTGGCGAAGGGAGGCCGGCAACTCCATCTCACGCGCCCCGCGGGACGAGAAGGATCACCGAAGCGCCGGCAATGCAGAGCGCGGCGCCGGCAAGATCCCAGCGGTCGGGGCGAACGCCCTCCACCCGCCACAGCCAGCCAAGCGACGCCGCGATGTAGATGCCGCCATAGGCAGCGTAGGCGCGGCCGGCGGCTGACGTGTCGACCAGGGCCAGCAGGAAGCCGAACAGGGCAAGCGAGGCGAGGCCGGGAAGAAGCCAAAGCGGCGACTTTTCCAACCGCCACCAGGCCCAGAATGAAAAGCAGCCGGCGATCTCGGCCAGAGCGGCGGCGGCATAGAGGACAAAGGTCATGAAAAAGGTCCAGCGACGGTCACTGGACCTTTTTCAGTGCAGGCGCCGGCAATGGCAAGCAGCAATGCTATTCCTGGTCGGCAACCTTGCGGCGGCGAGCCGGCTTGGCGGTCGGGCTCTTTTTGACGGGAGCCGTTTCACGATGCCCCATGTCGCGCATCTCGAGCGCCTTTTCGCATTTGGCCATGTAGTCGCGTGTCATCGGCAACGTATCGTTCTTCTTGGCGATCTGGATCTGGAAGATCACTAGATCCTGCCAGCGGAAGGCGGCTTCCGAGGCCGCCAGGTAGAATTCCCACATGCGGCAGAAGCGCTCGTCGTAGATCGCCTTGGCCTTGTCGCGGTTGGCAGCGAAGCGCTCGCCCCAGTGCTTCAGCGTGTCGGCATAGTGGAGCCGCAGGATCTCGACGTCGGTGACGACCAGGCCCGACTTCTCGATCGCCGGCATGACTTCCGACAGCGAAGGGATATAGCCGCCCGGGAAGATGTATTTGCGGATGAAGGCGCTGGTCGCCCACGGCACGCCGGAACGGCCGATCGTGTGCAACAGCATGACGCCGTCAGGCTTGAGCAGCGTCGCGCTCTTGTCGAAGAACGTACGGTAGTGGTTGACGCCGACATGTTCGAACATACCGACCGAGACGATGCGGTCGAAACGCTCGTTGAGTTCGCGGTAGTCCTTCAGCTCGAAATGCACGCGGCTTTCCAGCCCTTGCGCATGCGCCCGGTCGGTGGCGACGCCATGCTGCTCGGTCGACAGCGTCACGCCCTGCACGTCGACGTCGAACGCCTTGGCGAGGTAGAGACCAAGCCCGCCCCAGCCGGAGCCGATGTCGAGCACGGTCTGGCCGGCCTTCAGCCGGAGCTTGGCGGCGATGTGGCGTTTCTTGGCGGCCTGCGCTTCGTCGAGTGTCATGTCCGGCTGCTCGAAATAGGCGCAGGAATATTGCATGTCTTCGTCGAGGAAGAGCCGGTAGAGATCGCCCGACAGATCGTAGTGGCGCTGCACGTTGCGGCGCGAGCGCGAGGCGGTGTTGATCTGCTGCAGCCGGCGGAAGGCGTGGCGCAGGCCTTCGATGGCCTTCGACCAGGTGGCGTCGATGCCGCCGCTGCCCATGTTCTGGAAGGCGATGCGCATCACGCCCAGCACGCCGCCTTCGAGAATATCGAGTTCGCCGTCCATGTAGGCTTCAGGCACAGCCAGCATCGGATCGAAGGTGATGGCGCGCTCGGCATGAGCGGTCTTGATGTGCATGTGCACCGGTTCGCCACTACCGTCGCCGAAAACCACCGCCGTGCCCTTGGGGCCGGTTACCCTGAGATTGCCGGTGCGCACCAGGCGGTCGAGAACGCGCTTCAACAGAATATTCATGACCAAATTTCCCCTCTCGGCCAGACAGGCTGCCTTGGCGCGTGACCGCGAAAATCGGGATTGATTTCGCCGGGGGTCTTGCGCCGAACCAAAGATGCACAGCGTGATTTGCGCGGCCAAAGCACGCGCGACGCCATAGTCTGCAACAATATATAGGGGTTCGAAAAGTTCCATTTGGCACAAAAATGCCCGGGCGAGAGGCCCGGGCATTGGTCCAGCATGGCTGGATGACGGCAAAGTGATCGGAGCTTGGCGTTAAGTCGTGATCAGCCCATGGCTCCAATCGTCTTGCGACGTGTGATCAGGCGTTGTCTTCGTCGCCCTCGAACTCGGTGTTCGGATCGAAGAAGTTCTCCGGCCGGGCATTGTCGTTGATGTCGTCGCCATAGATGGCTTCGGCGGTGGTCAGTGTCTCGCCCTTGGCTTGGCGCTCGGCTTCGTCGGCCGTACGAGCGATGTTGAGCGTGACGGTGACCTCGACTTCCGGATGCAGCGCGATCGCCACATTGGTGACACCGATGGTCTTGATCGGCTGGTTGAGCAGGATCTGGTTGCGGTTGATCGAAAAACCTTCCGCCGTCAGCAGATCGGCGATGTCGCGGGTCGAAACGGAACCGTAAAGCTGACCGGTTTCGCCGGCGGAGCGAACGGCGATGAAGCTCTTGCCGTCGAGCTTTTCAGCGACCTGGGCCGCTTCCGACTTGCGCTCGAGGTTACGGGCTTCGAGTTGGGCGCGCTGGCCTTCGAACTTCTTCTTGTTGGCTTCGTTGGCGCGCAGCGCCTTGCCCTGCGGCAGCAGGAAGTTACGGGCGAAGCCGTCCTTGACCTTGACGGTATCGCCCATCTGGCCGAGACGGGAAACGCGTTCGAGAAGAATGACGTCCATGGTTTTGTTCCTTCGGTTGGGCGCCAATCGATCGATGAGATCGACGCCGAATGTCTTGGGAACAGGCAGGAAGCTGGAGCGCCTTTGGCGCTGGTGTCGCTGTCCTGCCTGTCGCGGCAGTTAGAGGTTTTGACCTCAACCCGGGATTTGATGTTCGACCCTGCGGCGCCCGTCACCGTGGGAGAAGAGCGGGCGGCGAACCGCCCGCATTTGAGATATTAGCGAACCACGTAGGGCAGCAGGCCGAGGAAGCGGGCGCGCTTGATCGCCTTGGCGAGTTCGCGCTGCTTCTTCTGGCTGACGGCGGTGATGCGCGACGGCACGATCTTGCCGCGCTCGGAAATGTAGCGCTGCAGCAGACGCACGTCCTTGTAGTCGATCTTGGGCGCGTTGGCGCCGGAGAACGGGCAGGTCTTGCGGCGGCGATGGAACGGGCGCCGGGTCGGGATCTGATTGATGTCGACCATTATTCTGCACCCCCTTCAAAGCCTTCGCGCGGACGGCGCGGACCACGATCGGCACCAGCGTCGCCGAACGAGCGCGGCGGACGATCGCCACGGTCGCCGCGATCACGATCGCCGAACGAGCGCGGACCACGATCGCCACGGTCACGGTCGCCGAAGCCGCCGCGTTCCGAGCGCTCTTCGCGCTTCTGCATCATGGCCGACGGGCCTTCCTCATGCGCCTCGACCTTGATGGTCAGGAAACGCAGCACGTCTTCGGACAGGCCCATCTGGCGCTCCATCTCGTTGAGCGCGGCCGCCGGGCAATTCAGGTCCATCAGCGTGTAGTAAGCCTTCCGGTTCTTGTTGACCCGGTAGGTGAGGGACTTCAGTCCCCAGTTCTCGACCCGGCCGACGGACCCGCCATTTGCGGAGATGACACCCTTGTACTGTTCGACAAGCGCATCGACCTGCTGCTGCGAGAGGTCCTGCCGGGCAAGAAACACATGTTCGTAAAGAGCCATTATGTCTTATGCCTTTCTTCGTTTCTCTCCCGGTTCCCGGCGGCAAAAGCCTCTGCAACTTCTCTGACCCGCAAACCCTCGAAGGGGCAGGGGGAAGAAAGGAGCATGACGAGACGGTCGAGAGCGGAGACACGGGAGGCGGAAGCACTTCCGGCTTCACACGAAGGTTCTAAAAAACCTCCGGCCCTCCGTTCAGCCCCCAGCAAGGACCGGCAGATTGCGGGCGTCTATACAGCAATGCGGCCGCAAAGCAAGGGCAAGCGGCATTCGCGTGTGTCACAGCCGACAATCGGGAAGCCGCGACCGCTGAAGTTTTGGTTTCCGGCAACCACGTCTTAACCACACCTGCAGGTTGTGTGGAGTTGAAGCCGGCAGTCAACGGTCGATTCATCATGGAAGGCGCAAAAGCCCGGACAGCCGCGCAAAAGCGGCAAGCATTTCCGGGGGTAAGGATGCTTCTCAACAAATTCTGGCGCTCGAAGAGCGGCAATTTCACGCTTGTGCTGGGACTGGGCTTGCCGGTCATCCTGACGGCTGTCGCTTTCGCAACCGATGTCTCGACCCTTATGCGGGCCAAGAGCAATTTGCAGAACGCTCTCGATTCGGCAAACCTTGCTTCTTCGCACCTTGGCGATCTCGACATCACCCGCAATGACGCTTTCAACCGCTATTTCCAGGCCAACATCGTCGGTCATGGCGAGCTCGGCAATGCGCAGGCAACGTTGACTGTCGACAAGGGCGTCAACTTCGTCAAGACAAAGGCGGTTGCCTCGGCGGACGTCAATCTCAACTTCGCCTTCCTGTTCGGCGACAGCAAGCACATCGTGGTCGATGCCTCGGCGGTCGAATCGAACAACCAGCTCGAAGTCGTGCTGGTGCTGGACAACACCGGCTCGATGGCCGGAGCGCGTATGACGGCGCTGAGGACGGCGACAAAATCGTTGCTCGACACGCTCGAAGCGGCGAAATCGCCGACGCGCAAGATCCGCGCCTCGCTGGTTCCTTTCGTGACCGCCGTCAACGTCAATGGCGACGGCTTCGACCCGTCCTGGATCGACATGGACGGTAAGTCCTCAACCAACGGCGTCAATTTTCCCGTGATCGACGGCAAGCGGCCGAACCACATGGCGCTCTTCAAACAGCTCAAGAAGACCGGATGGACCGATGCCGGATGGAATGGCACCGGATGGAAGGGTTGTGTCGAGGCGCGGCCAGGGGCTTACAATATCTCCGACACGCCACCCGACCCGGCCAAGCCCGACACGCTGTTCGTGCCGTACTTTGCGCCGGACGATCCCGAAGATGCCCAAAAGCCGTCTGGCTCCTATGGCAATTCGGATAAATACTACAACAACTCCTATCTCAACGATGTCAGCGACAAAACCAGGCTTGCCCAGTCGGGCATCAACATTCTGGGCATCGATCTCAGCAACCTGCTCGGCAACCTCATCGAACTTCTGTCGCCCGATGACAGGGCTGCCAGGGAAAAGATCGCCAAATATGTCGCGCCCGCCAAGGAACTCATCACCGAGATCGGCTCTCCCATCACTATCGGCCCGAACCGCGCGTGTCCGACTCCGGTGGTCCCCCTGACCGACGATTTCGACAAGCTGCGCAAGGCGGCCAATCAGATGACCGAGTGGAACGGTTCGGGCACCAATGTCTCCGAGGGCCTGTCATGGGGTATGCGGGTGCTGTCGCCTGCCGCGCCCTATACCGATGGAGCGCCGTGGAAGACGCCCGGCATCAGCAAGATCGTGCTGTTGCTCACCGACGGCGAGAACGTCGTCTATGGCGCCAGCGAACAAGAACCGACAAAGTCGGATTACACATCCTATGGCTATCTGGCCGGCGGCCGCTTCGGATCGGACAACCAGACGACCGCTGCGCGCAATGTCGACGGCTGGACCAAAAACGTCTGCACGCAATTGAAGAACGAGGGCGTGCAAATCTACACCATGGTGCTGCAATCCGACACCGCAGCCAACCGCGCGCTTTACAGCGCCTGCGCCTCGGATCCGAGCAACTATTATGCCGTCAACGACCCGACCAAACTGCCGGACGTCTTCCAGCAGATTGCCAACAAGTTCTCGAAGCTGCAATTGACGAACTGAACACGGGATCCGAGACCAGCCGGCTCTGAGGGAAGTGCTGTCTCAACTTGTGTGGGCGACAATCTTGTCGACCGTTTCGGGGAAGAAGTCGGGCGCCGCATGGCGTTTGCCGAACATCATATCGTACTGCAGCAAGCGGAAATCGCGGATCGCCGGATCGATCTCCTTCTGCCGCGCCCAATCGGGCGTGGCCTCGCCAGTCGGCGTCAGCAACAAATTGCGGTCGACGACACGGTAGCGTTCGCTCATCTCGCCCAGGAAGCCGGTGTAGTAGGGATGGCTGATGCCGGCCGTCTTCAGGATATGATAGGGCAGGAAGGCCGGGCTGACGGCGCCCATGTGCTCAGCCGGCCCGGTGCGGTTCGACCAGATGACCAGCGGCGTCTCATGATGCTCGAGGGCAGCCTCGGGCGACGCTTCCTTGCGCGGCGCAACATTGTCCTTGAGGAAGCCGGTTTCGACATAGACCGGCCCAAGCGGCGGCAGATGGTCGCCGAAGAAGGCGATCACGGTGGGGCGGGAGCGTTTCTTCGCCCATTCGACGAGGCGCTCAAGGCCACGGTCGGCATCGGCTGAGCCCTCGGCGTAGCTGAGCAGCGATTCGCGCGCCCACTGGCTGATCGGCGCCTGCACCTTATGCGTCGGATTATAATAGCGGTTCGGCTCGTAGGGACCGTGGTTTTGCAGGCTGACCGCAAAGAAGAACACCGGCTCATCGCTGGCGTCGGCCTCGCTGATGATCTCGTCGGTCATCGCGGCATCCGATGCCAGCGGCCCGCGCTTTTGCATGGGCGGCAGCGTCTCTTCCGACTTGAAATCGTTGAAGCCGAAATCGGCGTAGACCGCGCCACGGTTCCAGAACCAGTTGGTGCCGGGATGGATGGCGTGCGCCCGGTAACCCTGGCTCTTGAGGAAGGTTGCCAGCGAAGGCGTCGGCGTGCGCACATATTGCTGGTAGGGGATGCTGCCGGCAGGCAGGAACGCGTTGGAGAAGCCGGTCAGCGCCTCGAACTCGATATTGGCGGTCATGCCGCCGAACTCCGGCGAGAACATCGAGCCCGAGCGCAGCGCCCGCACATTGGGGATTGGATCGGGCGTGATGGTGACGCCAGGCAGCTTGGTCGGATCCCAGAAGGATTCGCTCATGACGATGATGATGTCCGGCTTCTCGGCCGGCACCGAGGCGGTCACATCCGACCTGGCGATCGCCGCGATCGCCTTGTCGGAATAGCCCGGCGGCGCCGAGACATGCGCCATCGGCACATTGAGCGCAAAGGCCAGCGCAAAGCCGTTGGAGGCATAGTTTTCCTTCTGGTCCCACATGATCGGGATGATCTGCAGCCGATCCCTGGTCCAGGAGAAGGTGGCGTAGTCCATGATCGAAACGAAGAAGGCAAGCAACGGCACTGCCAGCGTCAGCCGCGCAAGGCGTCCCTTGCGGCTGAGCGCGGGAACCTTGCGGCGCCACATCCGCCAGCCATAGACGAGCAGTGACAGGCCGGCGACGATGCCGACGACCATGGCGAGCGCGGTCATCGGCCGGTCGCGCACCAAAAGCGGCAACAGCGCGAAGATCTGGCGGGCATAGAGGAAATCGGTCGGGTAGAGCGGATCGCCGAGATAATGCGACTTCTGATGACCGACGAAGGCAAGGGATAGCGTCAGCGGCGCGACGATCATCAGGCTCTGATGGCTACGGCCGAGCACCGCATCGAGGCCGATCAGGATCAGCGCAAACACGACGATGGTGGTCCAGCCCGGCTTGAGCGGCTGCAGGAAGAACGAGACCGTGCCGGCAAAGTCGCCGCGCACGATCAGTTCGATGGCAAACACCAGGACGGCAGCGATCGCCAGGCTGATCAGCCCATAGCGCACGACCGGCCATCTCCTGCCCGGCAGATAGCCGGTGGAGGGATCGTCTTCCAGGAACTGTGGCGCGGCCTTGCCGGCGCGTTTGTAACTCTTTGCCACTTTAACTTCCCCACCCAGCGACAAGCACGTCACTCGATTGTCATGGAATTGTCACGCAAAGCTAGCGCCTGTGGCCAAAATAAGAAGAGCCAGCAAACGAATCGTGAGCGGTTTTCATCAGGAGTGATCGCCAAAAAGCCTTTCGGAACAGGCACTCGGCGGATGAAGCTGCCGTCGGGCGGGGTCGAACCGGGCTTGACTTGGCGCCCCGCCTTGCGTCACAGGCAAGAAAAACTCGTCTATCAGGCAAGCAAAACCAGCCCTTGGGAGCCCGCGCATGGCCGTTGCATTCACCTTTCCTGGACAAGGCAGCCAGGCAGTCGGCATGGGCAAGGATCTCGCCGACGCCTTTCCCGAGGCGCGCAGAATCTTCCAGGAAGTCGACGACGCGCTCGGCGAAAACCTGTCGAAGCTGATCTGGGAAGGGCCGGAAGAGGCGTTGACGCTGACCGCCAACGCGCAGCCGGCGCTGATGGCGGTGTCGCTGGCCGCGATCCGGGCGCTGGAATCGCGCGGCTTCTCGCTGAAAGGCAAGGTCGCCTATGTCGCCGGTCATTCGCTGGGCGAATATTCGGCGCTCGCGGCCGCAGGCTTCGTTTCGGTTGCCGATGCCGCCAGACTGCTGCGCATCCGCGGCAATGCCATGCAGGCGGCGGTGCCGGCCGGCGAGGGCGCCATGGCGGCGATCATCGGATTGGAACAGGTCGATGTCGAAGCCGCTTGCGCGGAAGCCGCCAAAGGCTCTGTCTGCCAGATCGCCAACGACAATGGCGGCGGCCAACTGGTCATTTCCGGCGCCAGGGCCGCGGTCGAACTGGCGGCAAAACTGTGCACCGAGAAAGGCGCCAAGCGCGCGCTGATGCTGCAGGTGTCCGCGCCCTTCCATTCGGCGCTGATGGCGCCGGCCGCGAACGTCATGCGCGAAGCCCTGGCCGGCGTGGCAAGGAACGCGCCGGTGGTTCCCGTCCTCTCCAATGTCACGGTCAGCCCGACCAGCGATCCCGACGAGATCGCCCGCCGCCTGGTCGAACAGATAACCGGCCGCGTGCGCTGGCGCGAGACGGTGGAATGGTTCGGCGCCAACGGCGTTACCACGCTTTACGAAATTGGCGCCGGCAAGGTGCTTTCGGGATTGGCACGGCGTATCAACCGCGACATCGCCACCGGGTCGGTCGGCTCCGCGGCTGAGGTCGAGGCAGTGCTGGCGGCGCTTGCATAAAGCGCCATTTGATCCCATTCCCTGTAAAGGGTGTTCTCTTCTCAATCAGGAGACAAAAATGTTCGAATTGACTGGCCGCAAGGCGCTCGTCACCGGCGCAACAGGAGGCATCGGCGAGGCGATCGCCCGGATGCTGCATGCGCAGGGCGCTATCGTTGGCCTGCATGGCACCCGCGTCGAGAAACTGGAAGCGCTGGCTGGCGAGCTTGGCGACCGGGTCAAGCTGTTCCCGGCCAATTTGTCCAACCGTGACGAGGTCAAGGCGCTCGGCCAGAAGGCGGAGGCCGATCTCGAAGGCGTCGACATCCTGGTCAACAACGCCGGCATCACCAAGGACGGGCTGTTCGTGCGCATGTCGGATGCCGACTGGGACACCGTGCTCGAGGTCAACCTGACCGCCGTGTTCAGGCTGACCCGCGAACTCACCCATCCGATGATGCGCCGCCGCCATGGCCGCATCATCAACATCACCTCGGTGGTCGGCGTCACCGGCAATCCCGGCCAGACCAATTACTGCGCCTCAAAGGCCGGCATGATCGGCTTTTCCAAATCGTTGGCGCAGGAGATCGCCACCCGCAACATCACCGTCAACTGCGTCGCGCCTGGCTTCATCGAATCGGCGATGACCGACAAGCTCAACGACAAGCAGAAAGAGGCGATCATGGCGGCCATCCCGACGCGCCGCATGGGCACCAGCGCTGAAGTCGCGTCCGCCGTCGCCTACCTCGCCTCCAACGAAGCCGCCTACGTCACCGGCCAGACCGTCCATGTGAATGGCGGCATGGCGATGATTTGAACGAGGTTCGGCAGCAACGCCGGCGGGTTGTGAAAAGAGACCATTTCGGCTTGGACCTCAGCTATTTTTCGTGTAATGCGGCCCGCAACCCGGCGGTTCGGGCAAAAACCGGTCCGTAGCCGTTGCGTTTCCGGCAGGACCATCTTTCAGCTTGATTAGCGGCATTCTGCCCGCTAACGAAGACAGACAAACAAAAGACGAGGATGCCCAAATGAGTGACACCGCAGAGCGCGTCAAGAAGATCGTCATCGAGCACCTTGGCGTCGATGCCGACAAAGTGACGGAGCAGGCGAGCTTCATCGATGATCTGGGCGCCGACAGCCTCGACACCGTCGAACTCGTCATGGCGTTCGAAGAAGAATTCGGCGTCGAGCTTCCCGACGACGCGGCCGAGACCATTCTGACCGTCGGCGATGCCGTGAAGTACATCGACAAGGCATCGGCCTGACGCTTTCCGCAGTCATCACCGGGGGAGGACCTGCGATGAGGCGTGTCGTCGTCACGGGCCTTGGGTTGCTGTCGCCGTTCGGCATGGGCTTCGAGCACAGCTGGAAGGAACTTCTGACCGGCCGCAGCGCTGCCAAGCGCATCACCGAGTTCGAGGTGGAGGATCTTGCTTGCAAGATCGCCCACGTCATTCCGCGTGGTGACGGCAGCAATGCCACCTTCAATCCCGAGGCCGTGCTCGAGCCGAAGGAATTGCGCAAGATCGGCGACTTCATCCTTTATGGGATTGCCGCCGCCGACGAGGCGCTGAAGGATTCCGGCTGGGAACCCAAGACGCATGAAGAGCAGTGCGCCACCGGCGTCCTGATCGGCTCCGGGATCGGCGGCATCGAGGGCATCGCCGAGAATGCGATGATCCTCAAGGAGCGCGGCCCGCGCCGCATCAGCCCTTTCTTCATCCCGGGCCAGATCATCAATCTCGTTTCCGGACAGGTTTCGATCCGGCATGGGCTGAAAGGCCCTAACCATGCCGTCGTCACGGCCTGTTCGACCGGTGCGCACGCCATTGGCGATGCTGCCCGGCTGATCATGTGGGGCGATGCCGACGTGATGGTTGCCGGTGGCGCCGAAGCGCCGGTGACGCGGCTGTCGATCGCCGGCTTTGCCGCATGCCGGGCACTGTCGACGGAACGCAATGATTCGCCGCAAACGGCGTCGCGCCCCTATGATCGCGACCGCGACGGCTTCGTCATGGGCGAGGGCGCCGGCGTTGTCGTGCTCGAGGAACTCGAACATGCCAAGGCGCGCGGCGCCAAGATCTATGCCGAGGTGACGGGTTATGGTCTCACCGGCGACGCGCATCACATCACGGCGCCCGCCGAGGATGGCGATGGTGCCTTCCGTTGCATGACGGCGGCACTCAACCGGGCCAAGTTGACGCCTGCCGATGTCGACTACATCAACGCGCACGGCACCTCGACCATGGCCGACACGATTGAGCTCGGCGCTGTCGAGCGGCTTGTCGGCAATGCCGCGTCGAAGATTTCGATGTCGTCGACCAAGTCGTCGATCGGCCATCTGCTTGGGGCGGCGGGTGCCGCCGAAGCGATCTTCTCGATCCTGGCCATCAGGGACAATGTCGCGCCGCCGACCATCAACCTCGATAACCCGGAACGCGAAACCGCGATCGACCTGGTGCCGAACAAGCCGCGTGCCCGCCAGATCGACGTGGCGCTGTCCAATTCCTTTGGCTTTGGCGGGACCAACGCGTCGTTGGTCTTCCAGCGCTACAATGGCTGATCGACCGGCTATCGGGCGACGCTTCGGCGTGCCGTCAATTTTGCCATATTCGCCCCTACTCTGCCGCTGGGGATTCGTTGGGCGATCAAACGGTAGGGCGAAATGAACACAAATCCGGCAGGCAACGGAGAATTCGGGCAACGGCCGCCGACATCCGGCCCGATCGTGCCGAAAACGGCCAGCGAGGCGTTGCGGCCTGAAGCCGGCACGCCGCCGCCGAAGCGCTCGCGTGCGTCACGCAGCCAGGTCGTCGTGTTCATGAACTTCGTCATCTCCTCGGTGATGCTGGTGGTTCTGGCGGCCGGCGTCGCGGTCTATTTCGGCAAGCAGGAATTCACCGAGCCCGGCCCCTCCGCCAATGGCGATACCTTCCTGGTCAAGCCAAACACCGGCGTTCAGGATATCGCCGACCAGCTCGAACGCCGCGGCCTGATCAGCGATGCCCGGGTATTCCGCCTTGGCGTGCGGGCCTTCGGCAATGATTCCGCGTTGAAAGCCGGCGAGTACGAGATCAAGCCCAGGGCGTCCATGCGCGATATCATGGAGCTTTTGAAGAGCGGCAAGTCGGTGATGTATTCGCTGACCATTCCTGAAGGACTGACAGTCGACCAGGCATTGCAGCGCATCGCCGAGGAGACTGCCTTGAGCGGCGACATGCCGGCAACCACGCCGCCGGAGGGCAGCCTCGCCACCGACACCCTGCGCTTCACGCGCGGCGCGACACGCCAGCAGATGGTCGACAAGCTGCTGGCGGATCAGCAGAAGCTGGTTGACGATGTCTGGCAGCGGCGCGCGCCGGACCTGCCGCTGGCCAATGTCGAGGAGTTCGTCACGCTGGCCTCGATCGTCGAGAAGGAGACGGGCAAGGGTGACGAGCGTTCACGGGTTGCCGCCGTCTTCCTGAACCGGCTTGCCAAGGGCATGCGCCTGCAATCCGATCCGACCATCATCTACGGTCTGTTCGGCGGCAAGGGAAAGCCGGCGGACCGGCCGATCTACCAGTCGGACATCCAGAAGCAGACGCCCTACAACACCTATGTGATCAGCGGCTTGCCGCCGACGCCGATCGCCAATCCGGGTCGTGCAGCGCTGGAGGCGGTGGCCAATCCGTCGAAGACCGACGACCTCTATTTCGTCGCCGACGGCACCGGCGGGCACGTCTTTGCCGCGACGCTGGACGAGCACAACGAGAATGTCGCCCGCTATCGCGCGTTGCTGAAGAAGCAGGCCGATGATGCCGCCAAAGCCGCCAAGACGACTGGCGCCGGCGACAGCAATGCCGTCAAGCCGGCTGGCAGTGGGCCGGCTGACGG
>NZ_RZQL01000066.1 GCF_003997935.1 Mesorhizobium sp. M7A.F.Ca.US.006.01.1.1
CATCGTGCCGCCGAACTGCCTGTCTGGCTGCACAGATACAATTGGCATCGTCCACATGGCAGCCTAAAGTCAAAAACGCCTATCAGTCGCCTCGCCCTGATCGAGGACAACCTGTTGAAGCTCCACAACTAGGTCGTCCAGCATCACAGTGAACCGCGTACGTAGTATTTTGTCGTAGGCGGCATTCTGGATAGCCGGATACGGGCTCTTCACCCGCTGCACCACCGATTGCGGGATGATGTCGCGAGAAACATTCACGGATTTCGTGAAAAAAGTGTACCCGCCGAAGAGCCCTACTCGCGGGGGCGGTGCAGCACCACCTCGGTGTCACTGCTCGTGTTCATGCGATGGACTAGGCCGGCCAGCTGTTGACGCAGCTCGCGGTAGTTGTAAGTCTCACCCGTGTAGACGAGCACCAAGTCAGGTCGGCCATCCCCCTGGAGCATCCTCGGCTGGCGGCCGCCCTGGATATCGATGATTGCCAGGCGGTGGTGTCCCAGCGCCGCAGGCCCGCCGATCCAAGTCCCCTCGTCGTCCGGACCGTGGTTCGCTATGGTGGCCGTCATATCGGCAAGCTCCCTTCGCGCATCGGGACCTCCGAGGTCTCGATTGAAGTCGATCCATTCACAGATGCCGCACAGGTTATGTCGCCGCATTTGGGCGAAGCAGATATAAGGCCAGTGGGAAACCATCGAGGCAAAGTGACGGATCTAGCCCAGCTACGATCCGCATCCGACATTGTCGGACATCGGACAGCACCGCGATTCGCTGCATAGGAAGCCTGGAGTCGCGATTTCCCCTGGGGGAATCAGCGCATGAAAGGAGAGCTGGGTCGTGTCTGCCGAAATGAGAAATTGCTCCCCCTTATTGCATCACCGAGGAATGTTACCCAGCGCGATAGACGGACATGCCCTATCTCCCCCCGTTGCAGCTGAGGGAGATAGGGGCCAGCTCTTCATTCAACCCTCATGGAGGATGATCAGCCCAGCCATTTCCATGCGCCGGCCTTCACAAGCCGTGCACCATTCAGGTTCTTTTCCTTGAAGCGCGACGATCCTTGTCAGACGTCGCAACACTTGCTGCCGAGAGCACGAGCTCTTCCTCGAGCATGCCTTGATCTGCGCCTCGAACGGCTCGCACATGCTGGGTTTCAACGACTTCGCAGAGGTTGATATTCTGCAGTGACTTCGTCTCGCTGCTGCACGGCATTGACGCTGGGAGCCATGCTCGCGTGGCGCAATTGTGCTGAAGCCGGTGCCCACGGCAACGTTTCTTAACCCGCCCCAGATCCTGGCGTTTGGCTATTTCCGACATTCGTGTCCGGCTTCGGACAAAGGCCGGGTTTGCCGAACGGAGTCGCACCCAATTTCCAGTGCTGCTTGAGCAATAATATCGACCGGCATTACTGCACAACACGAAAGTTGCTGCAAAAACCGAAGTGAACCCAAGGCATCGGGTCAATTGGCATGGCGCTTGCGACTCGGTCGATAGAACGCAGTCAAAATCACGGTTGCAGACCATGCCTACCTCTCAAAGCTCGATAAAGCACGCGAGCAAAATTCCCCGTCTCCGCGGAAGCTCGTCGCCGTTAAACGTGCCTGCTCGGGGGCGGTCTTGCACAAGACCGGTCCGAGGCAACCACGCCAAGGCGCGAGGCTGCCGGAACTGTCGACCGAAGTCGATGCCGCTTCAGTTTAACCGAAAAATGCACCGTACCACTTTGGCCTGGAAGCAAATCAATGACCTATAGAAAGAACGTTCCTCTCGTGACCTTTCGCACGCGTGTTCGCGATGAGTCGATCGGGGGGCCAAATCCTTATCAGTGGGAGAACAAGACCTCCGACGATTATTTCGGGGGCAAGCGCATCATCCTGTTCTCGCTGCCTGGCGCCTTCACCCCGACCTGCTCGACCTTCCAACTGCCCGATTTCGAAAAACTCTATGATCAATTTCTGGAACTGCGAATTGACGCGATCTACTGCGTCTCGGTCAACGATGCTTTCGTCATGAATGCGTGGGGAAAGTCCTTGGGGCTGCAGAAGATCGAGCTGATCCCAGACGGGTCGGGCGAGTTCACGCGCAAAATGGGCATGCTGGTCGCGAAGGACAATCTGGGCTTTGGCATGCGCTCCTGGCGATACGCCGCTCTGATCGACGATGGCGTGGTGGAGCAGTGGTTCGAGGAGGAAGGCTTCTGTGACAACTGCGAGACGGACCCCTATGGCGTTTCATCCCCGCAAAACGTTCTCGACAAATTGAAGGCGGCGGCATGACCCAGAAGTGGAAAGTCTCACACAACCCAAGCACACACTAGAGCCTCCTCGGCAGATCACGGTTCAACATGCATCTCTCAGCAAGCCTGCTTCAACGCCAGAAGCAACGTATGGTCTTATCGCCTCAAGCCATTGAAGCTATTCGCTTGCTGCGATTGACGCATACTGAACTCCATCAGCTCGTGCAGCAGGCACTCGAGAAGAACCCCGTTTTGAAGCCTGACCCGTTTGACGACGATTCGCCGCTGCCAGGGGTGGATCAGCGGAGCAGTCAAAGCAGAAGCGAAATCGGCGAATCGCCCATTGGCGGGCCGTCTGGCGGGCGCGGGCAATGGAAGTCGCAACGCAGTAGCGGCAACGATCGACCTGCCGTCGAGGAGTTTACCGCCCACACCGAAACATTGCACGACCATGTCGCCCGCCAGGTCGCCCTCAACCCGTTCACCCCCCAGGAGCGGCTGATTGCCGGACAGCTCGCCGCTCATCTGGAGGACACTGGCTATCTTCAGGTAAACCTTTTCGATCTGGCCAGGACGTTAAACGTTCGGCAAGCTGATGTGGAACGGGTCATCGGAATCTTGCAGCAATTTGATCCGCCGGGCATTTTTGCGCGAACTCTCAGCGAATGCCTGGAGATTCAGCTGCGCCAGCAAGACCGGTTCGACCCGGCTATGGCAGCTTTGGTCGCCAATCTCGAGATGCTTGCACGGGGGGATTTTCAGGGATTGAAGCAGCGTTGCGGAGTCGACGAGGAGGATCTCCTCGACATGAGGAACGAAATCCGCGCGCTCGATCCCAAGCCTGGAGACCGGTTCCAGTCCGGGACGCCGGAAACCATCGTACCGGACGTCTGGGTAATGCCCAAGTCCGAAGGTGGATGGCGGGTGGAGCTTGATCCGGCCACGCTGCCCAAAGTGTTGATCAACCACACCTATGTCGCCGAAATCTCGCAGCTGACCAAGCAAAATCCGGAAGGCAAAGCGTTTCTCGACAATTGCCAGGAAAAAGGGAACTGGCTGATCAGCAGTCTCAAGCAGCGCGCTAAGACGATCCTTAAGGTTGCGACCGAAATCGTGCGCCAGCAGGATGCCTTTTTTACACACGGCGCCGCCCATCTGCGGCCTCTCTGTCTCAAAAATGTCGCTGACGAGATCGGCATGCACGAGTCGACGGTAAGCCGGGTGACTTCGAACAGGTACATGTTGACTCCGCGCGGGGTGTTCGAGCTGAAGTATTTTTTCGCTGCGCCAATCGCATCCTGCGAGGGCGGCGATGCGCACTCCGCCAAAGCTGTCTGCCATCGGATCAAGGCAATCATAGCCGAAGAATCGCTCGACAAGGTACATTCCGACGAAGACATCGTTGCTCAACTCAAGGAGACCGGCATCGATGTCGCTCGCCGTACCGTCACCAAATATCGCGAGGCGATGAACATCCCTTCCTCCATACGACGGCGCCGCGATAAGCGTTTGTCCGCAGCTGCGATCAAGCGAAGTGACTAACCGACATTCGTGGTCGGCGAGAGGCGACTCTCAACTTCCTCCGGGCCGAAGCAGCTTTCGAAGTCATGGCATTCCCCGCAACTGGGTGCTGTGCATGACGAAAAGCCTTCGGCCTCACACAGCTTGCGGTAAAAGTACTTTTTCCATTTCATGTTTTCTGTGTTGCCTGCCGCCAGCGCGGGAAAATGTCTGGCAAGCAGGCGGCTGAGCTCAGCGCGATTTGAGAGGCCAAGATCCCGCCAAAGATGGTCCATGCGCATCGCACGCCGGGCGATGATCTTGGCCAAGCGGGCGCTCGCCGGGTCGGCCGGCGCAGCATGCGCTAGCAGCAGCCGGCGTAGCAGTTCCTCTTCCAGTTCCGGCTCGGGCTCGCTCAACTCCTCCAAAGCGAATACGCTGCTGGAGGTAGACGGGAAAGTTGCGGCCAAGACATCACGCAATTCGACAGACGAAAGGCCTGTCCCCTCCGTCGCCAACACCTCGCCCGCCTGGACCTCCTCAAGCGAACGTGAATGTACGCAGGGCAGCACATGCTGATCGAAGCTCCTCCCTAGCTCGGACCCACGCCATTGCGCGCTGGATAGGCAGCCATCATCGTAACGGCCGGCTTCAGCTTCCGGCATGACAAAGCGCCTTGTTGACCGCAGGGATGATCTTGTCGCCCCAGAGCTCGATCTGGCGCAGCATCGTCTTTTGGTCGAAGTCGCCCAATTGAGTCTGAACTGCGATCTGGTCCGGTTTCAAGATATCGATCTCTTCCAGCAGGCGATCAATCACGCGATTTACGCTGCCAATCGGCAAATTTTTGCGCATGGTCTCGAAGGACAGATCCTGCTGGGTCGGTGTCTCCTGCAGCAGGTAGCCATCGTGGCTCTGTTGGCGACGCTGATGCAGGGCTTCAGAAAGCCGGCGCTGGAAGCGGGCATTGTCGAGATAGCTGTTGATCTCCAACTCGTCGTGGCTGGCATAGCAGCAGCGCAGCAGCGATATCTTGACGTCGGTGACGTTCTTTTCCTCGGATGCCGCCGCCCTCTCGACTGATTCACGCAGTGTGGTCAAAGTCTCTAAGCCGTCGTGGAAGGCTGTGACAAAAAAATTGTGCCCCTCGCGGTAGGCCCGAGCCATCCGTGCGGCTCCGCCAGCGATCCAGATAGGCGGCGTCGGCTGCTGGACTGTGCGGACCGAAATCGCTGTTGGGGGGATCTTCTCATACTGGCCGTCGTGTTCGAAGACGTTTTGGTTGAGGCCCTTGAGAATGATGTCCAGGTATTCCGAAAAGACGGCCGGCGCCTCATCGATGTCCACGCCGAACCGTTCGAACTCGAACTGCTGGTATCCCAAGCCTACGCCGAGCTCGAGACGGCCGTTCGCAACGATGTCGGCGAAGCCGATCTCGGACAGCAGGCGCTGCGGTTGGTAAAGCGGCAGCACGCAGACGGCAGTGCCCAGGCGAATCGTGCTTGTCAAGCCGCCGCAGTGCGCCACCATCATCAGCGGGGATGGTATGAGGCTGTAATTGTTGAAGTGGTGCTCAGCAAACCACGCGGTGTTGAACCCAGCCTGCTCCGAAGCGACGGCCTGTTCGATGGAGTTGCGGATGACGCTTTCTGAGGATTGGTGATAGCCACGCTGGGCGGCCAGAATGAAAGTGGCAAATTCCATGATTTCTCCTCGTTATAGACACGTCAGCCGACCGGGAATGTGCTCGGCATGCGCATGCTTGGATCTCAAGCACCTCAGGTGCGTCGTGGAGCCGAGGCTTCATAATGCTCGGCCGGTCGCCCTGCGAAGGCCTGGCAATTAACCTGCGGCCTCCGCAAAACATTCGTCATAGAGCTCGCTGGCGTTTCCCGCATCACCGAACGAGGTCCAGCCGCCGTCCACGTAGAGGATCGAGCCGTTGATGTATGAGGCGTCAGACGAAGCAAGGAAGAACGATGCATCTGCGACGTCTTCTGGCCGTCCCATCCTGCCCATGGGGATGCGTCGTCCGATTGCTGTCAGGTCGATGCGGCCGGCTTTGGCCAACTGAGCAAGTGCGGGCGTGCGGATGTGGCCAGGAGCGACGGTGGCTGTCCGAATTCCGACCGGCCCGAGTTCGGCCGCCATGCAACGGGTCAGCATATCCATCCCCGCCTTGGAGGCGCCGTAGGCATGGCGCGGCGCGAACGGCAGAAAGCTGTCGATCGACCCGAGATTGAGGATCACGCCGCCCGGGCGCATAGCCTTGATCGCTTCGCGCGCGCAGGTGAAGGCGCCGGTAAGGTTGACATCCAGGACGTGTTCGAGCTGTTTCGACAGTTGCTCGATCGCAGGCACAATCCTGTCGGCGGTATCAGCACTATTGACCAGAACATCGATATACCCGAAGCGTCCCCTCAGTTCTTCGAACATCGACACCACATCGCTCTCGACGGCCACGTCCAGCGATTTCGCCAGATGCTTGCCGGGGAGCGATGTAGCCAGCTCTGCCGCTGCAGTGCCATCTTTATCAGCAATCACGACGGTGTCGCCGTTCGCGGCAAAGCGGCGAGCGACGGCCGCGCCAATGCTTTTTGCGCCACCGGTGACGAGCACGATTCGCGCATCTGTGCATTCGGCCGGACAGGAGAGCTCGGCTTGGAGCGCACCATCCACCGGCGGGTGAGCATCCCCCGGCTGGTTGAATGACATCCAGCCTCCGTCGACTGCCAGCACCGAGCCGGTGATGTAGCGCGCCTGCGTGCTGCTCAGAAAACGCACGACCCTGGCGATCTCGTCGGGGCGAGCCAAGCGCCCCATCGGCACGCGGCGGCGTATCGCCGCGAGGTCCATTTTGCCAGCGCGTGCCAGTTCTGTGACCATTGGGGTGCGGACGGAGCCCGGCGCCACCGCCGTGACGCGGATTCCTCGCATAGCCCACTCGCATGCAAGGGACTTTGTCAACGAGATCACGCCAGCTTTCGAGGCTGCGTAGGCGTTGCGCCTGGGATTGCCGACCACGCCCGCCATCGAAGCCACATTGACGATCGCACCGCCCGGCTTCATGCGCCGCGCCGCTTCCCGGGCCATAACGAATGGCCCAATAAGGTTCACTGTCACGCCGCGTCGGAAGGTATCGACAGCGGTGTCGATGATCCTATCCATCGTGGGTCCAACCGCCGCATTGTTGATGAGGACATCGATTTGCGCGAACCGTGCTTCGACCTGGCCGAAAAGTGAGAGCATGTCCTTCTCTCGCGACACATCGCACTCCAGACCGACGTGCGGCGACCCGAGATCCCGAGCCAGTTCAACCACACCACTGCCCGGAAGGTCCACCGCAACTACAGTGTCTCCGTCCGCGGCAAGGATATCGACCAGGGCACGGCCGATCCCGCCCGCAGCGCCTGTGATGATTACGGTGCGTGCTGCCAGTTTCACGAGAGCTTCTCCACGATGACCGCTTGTGATCTCAGCCCATCAACCTTGGGCGGAATGAAGGGCCGAGCCAAATCGTTGCAGTGACCGCCAGTCGCGGCCCCACACAGATGTCGTTCCCGTAGGGCGCTCATCCTCCATTCCTACCCACTTATGCAGCTCCCAGTTGGGGACCCTCGACGCCATCTTGGTCGGTGGGGATGTGACCCTTGAGCAACTGGTAGATGGGATCGTCTGGATGTGGTGCTCCAATCGGCTGTCGCCGGCCGAACCTATCTGCCTCAAGAATCGCTGGCGGGATTTGCTCCTCAACCCAATCGTAGACGACTGTCCGTTCCGCAATTCGCCACTCGTCCTGCCTCTTCTGAAACAGATCGCAGTAACGGCCGCAAAGCAGCGTCTGACGTATTTCTTGGTCTGTATCCGGTCCGCGTTGCAGCGCGGTGAAATAGCTCTCGACCGCGGCCTCTGCTGAACTGATGAAGTCGATCAGGCTGTTCGTGATTTGATGGATGTTACGGTGCCCCGGCAGACCGAGAGCAAATTGGATGAAGTCCTCTGCCGGTCCGCAATAGGGACCGTGCCTGTCATACGCTTCGGGCCAGTATGCGCTACGCAGCGCCGCCTCATCGGCGCGGTCTATCCCGCGGCAGTACCGATACAGGCAGTTGCGGATCGCCTCTCGGTCACGCAGTTCGGTAATTTTCGCGTGGTCGACAGGGTCTGTCGCGAATTGTATGATTGTTTTGTCCTTCCCGATGCCAGTCTGCACTTTGCGTGTGTCTCTCTCTACAACTGAGTTAGCGGGGGGCTCGTCAACTTCCAGAGCTTGTTCGGGGCAGGCTCGTACCCCTTTTGAGGCAAGCAGTTGCTCCCCATCGGCAACATCAATATCACCGGGCAAGATGTAGCCGGCGTCATCAAGCTTGAAGACTCTCGGCGCCCGCGCCCAGCAGCGCGCATGACCCTGGCATCTGGCTTTATGTACGACGACACGCATAGCGAACTCCAATGTCGTTGGCTGAAACTTCAGGACCATTCCAGGATCAGATTCTCGATCCCGAACACATGGCCGCCGAAGGTGATAGGTTCAGTCCCTGTCTTGATCCGAAAGGCTGGGATGCGCGCCAGCCACTCCTCCAGGCCAATGACAATCTCCCGCCGGGCAAGGTGTGAGCCAAGACAACGATGGGGACCATAGCCAAAGGCAGCGTGCCGGTTGTCCTCGCGCGCCAGATCGATCTCATTCGGGCATTCGAATTCCGCCGGGTCACGATTGGCAATCATCGTGGCACAGGAAACATAATCTCCCTTGCGGATCGGCGCGCCTTTGAAGTCGACATCCTTCGTTGCCACTCGGATCATCTGAATGGTCGAATAGGCGCGCAGCAATTCTTCCGCAGCGACGGCAATCCGGTCAGGTTCGCTTCGTAGCAATTCCTGATCTTTGGGGTTGCGCGCGAGATGGGCCAAGTCGAAGCATATGGCTGCTGAGACCGTGTCGAGTCCCGCGACGAACACAAGCACGCCGATGCCACGGACTTCTTCGTCACTGAGCAGACGACCCTCGACCTTTGCCTTCACGATGAAGGTCATGAAATCATCGACCGGCTCCTTGCGGCGCTCGGTGGCAAGTTCGTCGATGAAGGCCACGATCGTCCGGGCTGCGGGTGGTCGTTGCTCCTTATCGCCGTGGAGCAGATCTCTAGCCCAGCCGACAAATGTTTCTAGTCCGTTGTCCGAAAGCCCAATAAAGCGAAGGAAGATATTGACCGCGAACGGAACTGCAAAATCCTTCATGATGTCGCAGCTCGTGCCTGATGCGGCGATCCTGTCGATCAGCTTGATCGCTCGTTCCCGGACAGCCGGCTCCAATGCCATTACCCGCTTTGGCGAAAGCAGCGGATTGAGCAGTGAGCGAAAAACACCGTGGAATGGCGGATCGAGCTCAAGCGGGATCATCGGCCAGCTCTCGCCGAGCACAGAGGCGAAGATGCTGCGATGGCTGGAAAACGTTTCGGTGTCCTGCAGCACCCGGCGCTGGTCGCTCGCGCGAGTGATGACCCAGGTACCCCGACCGTCGCGCGTGTTGCTGGTTGAATAAAAGATCGGAGGCCCGGCATGAACGCAAGCAACCGCTGCATGCGGATCCCCGTTAGCCGTCGGCAACATGCCGGGCGACGTAAACAGGTTGAAGTCCCTCACCATTTCGGGCGGGACATGATCTGGAACCGGCCGCGATTTAACCGCGCCAGAATCGAGAGACCGTTCATGAGATGCTGTCGGCATTTGCATGCAATCGTCGGTGCAAGCTCCGTGCCGAATTCGTCTTTCGATAATCCTTGCCGTTTGCTGGGCAACAGGTGGCGCCTGCGCTGACTTGCTGGTCGGGATTGCAACATTCTTGTCCAGCGTCGGACACAGAATGTAGAATGCTAGACAGCGACTTGGAGCAACTCAACTGGTGGGATCGCTAGCCGATCATGTGCCCGGGGAGCATCCAGTTCGAAAGCTTGCGCTAAGCGGCTTGGTGACTTGGCCGAGGTCACCAGGTGGAAACGACCAACACTTGGGGTGAGCCTAGTGGCGCTCCCCTCGATGATGTCTGGCGGGGTGGTTAGCCGCCTCCGTAGGACAAGATCAGTCTACACGAATGGACTATAGCCTCTCCTCGCATGCCTCATTGGCCGTCCTTCAGAGCCGGCCACACGAGCTTTTGTCTTTCAGCAGGGCGTTTTTCTCGCCAGCTACAGAGCCACACCGACGCCATTAATGAGCGTCCAGTCGACGGGTTGGATGGCCCTGTCCATCTTGCCCAGCACCTTGGCTTAGCATTTGCCGGTGCGGCGGAAGCCTTCAAGACGCAGTTCTTGACCTTCTCCAGATCAGCCTCGGATGGATATCGGCAAGGGTTCAGCTCGTCCTTTTGAACTTGCGCATCTTCGTGTTGGCCAACCCCAGGCCGCCCGACATATTTGCGGTCTATCCGGCACCTCAACTTCGAACAACCTTGCGGCAAGCTCTTGGGATAGCCCACGCTCGTGCCTCCACCACCCGCTCAGCAGAGCCAGATTTGTCGTTGATGGCACGGAACTTGCGGAGTCATTCGCAGATGCGTCACGGACCGAGAGTGTCGTCCCATGAATTCGATCACCAAAAAGGCCGCCCGACGTTGCTGGGACCGCCTGCAATTACCTTATCCCAGAATTGGGAGCAACGGCTTCAAAAGGGATAACTCATCACCTCAATTTTGTCGATCGCGCGGCCATCGAACCGCAGCCATCGATCAGACTTCCGCCTCGTTGCACTCATTGCGACCGCCTTGGTGCTTGCGACAACCGCTCAATTCTGGCTGCCAGGATAACCACATATGGCGACGGAACTTCCTGCTTCAAAGCAATATAGAGATCGTCGATCATCCCCCCATCAAGGCCTCGATCGAGGACACCGCGTTCGGCTTGCTTGGTTCGCAGTGAACAGACCGCACTTCGACGAATGCGATCGATGCGACCGCGCCGAGAACTCTCCCGCATTGTCGACGGTTGGGTCCGTCGGCCCTCCGATGAGGCCTCGGATGCGTCGGGCTCCGAGGCCTCGACTGATGCCGACTGGCCGCCGCCGGAAGGTCTCGCGGCTTTGATCCCCGGCGATGTAGCCACCCCTGCTGCAACAGCTCCTAGCCGGAGAACTCATTCATGACCGAATCGGCGACAGATTTAGTGGACGCGGCTTTGTTCGACCGAGATCGGCTTGACCCAGAAAGTCCCTATCAACGTTCTGGCCCTGCATGGGGTGCCATCATTTCGCTTTCCTTCGGCACCTTCGGGCTTGTGACGGCAGAGTTTCTGCCCGCCAGCGTTCTGACACCGCTCGCGCATGATCTCCGTATCACCACGGGCACGGCTGGACAGGCGCTAACAGCGGCCGCAATCGTCGCGGCGATCTCGGCACCGATAATCGCCATCGTGACAAAGCGTCTGGACCGCAGGGTCGTCATCTGGGCGATGACGCTCCTGCTGATCCTGTCGAACGTTCTGGCGGAGGTTGCGGGGTCGCTGCCGGTTTTGCTGGCGGCACGCGTCGTCCTTGGCATATCGCTTGGTGGTTTTTGGTCAATTTCGGCAGCGTTGGCGATGCGGCTGGTTCCAAGTCACCTCATGCCGCGCGCCATGTCGGTCATCCTCACCGGCGTTTCTGTCGCCTCCGTCTGCGCGGCTCCAATCGGCGCTTATGTCGGTGACATTTGGGGATGGCGAGCCTCGTTCAAGGTCGCCGCAATCGTGAGTGCCGTTGCGCTGCTCGTGCAACTCGTAACCATTCCGCCACTGCCTCCGATCGAAGTGCGCAGATTCCGCAGTCCGCTGGATGTCGCGAAGAATCCGGCGATGAAGGTTGCGGTGCTAGTCGTGCTATTGGTCGCTTCCGGCCATTTTGCCAGCTTCGCCTACATCCGCGCCTTTCTCGAGAGCGTTCCTGCGCTCGACAAGAAGTCAATCCCGCTCGTGTTCCTTGCTTTTGGCACGGCCGGCGTCTTCGGCAATTTAGCCGGCGCATTCCTCACCAAACACAGTCTCAAGGCGGTCGCGGCCCTGCCGCCCCTGCTCATTGCCGTAGCCGCTGTCTCGCTCCTGACCATGAGAGCATCGGCCTTGACCTCGGCAATTGCAGTTGCCGTATGGGGCTTTGCTTTTGGCGCGGTCCCGGTCGGATTGCAGACATGGATGGTGCTACGCGCCGCTCCGAAACAGGCCGAGAGCGCTGGTGTACTGATGGTCATAACCTTCCAAGTGGCCATCGCAGCCGGCACAACTTGCGGTGGCCTATTGGTGGATCACACGGGTATTGCCAGTGTCTTTGTCTACAGCGCGGTTGCCACGTTCCTCGCTGTCTTGACAGTATTTTTGCTCGGCCCGAACCGCAAAACCTGACCGCCTGGTGGGGAGTGACGGTCGGCGGCGTTCACGCTATTGTCACCTCTGAGCTCGGCCCAAAGGCCGCGGCTTCGTCGTAACCATGCGGTCGATGGGGCAGCGCCAAATTGCTTCCTGCTCATCGCGTTGCGATAATACAGCGCGCTTATTGCGTCATCGTGTCCCCGGTCTCGGCTTCAATGCCCGGCTACTGGCTGCGGAGGCAGATGGGCGCCGGCGTCCCACCGACGACGATCGGTCTTTTCTCATGTAGCTGTCGGGGAAACGAGGCAGGTTTTCCGCCAGAACCCGCCAGTCGTCGCGCTCGCGTTCGCCTTCCTTGCGCGCACCGAACAACTGGATGATGATCTTGCCGTCGGACCCATATGCTTCGAGCGAGGTGACGTGACTGTCATTGGTCGGCTTGCGCACGGCCCAAACCTCACGGATTTGGTGGGTCCTGAGATGCAGCCGGAACGTTTCGTCCAGCACATGGATGCACGGCCCGATCTGCTTGACCGACTTGATTAAGCCGGAATGGGTCTGGATAGAACCTCGGTTGCCGACGAAGCACATGATCGGCAATTCGTCTTCGGCCGCACGCTGGAGCACGGCGCCAACTGCGGCATTGTCGAGCAGCCAAGCGTAATCCTGGCCGACCATGCGCAAAGCCTGGCAGCGGCTGAGCTTGAGCGTCTTTAGAAGGTTGACGTCAGTCAGCCGGCTCCAGTACTCGCGTAGGTCGTCCACCGTGCCGGCCCAGTCCGCAGTCCTCGCGCCCAGGTCGGCTACTCTCGCCTTAAGCGACATGGTCGGCTCCTGGTTGGCGGATACGAGCTCGGCCACCAGCTTTCGATAGGCATGAAGGTTGGAGACCGGCCTGAGATGCACCTTATGCACTGCTGCGCCGGCGGCGTCGAAGAATTGCAAACTGCGCTGGATTCCGCCGCGATGGCGCCTTTCAACAGCGAAACCATACCTCCAAGCCTGCGGGAAGACGCGAAGGTCGAATTCGTCACCAAGGACCATGGCGTGATTGTTGCCGGTTATCACTCTGTTGAAGACGCCAATCTTTTCGTGCACGGCACCTTGATTGCGGGTCAGCGCCGTCACTTCGCCCACGAATTCGAGGCCCGTCAGAAGGTGATTGACGCGCGGGTCGATGCGTGCCGCGCCGAAACCGCAATGGGCCGCGACCAGTTCCGCTTCCGAAATGGCCAATTGGGCGGCGAAATCACGCGCGGGAATGTTCGGACAGACTTCCCACGCACGCCGGATTTCGTTGGGCGACCGCTTCTTGCGCTGATCCATGTTTTTACCCCTGCCCCGTTCTTCTTTTGACGATCGATCGAAAAACGGGCCTCAGGGATGTGCACGGCGGACGCGATCGATCGTCAGGCACATGCCAGTCGAATCCTGTCTCCGGGCGGTCAGCGGCCAATCGCCGGTAGCGAGCGATTGTTGGGTGGTCGGCGCCAATCGGCCGATCGAGCATTCGGGTACCACCGGCGGTGCTGCTTTCCCACCAAGGCGGGTCTGATGGATCATATTGCTTTCCTTCGTTCTTCGATTGCGAGGGCAACCCAAAGGTGAATCGGCCGGCAATTTTGCCGCCGCAACGAAGGCTTCACAAAAATCGTGCCAGTTGCTCCGCGGCAAGCTCTGAACATCTTTGGCTCTGTTCATTGCTTTACGCGTGAGTGCATCGCGAACTCAGGCGCCCTTCCTGTGACGCGGACGCGACAAACCCGACAGTAAGTGTCGGTTGTCGGACGTCTCCCCAGCAATCGAGCATAAGAGACGTCGGGATGTCCTACGGTTTTTGACACGTCTTCCCTTTGGCACGGTCCATGCGAGATGATCCACGAAAACGCCGGACCGAGGAGAAATCGAGCCATGATTACGCTCACCGACAACGCTGTTGCCGCCATCAAGGCCGCTCTTTACCGCGCCAGCGAGCCGGCGGAAGGATTTCGCATCATGGTCCATGCCGGCGGCTGCGCCGGCTTCCAATACTCAATGGGCCTGGAGAGCGTCTCACGTGAGGGCGATGCGATCATCGAGCGAGATGGGCTCAAGGTGTTCATGGATAGAGGCTCCCAACCCCATGCCGCCGGCATGACCGTGGACTTCGTCACTGGGCTCGAAACATCCGGCTTTGTTTTCGATAACCCCAATGCGCGTGAGACGTGCGGCTGCGGCAAGTCCTGCAAATGATTGCGAGGGAACAGGCTATGTTCGACTATAGCGACGCCAAGGAATACTGCGTCGAACCGGTAACCGCCGGCGCTCTGGAACCGGCCGACACGCACTGTCGGCCCGGAACAATTGCGTTCGGTGATGCACCAAATCGCGATCATCGATCGTTGCCGTGGGCAAGCAAACAAAATTGCCCGAAACAGCTGAATTCCCGGCGGATGCCGCCACCAAAGGGCAATGTCGACAGCGACCGGTCAGCCAAGCCATCGCTCCCCCGGCCGCCCACCTTACCAGATACGATATGCGCCAGAGGTTCAATGGCCCGACTACCCTTGAATCATTTCAGCAGTTGAAGGATCACTCCCATGAACCCTGTCTATCTCGACAACAACGCAACGACGCGGGTTGATCCTGCAGTCGTTGGAGCGATGTTGCCTTTCTTTACGGAGCAATTTGGCAATCATTCGTCCATGCACGCCTATGGCGCATCGGTTGCTGAAGCCGTGAGAAAGGCGAGGCAACAGTTGCAAGCCCTCATCGGCGCGGGATTCGAGGACGAGATCATCTTCACCTCGGGCGGGACTGAAAGCGACAGTACAGCCATCCTTTCGGCGCTGGAGGTGATGCCCGACCGAACGGAAATAGTGACTTCCGCGGTTGAACATCCGGCCGTTCTGAAGTTGTGCGCGCACCTTGAGAAGACGCGCGGCGTCAAGGTGCACATTATCCCAGTCGATCACTACGGCCGGCTCGACCTGGACGCCTACAGAACCGCCCTCACCCCACAAGTGGCAATCGTCTCGATAATGTGGGCGAACAATGAGACCGGTACGATCTTTCCCGTGGTTAAGCTTGCCGATCTAGCCAGGGAAGTCGGCGCGCTTTTCCACACTGATGCAGTGCAGGCGGTCGGAAGGCTTCCGATTGAGCTGAAATCGACCGCGATCGACATGCTGTCGCTCTCCGCCCACAAGCTGCATGGTCCAAAGGGGATAGGCGCGCTTTATGTAAGACGTGGCGTGCGCTTCTCCTCCATGATCAAGGGTGGGCACCAAGAGCGCGACCGGCGTGCAGGCACTGAAAACACACCCGGCATAGTCGGACTGGGCATGGCGGCCGAACTCGCCTTGAAATTCATGGACGAGACAAAACGAATAAAATGGTTGCGCGACCGCCTTGAGAACGGGATCATCCAGCGCATCCCAAACACATCCATCAACGGCGATCCGCAAGAGCGATTGCCAAACACTGCAAACATTGGATTCGAAGGTATCGAAGGCGATGCAATTCCAATTGTCCTGAGCCGGCTGGGAATCGCCTGTTCCGCCGGGTCCGCCTGTGCCTCTGGCTCACTGGAACCGAGCCATGTTCTGATCGCTATGAACGCGGCATGTGGGGCAGTCCGCTTCTCCTTGTCGCGTGACAACGGCGAAGATGACGTAGACCGCGTGCTTGAGGTCCTGCCTGCGATCACCGAGAAGCTACGGGCCGTTCCCAGTGCTGGACTGTGCGGGCGAGGTGCAGAACAGCTTCATTCCGGCCCGGGTCCGAGCGGCACAATAGCCGACGAGCCGTGAGGTCTTCCTCAACGTGACGACCCTGCGCAAGGAGAGCAGTTAAACTCGGGGTCGCCTTCACCACTTCAGAAAAGCTTGAGATCGCCAAGTCTCTTGCCCAGCCGCCGTGCCAGAGGTCGGCACGCCGTCAGCAATGTCACCAATGCATCGACACCACAATTTCGCGCCGGGAGAATACAATGAACTGCTCCGCTGATAGCCGCCCGATCGATCGCACCGATATCCTAGCGCGACTGAAGGGCCTGTCGGCCGCGGAGGACTTCTTCGCCTGCCTTGACGTCTCCTACGACCCGAAAGTGATGAATGTCTCGCGGCTCCATATCATGAAGCGCGTGGGCCAATACCTTGCCGAAGAAGATTTCTCCGGTCTGCCTAACCAGGTAATCGCCGCGCGGGTGCGCGCCAAGCTGGAACGCGCCTACGAAGATTTCGCGACTTCCTCGCCGCTCACGCAACGTGTGTTCAAGGTGCTAAGGGACCACGATCCAAACATATGTCCCGCACCTGGCCGCGCCTTCGTCCCGCTCGACTCTGCACTGAAGCGGTTCGGAAAGTAATGAGCCCGACACGGCTGCGACGCGACAATGTCGAGAAGTCGACAAATCCAGTCCTCATGACGCCTCCTCGGAAGCAAACGAAGCCACCTTCTGGAATAGAGGCAGGAAGACGACTTGGCATGAACGATGCAGGCAATGAGGTGAACCGCCAAGCACGAATCCGGACTGGGAGCTTAGAGAAACCGCCAATGCATATCGTAGTCTGCATCAAGCAGGTGCCGGATTCGGCACAGATCCGCGTGCACCCGGTGACGAACACGATCATGCGTCAGGGTGTTCCGACCATCATCAATCCTTACGACCTGTTCGCCCTCGAAGAAGCGCTCAAACTGCGCGACGTTCATGGTGGCGAGGTTACTGTGCTCACAATGGGTCCGCCCATGGCGGAGGACTCGCTGCGAAAGGCGCTCGGTTACGGTGCTGACCGAGCAGTTCTCTTGACGGACCGCTATTTTGCCGGATCCGATACGCTGGCGACTTCCTTTGCTCTTTCGCAAGCAATCGCAAAAATTGGGGAGACTTTCGGCAGGCCGGACATCGTCTTCACCGGCAAGCAGACGATTGACGGCGATACCGCCCAGGTCGGACCGGGCATAGCCAAGCGCCTAGATTTATCGCAACTTACCTATGTCGCGAAGATTGCCTCCATCGATCTCGATACGCGAGAGATCGAAGTCGCTCGTCGCGCCGAAGGCGGCACCCAGTTGCTGAAGAGCAGACTCCCTTGCCTCATTACCATGCTGGAAGACACCAACGAAATCCGCCGGGGCTCGCTCCAGCAGGCTCTGTGCGCGGCGCGCAGCCAAGTCGTGAAGTGGACTGCAGCCGACGCCGGCATTGACGATCTCACCCGGTGCGGTCTGCGTGGCTCGCCTACAGTCGTCAAGCGTGTTTTCGCCCCCACCGCACGGGCAGAAAGGGCGGCGCAGATCGACACCGCGGAAAGGGGCTTGCAGGACATAGCCGATGAACTCATCGCCGATATCTTAACCCGCCGGCCGGCGCTGGAACATGAGCTGGCCTTCAACAGCGGCACGTGACGGCCAGGAGCAGAAAATGTCGACCGCAAGCCAAACTACCCCTCGCATTGCCCCCGGCCGTGCCGGTGTAAAGAAAGAACTTCCCGACCGTTTCAAAGACTACCGGCACGTGTGGGTCTTCCTCGAGCTCGAACGCGGCAATGTGCATCCTGTATCATTCGAACTGCTGGGCGAAGGCCGCAAATTAGCCGACAAGCTTGAAGTCCAGCTCGCGGGCGTCGTGCTGGGACCGCCGGGCGAGATGGTCGAGGACGCTGTTGCCGAGGCCTTCGCTTACGGGGCGGATCTTGTCTACATCGTCGATGCGCCGCCGCTCGCCGACTACCGGAACGAGCCGTTCGCCAAGGCGCTCACGGATCTGGTCAATACCCATAAACCCGAAATCCTCCTTCTCGGCGCGACCACACTGGGCAGGGATCTTGCAGGCTCGGTAGCGACGACCCTGCAGACGGGGCTCACGGCCGACTGCACCGAACTTGATGTAGATTCCGACGGTTCACTCGCCGCGACCCGTCCGACTTTTGGTGGCTCATTGTTGTGTACGATCTATACACTAAATTACCGGCCGCAAATGGCGACGGTGCGACCAAGGGTCATGCCTATGCCGCAACGGGTGGATAAGCCGGTCGGGCGTGTCATGCGGCACAAGCTGTCGCTCGTTGAGGACGATATCGTCACCAAAGTCCTCGGCTTCCTACCGGATAACCAGTCGGCAATGGCAAATCTTGCCTATGCGGATGTCGTGGTTGCGGGAGGCCTCGGTCTCGGAGCGGCGGAGAACCTTCAGCTTGTGAAGAATCTTGCCCGAGCGATCGGCGCCGAGCATGGCTGTTCGCGCCCCTTGGTCCAGAAGGGCTGGATGCCGGCTGATCGACAGATTGGACAAACTGGCAAGACCATTCGACCGAAGCTTTACATCGCGGCCGGAATTTCCGGCGCCATCCAGCACCGAGTTGGGGTCGAGGGGGCCGATCTCATCGTCGCGATCAACACCGATCCGAACGCGCCGATTTTCGAGTTCGCCCACCTCGGGATCGTCACGGATGCAATCCGCTTCCTGCCCGCACTGACGGAAGCCTTCACCCGGCGGCTGTCGCCGCACAGTCGAGACAAGCTTGCGAGTTGAGGGAGAGGACATGATTGAACAATTCGATGCCATTGTGGTCGGAGCCGGCATGTCTGGAAACGCAGCTGCTTACACTTTGGCAAGCCAGGGGCTGAAGGTCCTGCAGTTGGAGCGCGGGGAATATCCGGGCTCTAAGAACGTCCAGGGTGCCATAATGTACGCGAACATGCTGGAGAAGATCATCCCGGACTTCCGGGATGATGCGCCCCTCGAGCGGCACCTGGTCGAACAGCGACTTTGGGTGATGGACGACACGTCTCACACCGGAATTCATTACCGGTCGGACGACTTCAATGAGGCGAAACCCAACCGCTACACGATCATCCGCGCCCAGTTCGACAAATGGTTTTCCCGCAAGGTGCGCGAGGCTGGCGCGACGGTCCTGTGTGAGACGACCGCGACGGAACTCGTCCGTGATGGCAATGGCAAGGTGATCGGCGTCCGCACAGACCGGGCTGGCGGAGTGGTCTTCGCGAATGTGGTCGTTCTCGCAGAAGGGGTGTCGGGATTGCTTGGCACTCGCGCAGGCCTGCGCGAGATGCCGAAGCCGGAGACCGTGGCGATTGCCGTCAAGGAAATGCATTTCTTGCCCGAAGAGGTCATTGGCCAGCGGTTCGGGGTGAAGGGCGATGAAGGCTGCGTAATCGAGGCCGTGGGCACGATCTCTCGCAGCATGGCCGGGCTCGGCTTCCTTTACACCAATAAGGAGTCGATTTCACTCGGCATCGGCTGCCTGGTCTCGGATTTCGCCGCGACGATGGAGAGCCCGTCCGCCCTCCTGGATGCGATGAAAAACCATCCTTCGATCCGGCCGCTGATCGCTGGCTCGGAGGTGAAAGAATATGCCGCCCATCTTATCCCCGAAGGTGGTTACAGGGCCATTCCGCAGCTATTCGGCGACGGTTGGGTCATCGTCGGCGACGCAGCGCAACTGAACAATGCCATTCACCGTGAGGGTTCGAACCTTGCCATGACCTCGGGTCGTGTCGCGGCTGAGGCGATCATCAAAGTCAAAAGCCGCAACGGTCCTATGACCAAAGCGAACCTTGCGCTCTACAAGACGATGCTGGATGACTCCTTTGTGATCAAGGATCTTAAGAAATACAAGGACATGCCAGCCTTACTCCACACCAATTCCAGCAACTTTTTTGACAGCTATCCGCGGTTGATGTCGCATGCCGCTCAGACCTTCATGCGTGTCGACGGCACGCCGAAGATCGAGAAGGAAAAGAACACCACGGCCGCCTTCATCAACGCGCGCTCGCGCTGGGGGTTGGTCAGCGACGCGGTCCGCCTGGCATTGGCATGGCGCTGAAGAGGGTACAAGATGACGATCGCAGTGACGAAGGTTCGTGTCGAGGACAAACTTTACCAGAACCGCTATCTGGTCGATTCCGGCCGCCCCCATATCATAGTGCGACCGCACGACAAGCCAAGCGCGAACTTGCTTGCGTTGACCTACGTCTGTCCGGCGAAATGCTATGAGTTGAATGACAAGGGTCAAGTCGAGATCACCGCCGACGGCTGCATGGAATGCGGCACCTGCCGGATATTGTGCGAGAAAGGCGGCGACATCGAGTGGAACTATCCGCGCGGCGGCTTTGGTGTCCTGTTCAAGTTCGGATGATCAGCCGGTGCCAAGAGCATGCCGGCAGCGAGCAACTGCGGCACACCATGAGCCTCTCCATCCACTTGCAAAGAGCTAGTGAATATTGGGTTTCGCAATTCAAGTTTCCTCGACTTGGTAGGGGTATCCTCAGGCCACGGGGCGCCTGTGCCGGACTTACCACCGGTAACGTGGTCGAGCCCCTTTGGACAATGTCCGGCCATCGTGCCGGATGGCAGCCACAACGGCCGGTGAGCAAATGGAACGGCACAATCCATGATAAAGACGTATGTGCTAGTGCATGGTGCCTGGCATGGCGGATGGTGTTGGCGGGACGTCGCCGCCAATCTTCGCAAGATGGGATGCCACGTGACCACGCCTACCCAGACAGGTGTCGGCGAACGCGCACGTTTGCTGTGCAAGGACATCACGCCCGACACATTCGTGACCGACATCGTCAACCACATTGTAACGGAAGAGCTGAGCGATGTGATCCTTGTCGGTCACAGTCTAGGCGGCATCAGCATCACCGGCGCCGCCGACCGGATACCCGACCATATCAGCCATCTCGTTTATCTCGACGGCGCCATCGTCGAGAGCGGTCAAAGTGTATTCAGCACCATGCCCCCCGACATCGTCGCCGCCCGTCGAAAATTGGTTGCGGAGGAAGGACGGGGTATCTTCATGCCGACTCCGCCGCCAACAGCATTCGGCACTCCCGAGGGACACTCGCTCACGGACTGGGTGCGGCGCCGGATAACACCGCATCCGGCAGGCACCTACGAAAGCGGACTTAAGCTCGAGCACCCGCTCGGCAACGGCAGACCCCGAACCTATGTCGTCTGCACTAATCCACTCCACCCGCCGATGGCGGGAGCGCGAGAATGGGTCGCGAAGCAGGATGGCTGGGCGTGGCAGGAACTCGCCACTGGCCACGACGCAATGATCCTCGCGCCGACGGAAGTTGCTCTCCTTCTTAGCGCTGTCGGCTGAGGAACCAAGTAGGGGGAGCGGCGGCCGATTCTCAGGCCGTGGCCTTGAGCTCTGGTGCAAGGATGTAGGCCCAACGGGTCGTTCCGGTGGCGCCACCGAAACCACTAGGCGGGAGTGGCCTGTCCTGCCGACGTCGCAAGCTTGCGAGCGTTCCGCCGCGGCCGCAGCCCGTAGCGCCGGGCAACCTCCGAGATCACCGCGTCGGCTCCAGGGTCTCGGAGATGACTCCGTGCCTTGTCGTCCATCGACCAATGCCGCCGACCAACAGCGCCGTTGATCACCCTCGAAAACGCCGAGGCTGCCGCTCAGGGTCAATCGTAAGTTCAAGTTCAGACACAAGCCGATCTCCGATCCACCTCAGAATCGGCAGGCCCACAGATCGCGGGTCCTCCTGGAAGGACACAGCGCTTACCCTTGAAATATGGAGAACCATGGCTTTGCGCCGTCGGCAGTTGAGCTGATCTCGCAATGCTATTTCCCCGGCAACGTCCGCGAGCCGGAGAACTGCGTGCTTGGCGTTCTCCTCTGGAAGGAACCAATCTTTCGGAACGTGGCAATGTCATCGACGAGCTCTCACGGGCCAGCACGATGCCGGTTCGGCGCATCGGCGCCCGCCTGAACACGAGATGGCCACTTGCGATTCTAACGATACGGCCGGACGGGGGCTGGGACCGCGGCGGACGAAGCGTGACGGCTGATCGACACAATGGAGAAGGCCGGCTGGGTTCAGGCTAATGCGGCTCGAATTCTCGGCCTCAAGCTGCGACAAGTCGGCTAGGCGATACGCCGGCATAGTATCGAGGTGAAGGAACTTCTAAGAGCCTGATGAGCCAATCGTCAGGCCAGTGGTCTTGCGCGCCCTGTGCGCGACAAGGAGTGCTTCGTGCTTCTGAACGGATTTGGACTTGCACTGTCGCAAGCAGGACAAAATTGTGTCGCGCCGGCCTGACACAATGCGATATCGACCCGAATAGTGAACTGAAGCCGCTTTTTTCAGTTGGTATGGCTCTTGCACCTTGAACCGCGACGTTACCAGCAACGGAGCCGTTTGATGTCCTCACCGACAGTTTCGATTGAGGGGCCGACTAGCACGACATCCGAGGGTCTTCTGGCAGCCGCGAAATCCGGTGGCTGCGCATCGTCTTCCTACGGCTCGTCGCCGACCAGCCCGGGCGAAGAGGATCCGGCTATTTGGGAAAGGATCAAGGATCACCCCTGCTTTTCGGAGGAAGCGCATCATTATTTCGCGCGTATGCATGTGGCGGTCGCGCCGGCTTGCAATGTCCAGTGCAACTATTGCAATCGCAAATACGATTGCGCCAACGAGAGCCGGCCTGGTGTTGTGTCTGAGAAGTTGACGCCCGACCAAGCGCTACGCAAGGTCATCGCCGTTGCCAACAAAGTTCCGCAGCTTTCGGTTCTTGGCATCGCTGGGCCGGGGGATGCCTGTTACGATTGGGAGAAAACGAAGGCAACGTTCGACCGCGTCATCAGGGAAATCCCCGACATAAAGCTGTGCGTCTCCACTAATGGGCTCGTGCTGCCGGACCATGTCGCCGAGCTTGCCGAAATGAATGTTGATCACGTGACGATCACCATCAACATGGTCGACCCGGAAGTCGGCGCGAAGATCTATCCATGGATCTTTTATGAAAATCGCCGCTACTTCGGCATCGAAGCCGCTCGAATCTTGCACGCGCGGCAGATGCTGGGCCTGGAGATGCTGAGCGCGCGCGGCATCCTCACCAAAATCAACTCGGTGATGATTCCTGGAGTGAACGACCAGCACCTGTTTGAGGTGAACAAAATGGTCAGGGAGCGGGGCGCGTTTCTGCACAACGTGATGCCTCTGATTTCGGACCCGGCGCACGGTACCCACTACGGACTCATCGGGCAGCGCGGCCCAACGGCAACGGAGATGATGGCTCTTCAGGATCGACTTGAAGGTGGCGCCAAGTTGATGCGCCACTGCCGGCAGTGCCGGGCAGATGCTGTCGGCCTGCTCGGTGAAGATCGTGGCCAGGAATTCACGCTGGACGGTATTCCCGACGATGTCGCCTACGATGCTGGCAAGCGTCAGGCCTATCGGCAGGTGGTCGCACACGAGCGCCGTGATCATGAGGCGGCGAGGAGCGAGGCCATCGGTATGGTCAAGGCAACAGACTCCGAAAAGTCGCTTCTGGTTGCGGTGGCCACTAAGGGAGGTGGACGGGTCAACGAACACTTCGGCCACGCGAAGGAATTCCAGGTTTATGAAGTCTCGCCTAGAGGGATCAGCTTGGTCGGGCATCGGAAGGTCGAGCGGTATTGCCTCGGAGGCGGGGGCGAAGACGCCATCCTCGAGGGCGTCATCGCAGCGCTCGAAGGCATACACATAGTGCTATGCGCCAAGATCGGAAATCGCCCGAAGGAACAACTCTCGCGAGTTGGACTGCGCGTAACCGACGCCTATGGCCATGACTACATCGAGACCGCAGTCAGCGCACTTTACGCGGCAGAGTTTGGGATCAGACCACTAGCGGCGACGGCCTGAGCCGTCTCGTCCGATAACCAGGAGTTAGAATGGCTTTAAAGATCATCGCATCCCAATGTACCCAATGCGGGGCCTGCGAGTTCGAATGTCCTTCGGAAGCGATCAAGTTCAAGGGCGACGCCTATGTGATCGATCCAAACAAGTGCACCGAATGCAAGGAGGCCTTCGATACGCAGCAATGCGTGTCGGTCTGTCCGGTACCGAAAACCTGCGTTCCCGCTTGATTCCTACCGAAACGGTCGGGTTCGCCGCACGACGACGCCTGCAACCCGCGACCACAACAAAAGCCTCGAGAAAGGAATGGACAGCATGTGGTCCAGACGCGAACAGGAGGTCGAAATCGGCAGACCGCCACGGTTCATGCAGGGTGAGCGGGTCCGTGCGATACGCCACATAAAAAACGACGGCACCTATCCCGGCAAGGAGATCGGCGAAAACCTCGTGCGGAAGGGCGACGAAGGCTACGTGCGCGACATTGGAACCTTTCTCCAGCAATTCTTCATCTATGCGGTCGAATGGATCGATCGTGGCACGGTCGTCGGCATGCGAGCGCGCGAACTCATTAGCCTCGACAAAGTCGAGGTTCCCTGCGGAGCTGAAGGCATTTCCAACGGGGGAACAGCCGGATGAAAGTAATGATTCGCAGGACCGCTACTGGCTTGTCGGCTTATGTCCCCAAGAAGGATCTCGAAGAGCCGATCACCGAGATTGAGAACGCTGACTTATGGGGCGGGACCGTGACGCTCAGGAACGGTTGGCGGCTCATGCTGCCCGACCTTCCGCGCGACACGCGTTTGCCGATCACCGTCGAGGCGATGAAGATTTCCGACGGGGCCTGATGCCGGTGGGTTCAGTGGCGGAGAGGAAACGCGTATGAACACGATGCTGAGCTGGGACCATCTCGTCGTCGTCCGGGGCAGTTTTGCCAAAAAACTGATTGACCTGCTGAACGGCGCTCTCAAGGCCGATCGAGTGATCCCCTATCTCGGTCCTGGTCTTCTGCAGCTTAACCCACCGGAATCCCCTGTACCTTGCACCCCTGAAGATGTCGCCGCGGCCCTCAACAAGCGGGCGCCTGCCCCTTCCAGGATTCGCACCAATATGTGGTCGGTCGCGCAGTTTATCGAGCAGCGCCGACATCGTCGGACTCTCCAAGCGTGGATGGCGGAGATATTCGCAGCCCCCGCCGAGCCGACCGTTCTTCACGCCTGGCTCGCAACCCTTCAACTGTCTGTCATCATCGACAGCTGGTACGATGGCGCCATGCGAGCAGCCCTTGCAGAGGCCGGCCAAACAGACGTTGTCGAGATACAAGGAACGACGCGCGCGACCGGAATCGGTAACATCTGGACGAGAACTTACGATTTGTCAGGAACAGAACTCGAGGCCGAACAAGTGGCTAGGACGGTGCTCTATGCGCCGCACGGCAGCGTCAGGCCGGCGGCAAACTTCCTCGTGGCTGATTCCGATTACGTCGAAGTCCTAACCGAAATTGATATCCAGACGCCGATCCCGGACGCGGTGAAGCAACGGCGCGTCAACCGGGGTTTTTTCTTCGTGGGCTGCCGCTTCAACGATCAGATGCTGCGCACATATGCCAGACAGCTGATGAAGCGCTCCACTGGCCCACATTTTGCGGTGATCGATTCGGCTACGCTGACCAGAAACGAACGTCGTTTCCTTGCCGAAGGCGCAATCACGGTCATCGACATGCCGATCCGCAACGCCGCGGCTCGCCTCGTCGGGGTCGATGCTAGCCAGGATTAATGGCCGGCGATTGCTGGTGAGTCGCTGCTTGCCTCCAAGGGCGAAAACTCAGTTGGGAATACATTCGTGAGCAGTAATGCTAGTGGCAGCACAACGTAGGCTCTGAATTCGTTGGGCCATGTGAAAGGGTCCGCTGCTGCGGGACGTGAGCACGTTGCGGCGGCATTACGCACATGATCTTGTGACCCCCGTGGCAAAAGAACTGAAGCGCCCGAGTCGCGACAACATATGCAGCGCTCAATGGCTTCGACAAAAATTCGGCACAGTTTCGACAGTTCGCATGCACCTCCAGGGTCAACGAGGTTGATTATGCCTGTTTATGTGGGTCGGCCACGCGAGCAGGAATTCCCACTACCTTTGCCCCGGCGGGAACATCTCGTGTGACCACGCAGCCAGCGCCTACCACTGCATTATCACCAATCGTGACGCCAGGCAGAATGATTGCTCCACCGCCGATCCAGACACGGCTGCCAATGTGAACAGGACGCCCGACCTGCAGGCCGGCCTGCCGCTGCTCGGCATCATGTGGATGATCGGCGGTATAAATCTGCACAGCAGGCCCAATTGCCGTTCCTTGCCCGATTTTGACCTCTACCACGTCAAGAATAACGCAGTTGAAGTTGATGTAGGCATTGGCTCCAATGCGGATATTGAATCCGTAGTCGCAAAAAAAGGGCGGACGGATGACCGTTCCGCGCCCAACCTCTCCCAGCCGCTCGGACAAAAGCTCATGCCAATGCCCCGTGGTCTGCCCCAGCGTATCATTGTACCGCTTGAGCCAAGCCCCGGTTGCCAACAGGTCAGCTTGGATCTCCGGATCCGCCGCATTGTAAAACTCGCCTGCGAGCATCTTTTCTTTTTGGCTACGCATCATAGTCTCCCGTCAGGTCGTGTCCCGTACAGTGATGCAGGAACGCACATCAAACTGCCTCGGCAACTTTGTAACTCGATCTTGCCGGGCGCGCGGTCGGTCACGAGCCGGGGCGACAGTTTCGTCTCGACCAACTTCCAAGAATTTGGATATCGGAGATCAACCGGTCGCAGGGGCCAATACCTGACGAAGTCGGCAACTGTCCAGCGGTCGAACTCACTTTCATGCCCATCTCAGATTGCGTGATATCGAGCGGTAAGCCATCAGCTAATGTATCGACCAGGTCCCGCCAGAGGATTACTCCTTTTTAGTTTGTCAGTCGCAGAGCCCCAGTACGACTGGTGGTAGAAAGCACACGGCCGGAATCTTGGCAGCGCTGTTCACACCCACTTCGTAAGCCTGGCCGATGGGCTCGGCGCCAGAGCACCAATGCTTGACCTGCTCCAGCTCTTGCTCGGCGGGTTGTTTCAGAGACGCTTGATCTCGATACCGCGTTTTCTCAGCACGTAGCCGATCTGGCGCGGGGTCAAACCGAGCAGGCGCGCCGCCTTTGCCTGCACCCAGCCACACTTTTCCATGGCAGCAATGACCGTATCGGCATCGGGCACCCTACCACGAGTCGTGGCAGGGCCTATCGGCGCTTGCCCGTCGCCGACGGGCGGGGCGGCACAGGCGGCGGAAGGCTCGATCGTAGTCGACTTCTCTGACGTCGGCTGTCCGTTCTTCCACAGCGCCGCGGCCAAGCACTGATCCGCGTAACAGGCAAAGTCAGTTCTGAGGATTGATGGACCCGTCGCCAGAACTGCCGTCCGTTGAACGCAGTTTTCGAGCTCTCGGATGTTACCTGGAAATTCGCAGTTCATTAGCACCTCAATCGCTTCGGGAGCGAAGGTCAGCGTGTGATCATTCTCAGTATTGAAATTCTTGAGAAACTGAGCGGCCAAGAGCGGAATATCACCTCGCCTTTCGCGCAATGCCGGCACGCGTAAAGTGACGACGTTGATGCGATAATAGAGGTCTTGCCGGAACTCCTTGCGTTGAACTGCCGTTTCCAAGTCCCTGTTCGTTGCGGCAATCACGCGAACATCAACTTTAATGGTGTGGTTGCTGCCGACGCGCTCAAACTCCTGCTCCTGCAGGACACGCAGCAGCTTAGCCTGGAACGAACCTGATATTTCGCCAATCTCGTCCAGAAACAATGTGCCTTTGTCGGCAGCCTCAAAGCGCCCCTTGCGCAAACTGCTCGCGTCGGTGAAGGCACCCTTCTCATGACCGAACAAGTCAGATTCCAGAAGCGTCTCGGTGAGCGCCGCGCAATTGACCTTGATGAAGGGCTGCTTGGCGCGAGGCGAGAGCTCGTGAATGGCTTTGGCAACCAGCTCCTTGCCGGTTCCGGATTCACCTCGCAACAGGACCGTAGTCTTCGCCTTGGCCACCTTGACAAGGTGCTCACGCAGCTTGCGCAGCGCCTGACTATCGCCAAGCATCTCCTTGCTGATCTTTTTACGTTCCATTTGGCAGCCCATCCCACTCCGCCACCCGCCGGTAGAACTGCACTGGACGGTGAGCTGTGTTGTATTTCGCCATCATCATTCTCGATCTCACCTTTGTTGCTTCGAAATTTCCGGCGCGCGGACCCCCTCGGCAAATGGCAATGGCGCCTGAGCATCGTTGTCTTTCACCAGGACGAGCGTCTTCTCCTCCGTGCGGGCGCCCGCAATATGCGCGCTTGTTTGCGCAGGCCTTTACTCGACCGGTCGCCGTTCTGTCCGGCTTCTGCCGCACCGCAGCCTGCAAACCCATCCTTGACAAGAAAGGAGGGGAGTCAATCGAGCTCTCCTTGCATTCGTGCAAGGAAAATTGTCAGTTTGATAGAATTCTATCAAAACGGCAGAAACGCCCCGCCCCCAATTTGGCTGTACCTGCGGCGTTCAGCTTACGTGACGACATGTGCGGACTTGTCCCAATTGCCGTCCGAGTTGTGCGGGAAACAGTAGCCGCTGCGCTGTTCGCTTCAACCGCGTGATGCCGCTGACAGTAGAGGCGGCGGCTCGTCGAGCGAGGCTTCATTGTTCGGCTACTAAAGCGGCTGTGCTTTGGTGGGAGTTGGTTTCGCCCAAGTTCTGGGCCTGGGGGCGTCTAGCCCGTTTCGCCGCACAGGCTCCTCCCACATCGTCGAGGCCGAGAAGGAGGGACCCCACAGCCCTCCCTGTATCACAATGCCCCGCCCCTCAAGCAGCTAGATACGACAGGTGACCTCGAATGAGGCGTCTTGCATGGCTTCTACACCTGCCTGAATGCCAGAACTGCGTTCGTACCGCCCATGGCGAAGGCGTTGCTCATGGCGACGCGCACCTTGCGCTCGCGCGGCACATTGGGTGTGATGTCGAGGTCGCAAGCGGGATCTGGCTCGCGATAGTTGGCGGTCGGCGGCACGACGTCCTCTTGGATTGCCATCACGCAGGCGATCATTTCAAGCGCGCTCGCTGCGC
>NZ_RZQL01000067.1 GCF_003997935.1 Mesorhizobium sp. M7A.F.Ca.US.006.01.1.1
AGAAATTCGCCCATGCCGGGCAGTTCTTCGACCAGGCGCTGGCCATTAGGCCCCGCCTTCTCGGTGCCCGCCTCGGCAAGGTGCGCCTGGCGATCTGGCAGGGCGACGTGCCGCGCGCTCGCGCGATGATCGATGATGTGCTTGGCACCGCGCCTGACAATGTCGAGGCGATGGCTCTCGACGCGCGAATTTCCCTGCTCGAGCAGGATTACACGCGGGCCGAGCAGTCTTTTCAGCGGGTGCTGGCGGTAGATTCGCACAATGCCGAGGCGCTGGTGGGGATCGGCGACCTGCGCCGGGCGCGTGGCGACGACTTCGCCGCGCGGGAAGCCTACCGCCAAGCGCTCGCCATCGAGCCGGGCTCTGCCGATATCGTGCAAAGGCTGGCTGCGCCGCCGCCGCGCAAATGGCGACTCGATCTGGGCAGCGAAGTCAGCGATCTCACCGAGGGGCTTGGCGACTGGACCGACAGTTCGGTTGGCCTTGCCTATCAACTCACCCCGCAGACAACCATTTCAAGCCACACCCGGATGGCGACCCGCTACGGTCGCACCGATGTTCAGATCGACGGCCGCATCGACCAGGCCTTTTCGCCGACGGTTTCGGCCTATGTGCTGGCAGCGGCGACGCCGGATGCCGATTTCCTGGCCCGATATTCGATCGGCGCCGGCGCTTCGTGGCAGATCATGGCGCCCGCGAAAGCGCTCGGTCCGTTCTCGCTCAACATCGATGCTCGCTATGACAATTTCGTCACCGCCGAGGTCACCACAATCTCGCCCTGGGTGCAGGCCTATGTCCTGGACGGCCGGCTGGGGCTTTCGGCCCGTTGGGTTCACGCAGCCGACGATATCGGCACACGCGCCGATGGCTATGTGCTGCGGGCCGATCTTGCAGTCACCCCGGCCGTCAACGTTTTTGGTGGTTATGCAGATGCCCCCGAGATCTCCGACGGCACGCTGGTGCCGACGCGTACCGTCTTTGGCGGCATCTCCTGGGACGCCACCGATCCGCTGACGCTGCGCGGCAGCCTCGCCCATGAGCAGCGCCCGACATTCGACCGAACCATATTCGGGCTCGGCCTAACCACGCGGTTCTGATCATGTTGTACATCTGGCACTTATCCATCCTGCTCAGTGCCCTTTCCCTGGCGATCATGCTTCTACTGATCGTGCGTCGGGTATTGCAGGAGCGCCGGGGGACGACGGGCGCCGATCAGCGGCGCCTTCTTCTGACGGCGCTGATCGCCTTCACCGAAAATCGCGATCGCGAGGCATTGAAGACGGCGCTGCTTGCGGTGCCGGCGAGGGTGGCGGTCGATGCCGGTTTCGAGTTTATTTCGCTGTTGCGCGGCGAGGAGCACGACGAGCTCCTCTCAGCCTTCAACGAATGTGGCCTGCCGGCGCTTGTCAGTACCCAACTGGAAAAAGGCAACGCCGCCGAACGCATCCACGCGACCGAGATGCTGGCGGCGCTGCGTTCGGAAAACGCAGTGGCAAGCCTGCTTTCGGCACTCGACCGCGACGGATCACGCGAGGTCAGGATCGCCGTCGCGATCGCGCTCTGCGATCTCGGCGCCTTGCCGCCGCTCGTCATAACGCTGCGCAAGATCGGCGTGGCGGGACAGCGCTCGCGACGCCTGATCGAGCTTTTCAGGCGCTTTCCGCCGAAGCGGCTCGACGAACTTGAGGATTACGCCAGACTTCAGGGCGCGGTGCCTTTCATTAGAGCGGCCGCAATCGATGCACTTGCCCGCAACGGCGGGTTCCGGTTTGGCGACTTCTTTGCCCGCGCGGCCGGCGATCCGTCATCGGAGGTTGCCGCAGCCGCATTGCGGGCACTCGGGCTGACCGGACATCCCAATGCGACGGCCATCCTGACCAAGGCGATGGAAATTGGCGGCTGGAATGTGCGTGCAGACGCTGCCAATGCGGCGGGCCGCCTCGGCCTGTCTGAACTCGCCGCGCCCCTCGCGCAGCTTATGGACGACGAGGCATGGACTGTGCGCTATGCCGCCGCCAACGCGCTCCGCTCGTTCGGCCAGAAGGGAGAGCAGGTGCTGCGCGAGATCGCCACAAGCGAGGTCTCGCGCCGCCAGCGCACCGCCTCGCTGATCCTTGCCGAGGGGCCGGCCGCCTGATGTTCGACTGGAGCCAAGAGATCGTCCTGGGTGCCTCCATCCTGTCCTGGTTCATCATTGGGGCAGGGCTGGCGCAGACGGCGGTATACCTGCTGCAGCTTATTATTGCCGCCTACGCGCTGTCCAAGCGCCCGCCAGTCGCGCGTTCGGCGCTGCTGTGGCGCCGTTATGGGGACGTCGCGCCGCCAATCGCGCTCCTGGTACCCGCCTACAATGAGGAAGTGAACGTAGTCGAGAGCGTGCACTCGATGCTGGCGCTTGAATATCCGAATTTCGAGGTGATCGTCATAAACGACGGCTCGAAGGACCAGACTCTGCAGCGCCTTATCGAAGGCTTCAAGCTTGTGAAATTCCATCGGCCCTATGAGGAGGCCCTGACGCACAAGCCGATCCGCGGTCTCTATTCCTCGCCGATGACCGAACGGCTGTTTGTGGTTGATAAGGAAAATGGCGGCAAGGCCGATGCCCAGAATGCCGGCGTCAACGTCTGCCGCGCGCCGCTGTTTTGCGTGATCGACGGCGATTCCATCCTCGAGCCCGATGCGCTAATGCGTGCCGCGCAGCCCTTCATCGACGATCCAGAGCGCACCATCGCTGTGGGCGGCACGATCCGGATCGCCAACGGGTCCAGGATCGAAGGTGGCAGGGTGCGTGAGGTCCGGCTGCCGAACCGGCTGCTGCCCCTGTTTCAGGTGGTCGAATATCTGCGGGCCTTTCTCATGGCGCGGCTTGCCTGGAGCCGCATCAACACGCTGATGCTGGTGTCCGGGGCCTTCGGCATGTTCCGCCGCGCCGAAGTGGTAGCGGTTGGCGGCTTCACCGGTGGGTCGATGGGTGAGGACCTCGATCTTGTGATCAAGCTGCATCGTCACATGATGGACACCAAACGCAAATACCGCATCCAGTTCATTCCTGAGCCGGTGTGCTGGACCGAAGCGCCCGAGTCACTCCGCGTTCTTGCCAGACAACGCACGCGCTGGCAGCGCGGTGCGCTCGAATGCTTCTTCCGTTACCGCTCCATGCTCTTCAACCCCCGTTATGGGCGTGTTGGCTTCCTCGGCTTTGGTCACATACTGGTTGTTGATGTGCTGGGGCCGATTTCGGAAGTCCTAGGCTATGTGCTCATTCCGACCTTTTGGCTGCTCGGCATTCTTTCGACCGAGTATCTCTTGGCGTTCACATCGCTGGTTTTCACCTACGGCGTTTGCGTGAGCGTGTGTTCGCTGGTCCTCGAAGAAGCCGAGCTTCAGCGTTTTCCGCGCGCGCGGGACCTCGCCGTGCTCACGGCCGTGGCAGTGATCGAGAACTTCGGCTACCGCCAGCTCAACAATTTATGGCGCGTGAAGGGCTGGTGGCAGTATCTACGCGCCGACCAGAGCTGGGGCGAGATGACCAGGACCGGCCTGACTGGACCTAAGAAGTGAGCCCTTTCGGTTAAGTCACTTCAACGTATGCTCGAGCTGTTCGATAAGCCCGTCGAGTGCGGCATGCACGGCCCCGTCATCCGGCTGCTCGATCAGCAGTGTTTCCAGCGCCGATGCCTGTACGCTGATCTCCGCAAACCCGAACGTTCCCGCGGCTCCGGCGAGCGAGTGCGCGGTCGCAATCAGTGAGGCGTTGGAACCCTTCAAAAGGACTGTGTGCCGCGCCGCCTTCAACTCCGCCAGTTGAGCGGCGCACCTGGCCAGGAAACGTTGCCGTAGGGGGGCGAAGGGATCGTTCAAAGTGGGAGGCGCTCTGCGACCAGGTTTCAGAGACATTCAAGCATAGAATTCGGTGGAGTGAAACGAAGGCTCTCTCTTGTCTGCCCTTGCCGGCGAAGAACTCCGCACTCTCAGCGAACGTTCTTGCTTGGGGCAGGCGGCCCGCAAAATAGTCCCTTCCCATCCGAAAGGCCTCCACGGGGCCTGTAGGAACTGGAATAGTGACCGGCTCCCCGTCGAGCTCGTAGAGACGATTCCCTCACGGCGGATGTCGACAAAGAAGTACTGACCTTCCCTGAGTGCAGTGTTCACCTCCCGGCGGGAGTGGACGGTGACGCTGACGGGTGTCTCCATTCACGCATCAGGCGGTCGGCCGCAGACTGCCAATAGCCGGCGAAATCGGTCAGCTTGCGATTGTTCACCATCACCAGCCTTCAGCGCGTCGTCGAACTCCTCAAGCAGCACCTCCACCGTTCTTGTCAGCTCGCGCTGCTTTGGCGGCGGGAGATGGTCGATGCTGGATTTCATAAACGAGGATCTGTCGTCCATCGGGTATGCTTAGCCGAGACTACGCCTCGAATCCACAGACTGCCTCCCCGGGCAGACGCAATTGAAGTATGTGGAGCTTGCTGGCTCATTCGTTCGCCGCTCAGCAGACCGAGGTTGCCGTCGGTTGCAGCGGTACTCAACCGCATGCTGGCGTGCGCACGCCCGGAGTCTGTCCGACATCAAGTCCGGCAGCTACAATCGGCAACTTCAAAGACCGAAATGCGTTCGATTTCATATCCGCGCACCAACGCCGCATCTATATGGCCGAGTTGGTGCGCTGCGCAGTATCGGCGGCGATATCTTTAGCAGCCGTTTACCGGAGCGCGATAGGTCCTGTGTATGCAATACTGTCGGATGACGTAAGGAACCGCCGTGCCGCACAGAGCAGCAGCCCTAGCCGGCCGTTCTACGCCCCGCCTGCATCGTTTCATGAGCGTGATGCTCGAACTGGCTCCGGGCGTTCTCGTGCCGCGTCAGGAAACGGAGTTGCTCGGACAGAGGGCGCTTGCGATTCTTGGCGATCGCGCGCCCGGCCCGATGGTGATCGACATGTGCTGCGGCTCCGGCAACCTTGCTCTGGCGATCGCCGCGGAAGTTCCGTCGGCCCGCGTCTGGGGGGTGGACGTGACTGACAGCACGGTCGCGCTCGCCCGGAGCAATGCCGAACGCTTGGCCCTTCAGGACCGGGTCACCATCCGGAAAGGGGATCTGTTCGGTGCGCTGGAGGGCGATGGGCTTATCGGCGCAGCGGACATGATTGTCTGCAATCCGCCCTATATCTCGACCGCGCGCCTCGAAGGCGAGAGCGCGCATCTGCTTGAGGGCGAGCCGCGCGAGGCCTTCGACGGGGGGCCTTACGGCATCTCGATCCAACAGCGGCTGATCCGGGACGCAACCGATTTCCTCAAGCCTGATGGCTGGCTGCTGTTCGAGTTCGGGCAGGGGCAGGACCGCCAGGTGGCTGCCCTGATAGCCAGAGCCAAGGTCTATGAACCCGTGACATTCGCCAAGGATGAGGTCGGAATGCCGCGTGTCGCACTCCTCCGCAAGCTTGGGAACGGTTCGCCCGCGATCTCATCCTCCGCGAGTTTGGCATGAGCCAGATTCGTCCCCTGCAGGCTGCGGATATTCCGGCCGTCGCCGGGCTCTTTCAAAGAACCTTCCGGGACGGTGGCAAGCCGCCGCCTCCGGCGCTCGAGACTTATCTGCGCTGGCACTATCTCGAAGGCCCGGTCTGCGATCCGGAGATCGCGTCTCTCGTCCATATTGCGAGCGAAGGCGACATTTCAGGCTTTGTCGGCGTAAATGTGCTGCCGATGAGGCATGGCCAGTGCAAGCTGCGCGCCGCCATCTGTGGTTCGCTCATGGTCGAACCGCGGGCGAACGACCCGATGGCCGGCGCAAGGCTGCTCAGGACATTCCTGGCCGGGCCGCAGGACATCTCCTTCAGCGAAACCGCAAATGCCCTCTCGACGCAGATGTGGACGAAACTGCGCGGGGTCGCCCTGCCGCAATACAGCCTGGACTGGATCCGGGTCATCCGGCCTTCGGCCTTCCTGCTCGATCTAGCCTCGCGGCGAGCCGGCGCCGTGCGCTTGCTTGACCCGCTCGCGCGCGGACTCGATCGCTATCTTCGCGGACGGATGCAGCAGAACGAGATGCGCTGGTCCGGGGTCCCGGAACTCTGGAATGGCAAGGGCGGCCTCAAGGTAGCCGAAATCGATCAAGCCGGTTTTGCGGCTCTTTTGGACCCGTTGACGCGGCAGTTCCCGCTCCGCCCCGACTGGAGCGCCGAGCAGCTTGCGCATATCCTCGCGGAGGCTTCCCAGAAGCCGGACTATGGTGATGCCGTGTTCGCGTCCGTCTCCTCCCCCAGCGGGGCGCTGGTCGGCGCCTTCCTCTATCACACCCGCCCGGGCAGGATGGCGCGCGTGCTGCAGGTTCTGGCCCTGCCGGGGCAAGCTGGTTCCGTCGTCGACTGCTTGATTGGCGATGCGGCGCGGCGCGGCGCCGCCGGCCTGCGCGGCCGGACGCAACCCGCTCTGCTCGCAGCGATGCTGGGCCGGCGGGTCGCCTTCACTCAACCGGCCTCGACCGTGGTGCATTCGCGCGACGAGGAGCTGGTGAACGCGTTTCTGAGCTCGCAAGGCTTCTTCAACGGGCTGGCCGGCGAGCGCTGGAATCGCTTGGCCGGGGAGCAGTTCGAATAGGCCGTCATTTGCCCGCGCGGCGACGTAATCCCGATGGTCGCGCCGATCTCAGCTGGCGATTTCCTCGACGGGGCGGACGAGCTGCGGGCCAAGGTGCAGATGGCGCGTCGCCCGGCGCTTGGCGGCGATATCGGCCCAGACGCGTTCGACCTCGACCGCAGTCAGCTTCGCGGCGGCGCCGACCTCCGCGGCTGAAAGGCCGTTATTCAGGCCGAAGAGGCAAATATCCATGCGGTCATAGGGCAGGGAGAAGTAGAACTCTTCCTGCGTCTGCTCGAGGGAATAGGTGTCGGTCGTCGGCGCCCTGCGGCAGATTTCCTCGGGAATGCCGAGATGGGCGGCAAGCGCATAGACTTGGCTCTTGTAGAGATGGGCGATCGGTTTGACGTCAGCCGCGCCGTCGCCATTCTTCACGAAGAAGCCTTGGTCGTATTCGAGCCGGTTCGGCGTGCCGAGCACGGCGAAATTCAGCCGGTCGGCGTGATAGTACTCGATCTGTTTGCGCGTGCGCTGCTTCATGTTGGTGGCGGCGACGATGCCGAGATAGACCGCCGCCGACATGCGCAGCTTCGTCTGCCGGCCTTCGGGGTCCTGCACCACCAGCGAGGAGATGTTGTAGCCCTCGCCGGCGAGCGAATTGGCGATGACGATCTTTGAGGCCCAGCCCGGCCCGTATTCCGGCACCAGCTCGCGGATGAAGGTATCCCGCCGCTGATAACAACCCATCGCGTGCAGCGTCGGGCCGATATCCTCCACGATCGCTTCGACGCCAAAGGTTTCGGCGGCCAGCCGGCCGAGGCGGAGGCTGTCGGGATCGGAGTCGCTTTCCGGCATGAACAGGCAGAAGACGTTCTTCGCGCCGACGGCTCGGGCGGCGAGCGCGACCGAGACGCTGGAATCGATGCCGCCAGAGAGGCCGAGCACGAGCCCGCGCTTGCGCATGCCGCGTAGCTGCTCGCGCAACCCGGCGACGATGCGATCGGTTTCCGCTGCGTTGTCGAGCGTCAGCGCGTCGGCCGAGAAGGCGGGACGGCTCGGGGCGAGGGAGAGATTCATTGTGCAGTCCCCAACGTTTCGGCCGCCAGCCTTCGGCTGACCTTTCCGGTGTCGGTCTTCGGCAACTCGCGGCGGAACTCGATGAGCTTCGGCACCATGAAATCCTCGAGATGAACGGCGCAGTAGCGAATGATGTCCCGCTCGCTCAGGGTCTCGTCCGAGAGAACGACGAGAGCGGCAATGGCGTGGCCGAGCACCGGATCCGGCACGCCGGTCACCACGGCTTCCACGATGCCTGGATGGGCGTGCAGCACAGTTTCGACTTCCTTCGGGGCGACCTTTTCGCCGCGCGTCTTGATGATGTCGTCCTTGCGGCCAACGAAATAAAGGAAGCCGTCCTCGTCCGTCCGGAACAGGTCACCGGTGTGGAGCCGCCTTTCCCAGGGATGCGGCCCGGGACGCAGCATCTGCTCCGTGGCCACGTCGTTGCGCCAATAGCCCTGCATGACATGCGGGCCGCGGATGACCAACTCGCCCGCCACGCCCGGTGGCATGCGGTTGCCCTCATCGTCGACGACGATCGCTTCCGTGTTGGGAATAGCGATGCCGACGGAACCCGGCCGGCGGTCCAGCTCCTCCGGGGGCAGGTAGGTGCAGCGCTTGCATTCCGTCAGACCGTACATGGAAAAGAGCCGTACGCCGGGGAACAGCTCGCGCAGCCGGGCGATATGCACCGGCGGCAGGGCGGCGGCGGTGTTCGAGATATAGCGAAGGCTCGGCAGGAAACCCGGCGCCAAATCGCGCATCTGCAGGATCAGCGCCGCCATCGTCGGCACCAGCGGGAAACCGGTGACCTTCTCGGCGCGGATGCGCTCGAAAATGGCCTGCGGAAAGGCGAATGATTTTTCGAGGACGAGGGTCGCGCCGAGCTTCGTCGCCATCAGCAGCTGATAGAGGCCGTAGTCGAAAGCCAGGGGCAGGACATTGAGGATGATGTCGTCACGGGTGTTGCGCAGATAGGTCGTGATGGATTCGGCCGCGGCATCGATATTGCGATGCGTCATCATCACGCCCTTGGGGCGGCCGGTGGAGCCCGAGGTGTAGATCAGCATGGCGAGGTCGATATCGATCCCGCCATGGCGAATGGGCACGGGCGCGACCTTGAGACAATCCTCGAAGGAGGCAGCGCCATCCGGCGTATGGCTGGATGGCGCTTGCGTCGACGCGACGAAGAACGGCCGGTCCGACAGCGCACGCGCCTGGATCACGACAGGCATCAGCTTGGCCTGAGTCAGGATCGCCGCAGCCTCGCAATCGTCGATGACATAAGCGAGCTTGTCGGCCTTGGTGGAGGCGTTGATCGGGCTGAAGGTCGCGCCCGCCTTGAGAACCGCGAAGATCGAGACGGCGGCTTCCCAGCAATTGTCCATGAAGACGATCACGCGGTCGCCGCGCTGCACGCCATTCTCGGCGAGAGCGGTCGCAAGCCGGTTCGACAGATCGTCGAGCTCGTCATAGCGCAACCGCTTCCGGTCGGTGACAAGCGCCGTCTTCGCGCCATGCGCGGCCGCGTTCGTGATGAGGAATTGCTCGACCCGCATGAGCTCGGGTCTTCCGCTGCCAGCCGTCACGCCGCGACGAGCGATGCGGTCTTCGCTGTGATGAAGGCCGTGATGCGCGCCAGTGAATCGAGGTTGGCCGGCACGATATCGGCGTCCGCAACTGTGATTCCGCAATGGTCCTCGATAAAGGCCACCAGTTCCAGAACGCCGGTCGAATCGATGATGCCGTTCTCGATCAGCGAGTCCGTATCGGCGAGGGCGTGGGTGGTGTCGCCGAACAGGAAGTTCTCTATGACAAAGGCCTTCACTGCGTCTTGGATCGTATCGGTCATGTCGTTCGCTTTCCTTGGTGGTGTCAGGCGGCCTTTGCGTTGCAAATGCCTGTGCCGGTGAAAGTCGTCAGCCACAGCTGCGTCGACAGGATGCCGACAAAGGCCGCGTTGTCGCGAAAGCCGGAGGCCGGCTGGCGGCTGCATTTCTCATGTAGTTTTGCCACTGCCTTCGGATTGAAGAGCCCGCCGGCGCTGACTGCGGCGTCGCCCAGGGCCGACTGGACATAGTCCCTCGTGCCCGGCCCAACGAAGGACTGGCTATCCGGTGCGCGATAGGGCTGCTTGGTCCGCCGGCCGATGGCGGCCGGCAGCAGGTCTTTGGTCGCCTCCCGCAGAATATGCTTCTCCACGAGCCCCTTCAGCTTCATCTCGGGAGGAAGGCCGGCGGCAAACTCGACCAGATGATGGTCGAGGAAGGGAAAGCGGCCCTCGATGCCGTGGGCCATCGCCATGCGGTCGCCCTGGCTGGACAGGATATAGCCAGGGAGAAGGAAGCGGGCTTCCAGATATTGCGCCTGGTGCAAGGGATGCCAGCGGGCGAACGCCTCGGGCAGCCGCGCGGCGAGCTCCTCGGCGGCGTCATATCCGGACAATGTGGCACGCAGATCGCCCGAGTAGAACAGCTTCGTCGCCGCCGTGCCGTCGAACCTCGGCCGATGGGAGAACAGCGGATCGTCAAGCGTCGCGCCGCTAGCCCCGAAGAAGGAGAACAGGTACTCGGCCGATTGCTGCCTTAGGCCCGGAAGATAGGGGTAGAGCTTGCGGAACAGATGCGGCCGGATGCGGGAGCCGGGCTGTCTCCCGCAAAAGCGCCGAACCCTGGCCTCCTTGAAAATATCGTAGCCGGCAAAGACTTCGTCGGCGCCTTCGCCCGTCAGCACCACTTTCAAACCGGCCTCGCGCACGAGGCTCGAGAGCTTGTAGAGCGGGGCAGGGGCAGTGCGCAGGATCGGCCGCTCCGTGAAACGGATTACGTCGGGGAAGACGGCGGCGATATCGCCTTCCCCGCAGGCGACGGCGCTGTGATGCGTGCCGAGCGCGCGGGCCATCTCGAGCTGGAAGGGGCTCTCGTCATGTTCGGCGCTATCGAAGGTGACCGAGAAGGTCCTGAAACCACCCGGCGCCATGCCCGCCGCCAGCGCCGATGTGATGGAGGAATCGAGGCCGCCAGACAGATAGGCGCCGACTGGCACATCGGCGCGCATGCGCATGCGGGTCGCCTCCGTCAGGAGGGCGCGCAGTTCCTCGGCCGCGGCACGCTCGTCCCCCTGCCGGGGCGGCGTGTCCCGGTCGGGATACTCCAGACTCCAGTAGGGCCGGGTCGAGACGCTGCCCTCTTGCACGATCATCAGGCTTGCGGGTTCGATCTCGTAGATGTTGCGGAAGGGCGTGCGCGGCGCGATCGGGGCCCAGAGCGTGAAGATCTGGTCGAGTGCGACCGGATCAATCTCGGCCGCGACGCCCGGGGCCTGGAGGAGCGCCTTGACCTCCGAGGCGAAGTAAAGCCGTTCGCCCTGCCTTGTATAGAAGAGCGGCCGGACCCCCATGCGGTCGCGCGTCAGAACCATGCGGCGGCGGCGGCCGTCCCAGAGCGCAAAGGCGAAATCGCCGTTGAGCGCGGAGACGCAATCCTCCCCCATCTCGTCATAGAGATGCAGGATCACTTCGGTGTCGCTGGTTGTCCGGAAATGGCGGCCTTTCGCGCGAAGCTGCTCGCGCAATTCCACATAGTTGAAGATCTCGCCGTTGAAGGCGATCGCCAGATCGCCCGTCGCATCGGACATCGGCTGCTGGCCGTCCCCGAGACCGACGATGGACAGCCGCGCATGGCCGAGGCCGGCCGCCTTTGTGGTGAAGAACCCCTGCTCATCGGGGCCGCGATGCGCAATGGCAGCCGTCATCCTTTCAAGGAGCGCCCTCCCATCCCGGACAGTGCCGAAATAGCCGCTAAAACCGCACATGCCGAGATATTTCCAAGTCCACCAGCGCGGCCCGGACTATAGCCGCCAAGATATCGGTAGGTGTTAAATATTTGGGACTATTCATGAGAATGGTAAATTTTGAGCGGCCGCCGACGGCTGATTCCTTGCGTGAGCATTGGATCTGCCGCGAGATGAGGGCAATGAAGCTTTTGGCGTCGTGTTCGCATGATGTTCACGGGGTCTGAGGGGCAGGCCCTCATCGCCTTCTGTCGAGGGCTAGGTCTGGGACTTCTCAAGGTCTGTCGTTGTCGGGGAAAGTGGTCCGCGCGGCAGAATGAAATCTACGACGGTGCCATTGCCGGAATTGAGGCAGGCGTGGCCGCATGCCGCCTTGGCGTAACGGCAAGCGATCTGTACAAGGCAGTCCTCGATGTTCTTGACGGCCGCGGAATTTTTTGCGGCTACCCAATCTATGGCCATTCCTTCGGACTGGGCTGGGGCGGACCATGGTTAGTGCCAGATAACAGCTTCAAGGTTGGAGCCGGGATGGCCATCGCCGTCGAGTGCATGGCGGGCCGCGAAGACGTCGGCTATGTCAAGTTCGAGCACAATTGTCCATCCTGATCGCACCGAGCTCATTTCCACCTGTCCGGCGAGGCTCTGAAGACTTGCCCTCAAACGCATGCCCAAAACACAGCTGGTATTGGTAGCAATCCGAGCGGACCAGGCGAGGCTGCCTCACTGCCGGGTAGCGAGAGAACCCACTTGGTGAACTCACGCGTGCGCCTGACATTCCGGGCACCGTGGACACGCGTCAAGCCGAGAGGATACTGCGCGAGCGATATCGAGTCCATGTCAAGTACCGCAATGTAGAGAACGTCGCGACTGCGCGTTTCTTCCAGTTTTACATGCACGAGGACGAACCAGATATTGTTGCCGAAGGTCGAAACCAGCCGTCGCTGACACTCATGGGAGTATGGCGGTCCCGAACAGGATGCCGTGACGCCCGACCGTGATGATCGGGTCCGGCAGCTTCCACATGGCGGGTCTTTCTTCTGATGCGAGCGACCTGGCGCCAGGCACAATCCCATTGTCCTTCCTCACCCTCGCAGCGGTTGCCGGCTGGCGGCAGCAATGCGCCTGATCTCGGAGTTCGGCAAACTTTACCTTCGCCCGAAAGCGGACGGTCTGCCAAAGGTAACATGACTGCGTTGCTGGACGACGGGCCTGATCCAGCAATGACCCCGTATGTCAGGTTCCAACAGTATGGGAGGTTGTCCTGTCGATTGTCATTGCCGTCGTCCTTCTTACTGCTCACATGCACGCAACTGCGGCGATGAGTTGTCGGACCGGCTGGATCCTATAAAAAGCCGGCCTTTCTGAAGCCGGAGAGGAAGTGTTCGAAGGAAGATGGGTCTGCGAAGGGAAGGTGGGCAAGGTAGCCAAGCGAGAGGTCCGGTTGCAGCCTCAGTGTGGCTTCGACTGCGACATGCGCGTTTTCCATCTCGCCTAGATGGGCGTAGGCCGCCGCGAGAAAGGCATGGATGAAGAACTGGTCGCCGGCCTTCCGATAAGCGTCGATGGCGTCGGCGTATCGGCCGAGCAGGAAGAGCGCGCTTCCCTTCACCTCCCAGAACCAGACCGGGGGCAACGGGTCGAGCAGTATGGCCCTTTCGAGGACCGCCAAGGACTGCTGAGGCTGGCCGCCGTAGTTGAGCCAGCTTGCATAGTCTCCGGCAATGTTGACGTCGTGCGGATTGAGCGTACGGGCCTGCTGGAAATGCAGTCCGGCATCCCCATGCTGGCGCATATGTACAAGCACGAGACCCATGCTCTGGTTGCAGATGCCGTCATTCCGGTCGAGCAGGAGCGCTGTGCGCGCAGACCGCAAGGCACTTTGCAGCGTACGAGGATCGCGGTCGTACCAGAATCGCGCAACCAGGCACTGCGCTAGATAGGCATGCCCTTGAGCAAAAGTCGGATCGAGTTCGGCGCTCCGGGTAAACATGGATTCGCCCTTGTCCATTTCATACTGATGGTAGTGCGCGCGACCCTGCAAGTAGTAGTCGTAGGCGGCCCAATCGGCCGGCGGCGTTCGCCGCGAGCGGCTAGTCGCATCTGCCTCGGCGGCGCCTTGGACGGTTGAAGCCACGAGGGCCGCCACCTCCTCCTGAACCGAAAAGATGTCCTCAAGCGCCCTGTCGTAGCGTTGAGCCCACAAATGGAAGCCGCTGGCCCCGTCGATCAGCTGCGCCGTGATCCGGATACGGCTCCCGAGCCGTCGCACGCTGCCCTCGACGAGGTAGCGCGCGCCGAGTTGCCGGTGGACTTCCGCGCCCTCCGGCGCTGGCCCACGAAACTGAAAAGATGAATTACGCGCGATCACCACGAGCGACCGGTAACGCGCCAGTTCAGTGATGATATCTTCGGTGATGCCGTCGCTCAGATAATGCTGGTCCTGATCGCCGCTCAAATTGGCGAAGGGCAGCACGGCAATGGTGGGTTTGCCGGACGGCGCGATTGGTCGCTGCACTGAACCTTCCACGCGCTCGACAGGCGCGGTGAAGCGGTAGCCGACGCGAGGCACGGTGGCGATCCAGTCGCCACCTTGGTCGGTGGGGCCGAGCGCCTTCCTCAGCGTCGCAATCTGGACGGTGAGATTGCTTTCCTCGACCGCTAGGCCCGGCCAGGCAGCTTCCATCAGCTCGGCCTTGGTCAGGATGTCGCCGGGCCGGGCCGCAAGCGTGGCGAGCAGCGTGATGCCGCGATGCCCGATGGAGATCGGTATTTCATGTCGCAGGAGCGTCCCCTTCTCAGGGTCGAGCACGAACGGACCAAAGGTGAGGTGAACCCGTTGCATCCCGCCATATTAAACGTTTCGGAATTTTTCGGAACAGTTTCGGCCGCGCTTTAGTACGCAGGTCCGCTCGTCCGCCAAAGTAGCGTTATCGATTTTAGCAGCACCAAGAAAGGACGAGCCAAATGAGCACGCAGCTTTCTCTTACCTCAAGACTCTACCAGTCTCTCTGGAGCGAACAGCCGACGTGGACGACTGAACCGGTATCGGTCTGGGCGAGACTCTTCGCCCTGCGCGGCCTGGTCGCGGTCTGGCGCGAGCGCAAGTACTATCGCGAGGAACTGAAGCGACTGGCGGAAGATGGGCCTCAGCGGATCGACGACGTCGGTCTCACCCTGGCTGCCGTCGAGGCGGAACTTCAAAAGCCGTTCTGGAAGGCGTGATTTGCATCCATAGCTGTGAACGATTGTCTGCACAGGGCCAGCAAACTCCGCAAGTACTGTCTCATCGACGCCGCAAAGACACGACCGGCATGTTCTATCAGTAGCCGATCAAGGACCTGCCTGTAGGCCGTGGTAGGTGCAGCAATGCTCCGCTCATCCTGGCCTGCCGGCCGGACCTCGGCGGCCAATTCTGCCGCCAGAATTGTAATCATTCTTGGTCCGGCATTTGAGGGAAGGACCAACCTGTAACCGCGCGTCGGCACTGTCTGCACGACGGCCTGGCGACTGTCGTGAGCGCCGCACGGATCTCGTGAATGCATTGGACCAGGCTGTCATCGGTGACGGCTAGCCCGTTCCAGACCGCCGTCATCAACTCGTCCTTGGTGATGACGCGATCAGCGTTCTCCAGAAGGTGGCGAAATACCGCGAAGGTCTGGTGGCGAACTGCGATTGTCCTGTTGAATTGGTCGCGCAAGGTCTCCCTACTCACGTCGGCGGTTACGCCGTTGAGTACGAACGTTGTAGGCGGCGAGCTATTCAAGCCGGTTCCCCTCAAGCACGAAGCCGCAGTCCAATACTAGCACGGTTTCGCGCTGCGAAGACTGATCATCATCCAGCGCGTGCGGGGAGCTCGGATTTCGGCGAATGATCGTAAGCCGTTCGTGACTTGGCAAATGCCCAGGCGAGAGTCGCTACCGTACGCCGACTTGAATTGTGCGTTAGTGCATTGGCAGGATGTTCTGGTTGAGGCGGAACAGATTGTCCGGATCGTATCTGTGCTTGATCTTGGCGAGCCTCCCATAGGCTTCGGCTCCCAAGGCGTCGCGTACGAGGTCCGCTCCTTCGCCATGGCCGGGGAAGTTCAGATAGAGGCGCCCGGTCGAGTAGCGCTGCACGTCCTGCCAGAAGCTGCGAACCCAGCTGATGTTCGCGTCGTCCTCATCAGCGCCTGGCCAGATGGCATCGAGGCTGAGCATGAAGGGCATGGACCGGTCACCGAAGGCAGTGGCATCGGCTGCAACGCGCTGGACGAAACCGCCGAACTTCCAGATCGAGGCGAAGGTCATTTCGGAGGGCCGCTTCGCCATCCGCGCGGTGATCTCCCCGATGACCTCGTCGTCGAGGCGCGAGAGGTAGGTGGATTTCCAGTAGCAACGGTCGCGGCCTTTCGGGAACAGGCCGTCATAGAGCGACTGGATGGTGCGATACGGCATGCGGCCGCTGAAATCGACAAGCGGTGCTCCAAAACTGCGTAAGGGCGCCACGACCCGCTCGCCCTCGTCGGCCAGTCCGTCATAGACATGCGCAAGCGCCAGGACGCGCCGGCCCCTTGCACGCTCGGGAATCGAGGGATCGTTCGGCAGCGTGGAGAATTCCGCTAGGCCGCTCAGGCGATCGGGTGCGGTCTCAGATCGGCCGCCAGCAGATTGTCGACGCTGAGGCCGTGGCTGCCGCGCAGCCAGCCGATGCCGCCGGAAAGAGTCAGGCCGGCAACGCCCGTCGCCGAAATCAGGCCGCCCGGCGTGGCGCGACCAAGCGGGGTGGTGGCCGCATCGACATCGGCCCAAATAGCGCCGCCCTCGACGAAGACACGATCGAGGCCGGGCGCGACCCGCACGCCATTCATCAGCGACATGTCGATCATCAGGCCGCCGTCGCAGACGGCGTAGCCTGCAACATTGTGGCCTCCGGAGCGGATCGCGATCGCCAGCCGCTCTTCGCGCGCGAAATTCACCGACGCCTCGACATCGGCAAAACTCCGGCAGCGCGCGATGAGAGCGGGACGTCGGTCGATCATGCCGTTCCAGACGATCCGCGTCGTGTCATAGGATGGGCTCGACGGCTCCAGCAGCTCGCCGCGCATGATGGAACGGAAGCTTTCGATGCTCGATGCTGCAAGGGTAGCGGTGGCGGCCATGTGGCGGTCTCCTCGTTTCACACACGCTAGCGCGGCGCGGGCAGGGCCGCTAAAGTCGAAAATGCTGAAAGGCGGTCATTTCTGCCATGGTTGAACAGATCGGCCCATTGAATGTGGCGATCCTTGCCGTTCCGGAGGCTACCGCCTCCACGATCTACGGCATGTTCGACCTGTTTTCCTCGCCCGGCAGGGATTTCCTGTTCATAACCAGCGGTGCGGCGGGCACGCCGCGCATGCGGCCCTATGTGGTTGCTGGGGACGGCAGCCCGTTTCGCGCTGCAAACGGCATCTGGATGCGCCCAGATCACAGCCTTGCCGATTGCCCGCCACCCGACATCGTCTGTATTCCAGATTTCTTCGTCAATCCGGGAGAAAGCGTCGCCGGGCAGTATGACGCCGAAGCCGCATGGCTGAAGCGAGCGCATGACGACGGCGCCATGCTGGCCAGCGCTTGTTCGGGCGCGGTGCTGCTCGGCGAGGCCGGGCTACTCGACAATCGCGATGCCACCATTCACTGGGGCTATGTCGAGACGCTCACGAACAACTATCCCGGCGTTAAGGTGAAGCCGGGCCAGTCACTCGTGCTGACCGGCGAGGCCCACCGCATCGTCATGGCCGGGGGCGGCTCGAGCTGGGAGGATCTCGCCCTCTATCTGATCGCGCGCTTCGTCAGCCTCAAGGAGGCGATGCAGGTCGCCAAGGTCTACATGCTGCAGTGGCACGACATGGGCCAACAGCCCTTCGCCGCGCTGATGCGCTTTCGCCAGACCGACGACGCGGTGATCAACCGCTGCCAGAAATGGGCCGAAGGCAACTACCGGACGCCCTCGCCCGTCGCCGCCATGACCAAGTTGTCAGGCCTGTCCGAGCGCTCCTTCGTGCGCCGCTTCGCCAAGGCCACGGAAATGAAGGCAATCGACTACATCCACGCGCTCAGGCTCGAGCAAGCCAAGCAGATGCTGGAGACCGGCGATCTCCCGGTCGAAGCGGTGGCGAGTGAAGTCGGCTATGAGGATGCGAGTTTTTTCGGGCGTCTCTTCCGCCGCAAGGTCGGGGTGACGCCGGCGCAATATCGCATTCGCTTCGGTGCTCTCCGGCGAGCATTGAGCCGCGATTGAATCTCAACCATCGCGGCGCGATGCCGATATTCCGCTTTGCGCCTCAAGTCAGCCGTTGAGCTGGCCCCAGCGGAATCCCAAAAGCAGAAATTCGAGCGATCAGGCGAACCGGCACGTTCCCACCCAGAACCGGACGCCCAGCGGTCATTAACGATGGGTTCGAGCTCCAGCCGCAAAGTAAGCGAGCTGGTCGGCATAGAGCTTCTTGAAGGCCCGGGCGAGCCCAGGCGCGTTCAACGTACGCTCAGAAAGTTCCATCTTAGCCTGAGAAGTACGTTCAGCTTGTCTAGCTGCGGGACATATGAACCGCGACACGATTTCGTCCTTCCGATTTGGCACGAAATAGGGCCAAATCGGCAGCATTGACGAAATCATTTGGCGTCTCGTCCGCGGTGGGCACCGCTGTTGCAACCCCGACGCTGATGGTCACACGATCCGGGCCGTGGGGTATGTTCAACTCCCGCACGCCCTGGACGAGCCGCTCTGCGATCGCACTGGATTGTTCCAGTAAAGTGTCGACCAGCACGACCACGAACTCTTCGCCTCCGTACCGCGCAGCTAGGTCGGTGGAGCGGCCGGAACCGCTCTGGATTACGCGGGCGATTTGCTTGAGCACCTCATCGCCGGCCATATGGCCATAGGTATCGTTGTATCGTTTGAAGTTGTCGGCATCAATCATCAACAGCGACAATGGGGACTGTGCGCGAAAAGCGCGCTTCCATTCGGCCGCCAGATATTCATCAAAATAGCGCCTGTTGCCGAGGCCCGTCAGGCCATCGATCCGCGTCAGACGTTCAAGCTCGAGATTTGCACCGATCAGCTGTCGCTGGCTTTCCCTCAGCGCTCGGTATGCCGCGTCTCGCTGGACGTGATCCAGATAAGCCCGCGTGTGATATCGAATACGTGCAATCAGCTCGATACGATCCGGCAGTTTGACGAGATAGTCGTTCGCTCCCGCAGCGAAGGCTTCACCCTTGGTGGCTGGATCTTCCTTGCTCGACAGCACAATGACTGGGACCGCGCGCGTCGACGCATGCTTCCTGTATTCTCGCACCAGATGCAGCCCATCGACGCCGGGCATGACGAGATCCTGCAGGATAACGGTTGGCTTTACCTCATCCGCGACTGTCATTGCTCTCAACGGGTCGGTGCAGAAGTGTAAGGAAATATCGGGCTCGTTGGCTAAAGCACGCCTGACCGCCTCGCAAACCATGATCTGATCATCGATGAGCAGAACCATGGATGAATAGTTATCTGCGAGTGGCGGGACCAGCTCTGGTTCTTGCGTCATCTGACGAGCCCTTTCACGTGGAGCGTTCGCAGGCTTCGATTATACGTGAGCCGATCGCACTCAAAGGAAGAATATCAACAGCCGCGCCGATGTCGGCAGCGGCCTTCGGCATGCCATAGACGGCACTCGTTGCTCTATCCTGCGCGATTGTGAGATGCCCCTTGTCGCGGAGCTGTCTTAGCCCGCGCGCACCATCTCTGCCCATGCCTGTGAGCAGGACACCAATCACCGAGCCAGGCCACCATTGCGCCGCACTTTCGAAGAACACATCCACGGACGGCCGATAAACATTGTCCTTGGGGCTGGGCGTATAGCCAAGTTGCTGAGCTGATTTGAAAACCAGATGATCCGCAGAACTGGCTACGAGAACAGTGCCCGCTTGAGGACTATCCTTTTCCCGCGCCGGACGGATCGGGAGAGGCGTATGCTGTCCCAGCCAATCAGTAAGCCCCGGCACGAACTGAGCATCGAGATGCTGGACGAGCACGATCGCGCCGTCAAAATCAACGGGAAACGCACTCAGGACTGCGGCAACGGCGGCCGGCCCGCCCGCGGAGGCGCCGATTGCAATTAAGCGTCGAGGTGTCGGCTCAGCGTCACGTGACATCCGCCTTTTTGTCTTGGCCGGCGCATCACCGATCAGCTTGCCGATCGTCGCAATCTTGTTCGTTAGAAGCCGTGCGGATTGCGAGGACGCGTTACCTTCGATGCCTACTGACGGAATATCGACCGCGTCAAGCGCGCCATGACCCATTGCTTCGTAGACACCGGCGAGGTTGGCTTCGATACTGGCGGTCACCAGCAAGATTGAGCACGGGGTTTCCGCCATGATTCTGCGCGTCGCTTCCACGCCGTCCATCTCTGGCATCGCTAGATCCATGAGTATCAGATCCGGCAGATCACGTCTGCAGACCTCGACCGCCTCACGCCCATTGGTCGCGACCCATGCGACCTGATGTTCGCCGGTCGACAAGACCAGCCGGCGCAGAAGCTCAACCGCCATCGGCATGTCGTTGACTACGCCGATTCTCATTCGTTGGCTTCCAATTTCGATCTCATTCAGTCGCCTCGCCAATCATGTCCACGACCGCATGGATCAGCGCCTCGTCCTGAAAGGTACTCTTGGTCAGATAATAGTCCGCACCGGCGTCAAGCCCGCGCGAGCGATCTTCTTCCCGATCCTTGTATGAAACGATCATTATGGGTGTGTTCTTGAGATGGGCGTCCTTTCTGATCAAGCTCACCAACTCGATGCCATCCATGCGCGGCATATCTATGTCAGTGACGACAAGATCGAAAGGACCAGACCGGACGGCATTCCATCCGTCCATACCGTCGACCGCCACTTCGACATCATAACCGTGATTGCCCAACATCTTGCGCTGGAGTTCGCGGACCGTGAGTGAATCGTCAATCACGAGCACGCGCTTGCGTCTGCTCGGTTCGGGACCGCCCGCAGCGCGCCGAACAGCCCTAAATCCGCTAGACGATGCAAGTTTTTCCACCGATCGGATCAGATCATCGACGTCGAAGATCAGAACTGGCGAACCGTCTTCCATCAGGGCCGCAGCGCTGATGTCCTTGATCTTGGCAAACCGTGGATCGAGAGGTCTGATCACCAGCTCGCGTTCCCCGAGAAAACGGTCAACGATCAGGCCGTATGCATCGCCCCGACCTGCATCCACGACGACAACCGAGAGTTCGTCCGGTTCCGATCCGGACTCTCCTCGATCCAGCACTTCGCGCGCGGTCACCAGCCCGATCTGTCGATCGTTCAAGCGAAAATGCGGTCGGCCCTGCAGCAGGTTGATCTGCATCCGCTGCAATCTCATTGTCTTGGAGATGGCGGCGAGTGGAAACGCATAGGGCTCTCCATCGACTTCGACGAGTAGTGTGCGCAGGACTGACAACGTCAGCGGCAGCTGCAGTTGAAACCGGGTTCCACGACCAAATTCCGAGGAAACGCTCGTGATTCCGCGGACCTCCTTCGTCATCGCCTGCACCGCATCGAGGCCCACACCACGGCCGGACACGTCGGTAAGGCCCGCTTTCATCGAAAAGCCTGGCAGAAACAGGAATGCGAGCAATTCGGTTTCGCTGAGTGTGTCAGCACTTTCCCTGGTCGCAAGCTGTCGGGCGATGACAGCCTCGCGCAGCTTCGAGATCTCGATCCCCCTGCCGTCGTCCACCACGGCTATCTGCAGCAGCCCGGCATTGTGCCTCGCTTCGAGCCTGATCAGCCCCTCTTCGGGTTTCCCCATCGCGAGGCGCTCCTCAGGCGGTTCAAGCCCATGGTCTACAGCGTTGCGCAAAAGATGCCCCAAAGGGGCATCGAGCTGTTCGAGGATATCGCGGTCGATGCCGGTCGAGCCGCCTACGATCTCCAGTCGCGCCCGCTTGCCAAGGGTACGGCCGAGATCGCGGACCGTTCTTGCGTAGTGTCTCACGCCGTCCTCGAAAGGCCGCATCCGGCTCGCCAACGTTTCGTCGTACAATCTGTTGGCAAGATCGGTCGCTTTGCGATCCACTGAATCCAATTCATCGAGACGCTCCGCCAGGAACGCTTGGCTCAACCGAAGCTTTCGCTGGGCTTCAGCCAGCGCCTCCACTACGGCCGCATCATTTGAACCCGGCGGCAGCACTGCGTGAAGGTTGTCGAACGCACTTGCGAGGTCCGATTGAAGTCGCTTCAGTCGCAGTAGCCCGTCAGCGAATGGCCTGAGCCGCCGAGCTTCCATCAGCGACTCGCCAGCCAACCCGAGCAATCGGTTCAGGCTGTCTGCCGTCACCCGAACCATTCTATCTGAGCCAATGCTGCCGTGGGTTTGCGGTGGCGTCCCAACGAGGAGATTCGCTGAAGAGGTCGTCGCCAGCCGATCCTGGGCATGATCAGGAGTGGCGAAATCAGCTGCAAAATTTTGGGCCCCGGGCTTCGCCTCGGGGGGCGACAATTCCTCAAACTTCGCGAGAAAGCTTTCGATTTCTGAGTTGGCGCGCTCGCTCGATGATCCCGATGCGATCAATTTCAAAAGGTCACAGCCTTGCAGGAGCGCATCTATATGCTCCCGTCCCACTCTCAGATGCCCACGTTGCGCGGCGACCAGGCAATCTTCCATCGCATTTGCAACTTTGACCGCGGGCATCAGGTCGATGATGCGGGCAGCTCCCTTCAGGGAATGTGCGGCACGCATGCATGCTTCCAGGGCATCGGCGGCGACAGGATTGCGTTCCAGTGCCAGAAGCCCAGACGTTAGTGCCTGTGACTGCGTCTCCAGTTCGGCCTGGAAGAGGCTGAGCATCGAAACCTGGCTGAAGTCCTCATCTGTCATGCCATGCTCCGATCCAGCATCGTGAGCAGTTGTTCTGGGTCGAGACAACCAACGGCCCGTCCCTGCCAGGGCAGAACGGCATTAGTAGCCGCAGACAGCGCCTTGTCGATCGTGGCTGGCACAGCGAGAGTGTCGCGCGCCCGATAGCGATGTAAGCCGTGGATCTCATCAACCGTAAAGGCAACCCGCTTGTCGCGCTCGCCCACAACAACCAGGCGGCGAAATACCTTGGTTCGCGTGCTTTGCTCCCCCTCCTTGCGCTCGTCTATCCCGAGCAATTCAGCCAGGGACAGGCAAACGAGCAATTCACCACGGACATTCGCAATACCGAGCAGTGCACGGTTTCTGCGATGTGGAAGTGAATGAACGCGGCGAGATTCAGCCACTTCATGAAAAATACCGACCGGAAGTGCCAGCCATTCTTCCCCCAAACGGAAGAGAACAGCCGTCTGCAGCGCCTCGCCGTTGGCCGGATCGATCCCCGCTCGACCAGCGTTACCAGGCCATTCGTCGCGATATACCGAGGGAGCCGCACGGTCGAGGAGGTGTCGTGCAATCTTCTTATAGGTCGGGCAATTCCGGCAGTGGAGATGCTGCTCCAGCAGCGGACATGACTTGTCACCCCGTACGCCTATTTGCCGCCAGCAGTCGTCGATTTCAATCTGCTCCAACGGCTGAGCGATCCCTGTCGAAGCCGCCATCAGCTGCCGCTCCTTTTCTGGACCCGGCCTAGCCGGCCAGCCAGGGCCTCGGCGCCGTTATGGTCGCCTTGCTTGCGAAGCAGCAAAGCCAGATGGATGAGAGCTTCTCGATGATTTGGCGCGAGATAGAGCGCCTTGCGATAGCTTTGCGCGGCTTGGGGTGCTGCGCCATCCGCATCCTGGACGAGGCCCAGCAAGTAGAAGATTTGCGCGGAAGGACCGAATTCCTTGAGATGCGCCAGGGCGACCTCCTGTGCCTCCTTTACCCGTCCTGCATTGGCGATCCGTTCAACCGCGATGAGGCTTTCCGAGGCCTGTGCAAGCGGCTTGGCCGGCGCCTGGCCACGGGCTTCATTGCCAATTGTCGGTCGGGGCCGAAGAAGAGGCTTGCTCTTGTTGACCTTCGGGGTTGGCGTCGGCGCCGGGATGGCGGCCGAAACTGTCGGCGCCGTGGTCTTGACGGGCTCCGATTTCAGGAAGGCAAAGGCCAATGGCCATTCAGCGGAGATAAAGCCATGCAACCTTGGAAGAGCTGCTTCCGCCGGACCGACCAGGAGGAGTCCGTCTTTGGCCAGTAGGTCCTTCAGGCAGATCAACGCGCGATCCTGCAGCTCTCGATTGAAATAGATCAGCAGATTGCGGAAAAGCACGATGTCATAGACTTCTTGCCCGAAAGACGCGCGAGAGCCGAACAGGTTTCCTACCCTGAACCGAACCTGTTTCAGCACCGCAGCTGTAGGACGCAACCCGCTCTCGGCCGCTTCGAAATAGCGATCCTTGAATTCGAGATGGCTGCCGCGAAACGAATTGCGCCCATAGATCGCGCGTTCAGCCGTCGCGATATTGCGGCTGCTGACGTCCACACCATCGATCTTGAACTCGTGCGCCTCAAAGCTGGCATCGAACATGGCCATGGCGACCGAATAGGCCTCTTCGCCGGTTGAACATGGCAGGCTCAGGACTTTAATCGGCTGAGCACGCTTGTGCACGCGCGCATGCCGCGCCAGCATGGTGAACGCTTCTCGGTCGCGAAAGAACCAGGTCTCCGGGATCACCACCGCATTGATCAACTCCTGCAACTCCTGCGAGGAACCGGTCAAGTGTTCCTTATAGGTCTGAGGGTTGGTTATCCGGCATGCTGCCATCCGATCTCTGACCGCCTGACGGACCACTGTCGGACCAACGCTGGCACTGTCCAGTCCGATGGTTTCCGTCAGGAGCTTTTCAATTGCGCCGGTCATTGATCACCGGTCGCGGCCTGGCGGAGCAATGCGGTACGTATCTCTTCCGAAAGCAGCGATGCCACTTTGACCCACTGAATGATCTCCGAACCATCGGAAGCCACCGGCCCAAGATAGGGCGGGGTTCCTGGTTCAAGTCCGAACGGCGCGAAGTCGGCAGGGTCTCGCTCAAGCGTATCCGTCACCCGTTCCGCGATCAGTCCCAGCAGGCGCTGCTCGCCATCCTGCGCGTGATAGCGCGTCACAACGATCCGGGTGCTCAATAGGCGCTCCGACGGCCGGCCAAGCGCAAGAAGAGTAACATCGATCAGCGGGATGGGTATTCCGTTGTAGCTGACCAGACCCATCACACCGGTTGGCGCACCCGGCAGGACCTTCACATCGAGACGAGGCAGCACCTCTTCAATTTGGTGGACATCGATCAAGTAGCGATCCGGACCCATGCTGAAGGCGAGAAATAGCATTGTCACCCCCTACTGCCGGCTCGCTACGCTCTCAGCTTGAACCTCGAAATGCTACTTCGCATGCCGCCTGAGACTTGATTGAGCTCGTCGATCGCGAGCGTCGATTGCTGAAGGGATTCGACTGTTTGCTGAGCTGCCTCACTCAGCTGCGTTAGCGTGTCGCTGATCTGCCCCGCGCCGGTCGCCTGCGCTTGCATGCCTTCATTGGCGACTTCGAAACGTGGCACCAGCCCCTGAACCTGCTGAATGATCTCGAAGAGTTGCCCGCCGACCTGCTGGATTTCCTGCATACCCCGGCGGACCTGTTCGGAAAACTTGTCCATGCCCATCACCCCGGCCGCGACTGCCGACTGGATGTCCTTGACCATCTGCTCGATATCGTATGTGGAGACAGCCGTCTGGTCCGCGAGCCTTCGGATTTCCGTCGCCACCACTGCAAAGCCCCGGCCATATTGGCCGGCCTTCTCAGCCTCTATGGAAGCGTTGAGCGACAAAAGGTTCGTCTGATCGGCCACTTTGGTGATGGTCGTCACCACCTGATTGATGCTGCCGGCTTTCTCGCTCAGGATCGCGAGTTTGGAATTGATCGCGCCGGCCGCTTCCATGACCTGCTGCATGGTTTCTTCCATACGGGTTAGCCCCGCTTGCCCTCCGCCGGCGACGGCAGCAGTTTGCTCGGCAACTGTCGAGACCTCGTTCATCGTGCGGACGAGCTCGTTTGACGTGGCGGAGATCTCCTTGGCTGTCGCGCGGATTTCTGTTGTGGTCGCTGCGATTTCAGTCGCAGTTGCCTGCTGTTGCTTGGAGGTGGCGGCGATCTCAGTTATCGATGTGCCGACCTGTATGCTGGACCTTTGAACCTGACCAATGAGGGTTGTGAGATCGTCCGCCATTGCGTTGAAGCCGTCGGCAAGAACGCTGAATTCGTCTCGGCGCCTCAGATCGAGGCGTTCGCTGAAGTCGCCTTGCCGCATCAATTGAACCGCGTTGACCAAACGAGTGAGCGGACCTGTAATGGCGCGAAACAGCTGGTAACCCAAAAGAAGGGCTAGTCCGAGGGCTATCAACAAGCCAACGCTCAAACCGACTTCGGCCGTTCTAACGATCGAGCTGATCCGCTGCGTCGCGCTGTTTGCCTCGCCTCTGTGATCCTCAACCATGGCCTGCAGAGCGGACTGCAACTTTACAAAGATCGGCTCTACGGTGTTCTTGATGGCCAGGCTTTCATTGGGAGTTTCACCTTTCGACAAGGCAGCCCGGCTTGTGTCCAGCACAGCAGTTTCAGCCAGACGAAATTGGTTGGCGAGTTCTTTGACGACTGCATAATTCTGCTTGTCGATGTCGGAGACGATTGTTGCTTCATAGTCGCCCATCGACCGCTGCACTTGGTCGCGATTGGTCGTGATCGCGCTTTCAAGCGTGCTTCTATCCGATGGGTTGTCCTGAAGGGCATATTCCTGAAGCAGACTATGGGCCGTCATCTGGCCCACCATGATCGCGGTGCTGTGATAGAGGTCTGGAAGGATGCCCTTCTCGACCTCAGTCGCCTCCTGCCCCGCCTGAAGAAACCAGGCGTACGCGATGACGGCGATCACGGACATGACCACCAGAACGGCAGCGAAACTGACGAGGATGCGGTGGCGTATTGTCAGACTCTTCATGGATCCGATTCACCAATGGGGGCATCGTGGGCTGCGCGACAAGCGCTCGTTCCGACGTGTTCGAAAAAGGTGCGTCGAAAAGCGGTAGTCTGACGCTGAATGGTTTCTTTTCCGTTCCATCACTAATGATGGCGATGCCGCTCGCCAGAAGTGACGGTCGAGGACACGTGTTCCGTCGGCGCACATCAGCCCGACATCCGCTGGGCGGCACGCCCGCGTCAAGGTGGGTGGATGACTGATTGTTACCGTCTCGTTGGACGTCGATGAGAAAGGTATTCGCTGACGATGAAGCTCTCACCTCACGTCCAAGGCCCTGTCAGCGTTGGGCCTTTGAAGCAAACAACCTGGACAGCCCATAGGCAACAAGGCCTATGAACCTTGAAGGGGCACAAATATACGCTGGCCGCTGGTCGATCCAGGAAGTCCGGTGCACCGCCATCAGACTCGCCCAGCGTCGCATAACCCCGCCTACGTCATCGCATGGTCATGCTGGAGGCGCCCATCGGTCGCCGTCCGCCTATTCTGGAAGCCCGATGAACGGATTCTGATGCCGAATGCCGAGCGGCCTGAAATCCTTCTCGTTGTCCGTGAGCACGATCAGATCGTGTTGCATGCCTGTTGCAGCAATAGCGATGTCCTCGAAACCAGGTGAGATGCCAGCGGCCCGAGCGACTGTCATGAGTTGCCCAGTTATTGTTGCCGTTTCGAGGTCAAGAGGGAGGATGCGGCTACTGTAGTAGTGACGGATTTCTCCCCACCATTCAGCGAGCGCGCCCGCCTTCTTGGTGGCACCGGTTCGCTTGGCGTTCGCGATGCCGTCCTCGATCTCGGCCAAGGTGATTACGGAGAGCCAAAGGTCGGACGATCGCTCGACTATCCAGGCCGCTAGTTTCTCATCGGAGGGCGTCCTGCGTTTTGAAGGGGCAAGCAAGCTGACGACATTCGTGTCCAAAAGGTACAATGTCAGAACGCCGGATCGCGCAGAGCCCGTGCGGGCTTTCGGCTTCGCGCTGGCAGGTCAGCTTCCTCCAGGGGCGAGTTTGTGAGCAGCCAACCCAGCGACGGCACACGGGAAAGGCGTTCGTACTCCGAATAGCTGATTACGACAGCCTCTCTTTTGCCGTGACGGGTGACGACCGTCGGTGTGCCCGCAACCGCTTCGTCGACCACATGTGAGAACGTAGCCTTGACGTCTTTGAGCTGAATCTCTTTCATCATGATTGCTCCCGTGACTAAAGTGGTCATATAAATTATGGAGCGAGTTTTGGCAAGCAGTCAGGACGGATCGGTGCGCCTACGGCGCTCGATCTGCCGCCAGTTGGCAGGCTGACATCTCACATCAGGTCTAATCCGGAAAACCGCGTCTTCCCCGTTGATCTGGAAAGTACGGCGATCGACCCCGACACAATCGCGATTAGCCAGCAACACGCAGCAGCCGACACCGCCGACGGCAGATAGAGCCTGTCAAGACTGGACTGGGCGGCAGCGAGCAGCGGCTCGACCTTCTGCCCGGCGACGCTCAATTCGATGTCGGTTAGCCGCCGGGGTGATTTCCGGCCTGCAGGAACCAGCCTGTGCAACGAGGCCGAGCGCCGCCACGAATCGACCAGCGCCGATTTTTCAGCGGCATCCGACGTGATCGATGCTTGAACACGGTCTGCACGCAATGTGGCCATGTGCCGGTCCATGCCTTCCTCCCGAAGCCTGAACGCCGATAGACTTGCCGCTGTTTCCTCAATCTTCCAGCGGCATAACAGATGTCCTCCGCGCTGCTATCTTGCTCTTGTTGCCCCGCTGTCAAATGGTCTGAAGTGCTTGTACCATCCAGGAGTCGGAGCGCAGCTCATTCGCTCATCGCATGAAGCGCATCATGCCTGATGATTTCGATGCTGCGCAGGCTGAGCAGGCGGATGACGCCCTTGTCCTTCAGCCGGGTGAAGATCCGCGATACCGTCTCGATGGTGAGGCCAAGATAATCGCCGATATCCATGCGCGACATCGGAAGTTCGACCTGCCGCAATCCGCCCTGGCGCTCCGACAGGTCGACCAGGAACGCGGCGACGCGTTCGATGGCGCTCTGGCGACCGAGGACCAGCAGGTGTTCCTGCGCTCTGGTCAACCCCTTCAGCGCCAGAGGCAGCAACTGATGGGACATATCCGCTCCAGCTGTGAGGCGGAAGACGCGGACACCGGTGGAATTGACCGCTTCAGCAAAGAAATGGTGCGTCGTGTCGGCTTCGAAGCCGAATGTCTCTCCGGCGAGATGAAAGGCACTGATCTGCCGGCGGCCGTCAGCAAGCAGGCGGTAGACGCGGACGGCGCCGAACTCCACCTGGTAGAAGCCTCCGGCCTTCTCGCCCTGGGCGTAGATTTCCGCGCCTGCGGGATAGAAGCTGAGTGGTTGCAGCAGTGC
>NZ_RZQL01000068.1 GCF_003997935.1 Mesorhizobium sp. M7A.F.Ca.US.006.01.1.1
GATCGCGCTGGACCCGGTGCTGGTCGTCGCCGACGAGCCGACCGCCGGTCTCGATGTCTCCGTGCAGGGAGAGGTGCTGAACCTGCTCAACGATCTGCGCGACCGCATGGGCCTGTCGATGCTGATCATCACTCACAATCTGCATGTCGTGCGCCAGATCGCCGACCGCATGGCGGTGATGTATCTCGGACGCTTCGTCGAGCAGGGCGAAACCGAAGCGATCTTCCGCGCCCCGCACCATCCCTATACGGCAGCACTTCTGTCAGCCAATCCCGAGCCGGACCCAGATCGGGTTCACCAGCGCATCACGCTGCCGGCGGACGTTCCGTCCTTGCTGGCGCGCCCTTCAGGCTGCGAATTCCACACACGCTGCCCGCAGGCACAGGGCCGTTGCGCGGTCGATGTCCCCGTCCCGGTCACGGTCGGAAACAGCCGCCTGACCTGCCATTTCCCGCTGAACACATAAGGATCGCCACCGGCGCAAGTGTCGGCCGGGGCGTTGAGAGGAGCCGCCATGCAAGATATCCGCGTCGTCACCGATTTCCCGCGAAATGTCCGCGAGATCGAGAACCTGTGGATTCCGATGCCTGACGGCGTCAAGCTGGCGGCGCGTGTCTGGCTGCCGGAAGATGCAGAGGCCGATCCGGTGCCGGCGATCCTCGAATATCTGCCCTACCGCAAGCGCGACGGAACGGTGGAGCGCGATGCGCTGACGCATCCCTATTTCGCCGGCCACGGCTATGCCGGCGTGCGGGTCGACATGCGCGGCTCGGGCGACAGCGAGGGGCTGTGCAAGGGCGAATACCTGAAGCAGGAACAGGATGACTGTCTGGCGGTCATTGAATGGCTGGCCAGGCAAACCTGGTGCTCGGGTAGTGTCGGCATGATCGGCATCTCCTGGGGCGGCTTCAACGGGCTGCAGGTCGCGGCCCGACGGCCGCCGGCGCTGAAAGCCGTCGTCTCGCTGTGCTCGACCGACGACCGCTACAACGACGACGTGCACTATCTCGGCGGCGCGATGATGTGCGACAATCTGATGTGGGGAACCACCGCCTGGGCCATCGCCATGACCCCGCCCGACCCGCTCATTGTCGGCGATCGCTGGCGCGATCTTTGGGAGCAACGGCTGAACGGCAACGGCATCTGGATGCAGGAGTGGTTCGAACACCAGCGCCGCGACGATTTCTACAAGCACGGCTCGATCTGCGAGGATTATTCCGACGTCGAAATCCCGGTCTATGCCGTCGGCGGCTGGGCCGACGGCTATCCCAATCCGATCTTCCGGATGCTGGAAAAGCTCAGCGGTCCCCGCAAAGGGCTGATTGGACCCTGGGGCCACAAATATCCGCACTTCGCCATGCCCGGGCCGCGCATCGGTTTCCTGCAGGAATGCCTGCGTTGGTGGGATCAGTATCTCAAGGGCATCGACACCGGCATTGCCGACGAGCCGATGCTGCGCGCCTGGATTCAGGATCCCGCACGGCCAGCGGCGATCTATGACGAGCGACCCGGCCGCTGGGTCGCGGAACCGGCATGGCCGGGACCCGGGGTCGGCGAAAAGGTGCTGAACCTTGGCCCCCATGTGCTGAGCGAGGCCAGGGGCGAAGACGCTATCCTGGAGATTTCGTCGCCGCAGACAGCCGGCCTGTCGTCCGGCGCCTGGTGCGGTTATGGCGTCATGCCGACCTTGCCTGTCGACCAGCGCACGGAAGAAGGCAATGCCCTGATCTTCGAGACGGCGCCGTTGACCGAAGCGGTCGAGATCCTTGGTTTCCCCGAATTCGAGGTCAAGCTCTCCTCCGACAAGCCGGTAGCGCTTCTCTCCGCCACGCTGTCGCAGGTATTCCCTGATGGTGCTGCCTCGCGCGTCAGCTACGGCATCCTCAATCTGAGCCATCGCAACGATGATCTGGACATAGCACCCATGGTGCCGGGCCAGGCGGAAACGGTGCGCATCAAGCTGCGCTGCTGCGGGCAGCGTTTCGAGGTTGGCGAGCGTATCCGGCTGGCACTGGCGACATCGCATTGGCCGATCGTCTTTCCGACCGCCGAGCAGGCGACGTTGTCGATCCATTGCAGCGACAGCCGGCTGATCCTGCCGGTGCGCCCAACGCGGAAGCTGGACGACACGCTGGGGGCTTTCTTGGCTCCGGAAAGCGCCGCGCCGATGGAGCAGGAGGTGCTGGCCAAGGGCGACGGTTTTCAGCGCTCGGTGTCGACGGACCAGGTCACTGGCGAGACCGTCTACAAGGTCGTCAATGACGGCGGCACGGTGCGGCATCCGCATACGGGAATCGTCCTTTCAGCGAAGCATGTCGACCGGTTCTCCATTCACCCTGACGACCCGAACTCGGCGGTCGGCACCTGCACCTGGGAAAAATCCTATGGCCGCGGCGACTGGCAGGTGCGTCTTTCCGTAAAGGCGACGGTGCGCGCGCTGCGCGACGTCTGGCGGATCGAGACCCACATCACCGCCCATGACGGGGACGAGCGGATCGTCGACCGCAACGAGGTCAAGGAGTATCCGCGCGATCTCAACTGAGAGCGATTGCGACGCTGTAGTTAGGCCATCGACTTCGGCAAGGCAGCCGCCAGCGCATCGACGACCAGCCGCACCTTCAGCGGCAGATGCGGCGTCTGCAGCCAAAGGGCGTAGCAGTCGTAGAGATATCGCGGCTGGTCCGGCAACAGCGCCACCAGCGCGCCGGCCTGAACGCAGTCGCGCACCAGCCACCAAGGCAGCCAGGCCAGCCCCATGCCGTCGGCGGCCGCGTCAGCGATGGCATCGAGATCGTCGAGCCGCAGCCGTCCGGTTGGCGTGATCTCGAGCGTGGGTTGCCCCTCGCGCGCAAACAGCCACGGCTGAACGACTTGGCCGAGCCGGCGATAGACAATCGCTTGATGGTCGGCGAGGTCCTCGATACGTCGCGGTTCGCCATGCCTTTGCAGATAGGAGGGTGCGGCGCAGACGACCATGCCCTGGCGCGCGACGCGACGCGCGATCACCCCCGCCTTGTCGCCGAGAGCACCGGTCCGAATGGCGAGATCGTAGCCGTCCTCGGCGAGATCGGCGAAACGATCGCTGAGCGACAGGTCGAGTTCCAGCATCGGATACTGCCGGGCAAGTTTTAGCAGCACGGGGGTCACGCAGTGGCGGCCGAAATGCGCCGGCATGGTGACCCGCAGTTTTCCACGCGGTTCGGAGAACTGGTCGGCGGCGAGCGCATCGGCGGCCTCGGCCTCTGCCAGCACCACGCGGCAGCGCTCATAGTAGGCGCGGCCGAAGTCGGTCAGGCTCTGCCGTCGCGTGGTCCGGTTGAGCAGCCGCACGCCCAGCCGCTCCTCGATAAACCGGACATGCTTGCCGACCATCGGTCCCGAGAGGTCGAGCGCGACCGCCGCGGCCGCGAACGAGCCGAGATCGACCGCCTTGACGAACACGGCCATGCTCTCAAGCCGATCCATATTCGGAACTCCTGGTTTCTACTGTTCTTCCCTTACAGCCATTTATCCTCGGCAAGCCTAGCTGCATAGCTCATTCGGTTCAGATGATTTGGAGTATCCCGAATGACACGCGTAGTTCGCTTTCACCAGCATGGTGGCCCTGAGGTTCTGCGCATCGAGGATGTCGAGCTTCCCCCACCGGGTCCGGGCGAAGTTCAAATCCGGGTCAAGGCACTCGGCCTCAATCGCGCCGAGGCGCTGCTGCGTGCTGGCGCCTATATCGAGACGCCGACGCTGCCCTCCGGGCTTGGCCTCGAGGCGGCGGGTGTTGTCGAGGCGGTGGGCGAAGGTGTTGGGGATTTCGCGCCGGGCGACAGCGTCAGTGTCATCCCGCCGCAATCGATGATCTGCTGGCCAGCCTATGGCGAGCTTGTCACCTATCCCGCCGGGCTAGTCGTCAAGCATCCGCCATCGCTCGACTGGCACACGGCGGCGGCCGTCTGGATGCAGTATCTCACCGCCTATGGCGCGCTGATCGACATCGCCGGCCTGCACAGTGGAGATGCCGTCGTCATCACCGCGGCGTCGAGCAGTGTCGGGCTTGCCGCGATCCAGATCGCCAACAGGGTCGGTGCAACCGCGATCGCGGTGACGCGGACATCGGCGAAGAAGCCGGCGCTGCTCGGCGCCGGTGCGGCTGAAGTCGTCGCCTTGGCCGAGGAGGATCTGACGGCGCGGCTGAACGAGATCGCAGGGCCTGAAGGCGTGCGCGTCGTGTTCGATCCGATCGGCGGCCCGATCTTCGAGCCATTGACGGCGGCCATGTCGAAGGGCGGCATTCTCATCGAATATGGTGGCCTCAGCCGCGAACCGACGCCATTCCCGCTGCCAGCGGTGCTGAGCAAGACGCTGACACTGCGCGGCTACCTCGTGCAAGAGATCACCGGCAACCCGGCGAAACTGGAGGCCGCCAAGGCGTTCATCCTCGAAGGACTTGAGGTTGGGACTCTAAAGCCGATCATCGACCGGACCTTTGCGTTCGACCAGATCGTCGAGGCGCACCGCTATCTGGAATCGAACGAGCAGTTCGGCAAGATCGTAGTGACGATCTGAAATCGTGGTGACGATTTGAAATCGTGGTGACGGTCTGAGCTGCGGATGACGAACAAATCATTCTTGCAGGCAATATCGGCCTTGAAGGCGCGGCTCTGCATCCCTAACTGTTCGGTGCGGGCCGGGCCCCTCTGACTGTCGCTTTTGGCGATTGTGATGTCGGACCGCTTTAACGGGCCCGTTTCCATTCTTTCGGTCAAGCGGGCTCAATCTTTTTCGGTTTGGAGCCCCGTATGACATCTACTTCCCTCCTTGGCATGACTTGCCCGTCCTGCCGCGTCGCACTCGTGATGAGCGAACGCCAGGGCATCGAGATCGACTATTGTCCGCAGTGCCGCGGCGTCTGGCTTGATCGGGGAGAACTCGACAAGATCATTGAGCGTTCCGGCAGGGAAGCGGCGCCCGCGCCGCAGCCACAGCCGGCAGCATTCTCCCAGCCGCAACACGGCCAGGGCCGCGACGACGATTATTCCCGCTCCCACGGCCACCGCTACCCGAAGCGGAAGAAATCATTTTTCGAAGAGTTGTTCGATTGACCGGTATAACGCCGGCACCCGGCCGCGGCTGAAAATTTCCGAAACCGCAGAGACAAAGGTTCATCTCCGATGACTTCCCGTACAAGCCGATTTGCAGCCCTCTTTGTAGGACTGTTCCTGGCGTTTTCGATGGTCGCGATAGACCATGCCGAGGCGCGCCGCGGCGGCAGTTTCGGCAGCCGTGGCACGCGTACGTTCCAATCGGCACCGCCGACCAGGACCGCCCCAGCGCCGACCGCTCCGGTCGAGCGTTCGATGACGCCCAGCACCGGTGTGAACAACGCGGCCCGGCAGCCGCAGGCTGGCCCGCAGAGGCCCGGCTTCATGAGTGGTTTCGGTGGAACAATGATGCGCGGTCTGCTGCTCGGCGGCCTGATCGGCTTGCTCGTCGGCCAAGGCTTCGGCGGCTTGGCCGGCATGTTCGGTTTCCTGCTTCAGGCCCTGCTCATCGGTGGCGCGATCATGCTGGCTATCCGCTTCTTCCGCTCGCAATCGGCGCGTGGTCCTGCGCCAGCGCTCGCCGGTACCGGCAATGCCCAGGCTTCGAGATTTGAGAACCGCGCAACGGCAGGGCAGCAGACTGCAAGCTCCTTCACAATTCCCGGCTTCGGCGGCGGTTCGGGCGGAGGCTCTGCGGCCACCGGATCCGATGAGATCACGCTGGCCCAGACCGACCTCGATGCATTCCAGCAGCTGTTGACCGATGTCCAGGAAGCATTCGGGCGCGAAGACCATGCCGCTCTGCGCCGGGCTGTTACCCCCGAGATGGTGTCTTACCTGTCCGAGGAGCTGGCCGATAATGCCCAGAAAGGTCTCCGGAACGAGGTGACGGACATCACTCTGCTGCAGGCCGACATCGCGGAAAGCTGGCGCGAGGATGAGCGCGACTACGCCACGGCCGCGTTGCGCTACGAGTCTCGCGACGTGACACGCGAACGGGCCAGCGGCAAGGTCGTCGCAGGCGACGAGGATCATCCGACAGAGACGACCGAGCTATGGACCTTCGTGCGTGAGAATGGCTCGAACTGGAAGCTCTCGGCAATACAACAGACTTGAGCCCCGAGCGGATTTGCCCGAGGCTCGATGCGAGTTGTGTGCGTTCAGCGCACGATCTTGACGCACATCGGCGTGCCTATCTCGATGGCGCGCCCGGTGTCGCTGAGCATCCCGGTCTCGGCGTCGCGAGCGAAGATCGAGATGCGGTCTGCATTCTGGTTGGCGGAAAACAGATGGCCGCCTGACGGCGTCAGCGCGAGGTTGCGTGGCGTCGCACCGCCGCAAGGGACGTAGCCGACGAGGCTCAGCGATCCTGTCTGCTGGTCGACCGCCATGATGACGACGCTGTCATGGCCACGGTTGGAGCCGTAGACAAAACGGCCATCCGGCGAAATCTGTATGTCGGCGCAGTGGTTGCCGTCGCGTGCCTCGGCCGGCACTGCCGGCTTTGCGTCGATGATCGTGAGCTTGCCGGTGGCTTCGTCCAGTGCCATCGACACGATGGTCGAATCCAATTCGTTCATGACAAAGACGAAACGTTCGTTCGGATGCAGCGCCAGATGGCGCGGGCCGGCGCCGGGCGGCAAAGCAGATTCTGCTAGCTTGGCCAGATTGCCGTCGCGCTCGATCCGGTAGGACACCAGCCGGTCGATGCCGAGATCGGCGACGATGGCTGTCCCGCCGGCAATGGTTTCGGTAATGCTGTGGGCGTGCGAGCGTTCCTGTCGTGCCGCATTCGGGCCGCTGCCCTCATGCGAAACGCTGGCCAGCGGCGCCGACAAGGCGCCGTTCTCTTTGAAGCCATAGACAGCCACGGCACGATCCGGCCCGCCCTCGCCCATGCCGTAATTGGCGACCAGCAGCTTCGTCCCGTCGCGGGTGATGGTGTTATGGGCGGTGATGCTGCCAAGCGACGGCTGCTTGTTCAGATAGGTGAGCGCACCCGAAGCTCGATCGAAGCTGTAGGCGGAGACGGTGCCCTCGCGCCAGGTGAACACTTCCGAATTGGCGTAGACATGCGAGCCATCCGGCGTCACCGACAGAAATGTCGGATTGTCGACGTCGTTGGTCTCGGCCAGTTTTCGCGTTTCAAGCGTCGTCTCCTCGAATCTGTATACGCCGATACCGACGCCGCGCGCGCCCTGAAAATACGGCGCCTCACGGTTCAGGCTGCCGACAAAGACCAGACAATACTTGCGCATGATTTTTCCTCCCTGCCCGCCGGCGCTTCGGCGCGGGAGCAGCCAAAATTTCGCCTGTTCACGCTTGCAACGCAACCCCATATGTGAAAATACTATTTACAAAAGAAGATTGACGGGAGGAAACGCCTTGCATTTCGACGCCTTGATGCGTTTTCCGACAGCTGTGACATACCCCGTCCACGGCTGGCGGTGCCGGCCATGAACGATTTCGCCCCTACCGTCGGCGTCGCCTCGACGCATCCCAAGAACATGCCCGAAGATCACGCCGCGCTGCCGGTGTGGAATGCCGAGAACTGGTTCTACGAGGACTGGCCCGTCGGCCAGAAGATCCGCTCGTTGCGGCGCACAATGGCCGAAGGCGACAGCCATTTGTTCAACACGCTGGTGCTCGACATCCACCCCTATGTGCAGGACCAGATGTTTGCCGAGAGCGAAGGCATTTTCGGCAAGCGGCTGATCGCTGGCGCCTTCGTCTTTTCGGCTGGCCTGGGACTGGTCGCCACCAATTGCATCAACGCCTTTTCCTATGGCTACGACAAGCTCCGCTTCATAAAGCCTGTCTTCATTGGCGACACGATCTATTCGATCCGCTCCAACCTCGACAAGAAGCCGCGCTACAAGGAGATGGGACTGATCCGCGCCAGCTATGAGGTGTTCAAGGGCGAAGGCGAACTCGTTCTCTACTGCGAACACCTGCAGACGGTGAAGTACCGCAACCCGGCCGACTTCGTCGGCAAGACGGAGAAATAGCGATGCCGGCAGCAGCCGAATTGCCGCTCACCGGTCTCGTCGTCGTCGACATGAGCCAGTTTCTGTCCGGGCCTTATTGCTCACTCAGACTGCTCGATCTCGGCGCCCGCGTCATCAAGATCGAGCGTCCGGATGGCGGCGACTTGTCGCGCCGCCTCTATCTCAGCGACACCGAGATCGGCGGCGATTCCACCATCTTCCATGCCATCAACCGGGCCAAGGAAAGTCTTGCCATCGACCTCAAGAACGAGGCCGATCTCGAGGCGTTGCGCGGCCTTCTGGCCAAGGCGGACGTGCTGATCCAGAATTTCCGGCCGGGCGTTATCGAGCGGCTCGGCCTGGACTATGAGGCGGTCCGCAAGATCAATCCGCGGCTGGTCTATGCCTCGATCAGCGGCTATGGCGAGGACGGCCCGTGGGTCAAGCGGCCCGGCCAGGATCTCTTGGCGCAGGCGCGTTCCGGCGTGATGTGGCTGAACGGCGACGAGGACCAAGGGCCGGTGCCGTTCGGTCTTGCCATCGGCGACATGCTGGCCGGTGCCGCCTGCGCGCAGGGCATTCTGGCCGCACTCGTGCGACGCGGCATCACCGGCCAGGGCAGCCATATCGAAACCAGCCTCCTGGAAGCGCTTGTCGATTTCCAATTCGAGGTGCTGACAACGCATCTCAATGACGGCCGCCGGCTGCCCAGGCGCTCCAGCTTCCGCAGCGCGCATGCCTATCTGTCGGCGCCTTACGGTGTCTACCCGGCCAAAGACGGCTACCTCGCCATCGCCATGACGCCGATCCCCAAGCTGGCCGATCTGCTGTCGCTCAGCGAACTCGCACCCTATCGCGACAAGCCTGCGTCGTGGTTCACCGCGCGCGACGACATCAAGGCGATCGTCGCGCAGCGGATCGCCACCAAGACGATCGACGAGTGGCTTGATATCCTCGAGCCGGCCGACATCTGGTGCGCCAAAGTGCTGACCTGGCCGGAGATGCTGGCAAGCGAAGGGTTCCAGTCGCTCGACATGCTGCAGACTGTGACGCGCGAGGACGATGTGTCGATCCTCACCACCAGTTCGCCGCTACGGGTCGATGGCATCAGGGCCAAGGTCGATCGGGCGGCGCCCCGCATCGGCGAGCACAGTGCCGCCATCCGCGCGGAGTTCGGCCTGTGAGTTCGCCCATCCTCAAGGGCATGACCTGGAGCCATCCGCGTGGCTACGATCCGATGGTCGCCTGCTCGGCGCTGTGGCAGCAGAAGACCGGTATTGCCATCGAATGGGACAAGCGCTCGCTGCAGGACTTCGAATCCTTCCCGGTCGAAGAACTGGCGCGCGCCTATGACCTCATCGTCATCGACCATCCGCACGTCGGCCAGATCACGGCGGAGCGTTGCCTCGAGCCGCTGGATGTCACCGGCCGCGAGGCGGAGCGCACAGCCCTTGCCTCGGGCAGCGTCGGCCAGTCCTATCCGAGCTACAACTGGCAAGGACGGCAATGGGCTTTCCCGATCGATGCAGCAACCCAGGTCCAGGCATGGCGTCCGGATGCGCTCGAGGCGCCGCCGGCGCGCTGGAGCGAGGTGCTCGATCTCGCCCGGCAAGGTCGCGTGCTGCTGCCGCTGCGGCCGCCTCACGTGTTGATGGTGTTCTACACGCTTGCCGGCAATCTCGGGCATGCCTGCACGACCGATCCGTCCCACGATCTGATCGATGTGGAGATCGGTAGCCAAGTCTTCGAGACAATGCGCGAGATTGCAGCGCTGGTCGATCCCGCGTGTTTCGAGATGGATCCGATTGCCGTCTCCGAACGCATGGCGGAGGCCGGTTCCAGGTTCGTCTGCGCGCCACTGATCTATGGCTATGTTTCCTATGCGACGGCTGGCTTTCGGACGAACCGGCTGGCCTTTGCGGATGTTCCGGTCATCGGTTCCGGCGGCCCGATCGGTTCGGCGCTCGGCGGCACCGGCATAGCCGTATCAGCCTTTTCCAAAGCTAGGGATGCCGCGATCGACTTTGCCTATTGGGTCGCGAGCGGCGATGTCCAGCGTGGCGCCTATGCCGCCGCCGGCGGCCAGCCCGGCCATGCAGCGGCCTGGGAGGACCAGGCCGTCAATGAAGCGACCGGCAATTTCTACCGGGATACGCGCGCGACGCTGGAGGGTGCATGGGTGCGGCCGCGCCATGACGGCTACATGGCGTTCCAGCAGGCCGCGTCCGAACGCATCCTTTCCGGCATGACCTCCCGGCATCAAGCCCGACAGGTCGTTGCCGATCTCAATCCCCTGTTTCGGGAGACTTCCCCGGCGCAGGTGTCCGGCGCTGCCGGTGGAGGAGCCTGAACCAAACCGAACGGAGGAGAACGAGATGACAGGAATGATCCGCGGCCTGCTGGCCGCAACGACGCTTGCCTCGCTTGCAACGACCGCCTTTGCCCAGGATGTGCAAGGCGTCATCGGCGGGCTGCCGACCGAACTCAAGGCGCAGTATGACGGCGCGCCGCAGAAGGTGCTGCCCTCGGCCTGGGACAATTTCACAGCGCCGCCGAAGCCGTGGAAATGGTGCCACTCGGAATCCTACCAGGGCAATCCGTGGCGGGTCACGGTGACCAAGGAGTTGAAGCGCCTTGTCGACGGGCTGATCGCCGACGGAACGGTGTCCAGCTTCGAGGTGTCTGATTCCAATAACGACGCCAGCCAGCAGATCAACCAGATCCGCGCCTTCATCGACAAGAAGTGCTCGATCATTACCTCGATCCCAGGCTCGGCGACGGCACTCGACGATGCGATCGACGCTGCCGCCAAAGCCGGCATTCCGTTCATCACCGCGGCCGGTTCGGTGACCAGCCCGAACGCCATCAATGTCGATTCCAACTATGCGCGCTGGGGCTACGACATGATGACGGCGATCGGCAAGGCGCAGCCGGACGGCGCCAGCATCCTTCTGGTCGAAGGCATTGCCGGACACCCGATCGTGGTGCAGGAGCGCCAGGGCGCGGACAAGGCGCTGGCCGAAAATCCGAAGCTGAAGATCTCGCGCAACGTCAACGGCAACTGGACAGCCAACGTCACCAAGACCGTGGTGCTGCAGGCGATCGCCACCAACCCAGCGCCGATCGATGCGGTGTGGACGACAGGCAGCGAGAGCCGCGTCGTCGCCGAAGCCTTCGCGGAAGCCGGCCGGCCCGCACCATTGATCACCGGCTCTATCACCGGCGATGCGCTGGGCTACTGGAAGGCCAACCCCGACAAGTACCGCTTCGAAGGCCACGCGGTGCTGCCGCACTGGACCGCGCAGACGCTGTTCCGTGTCGGTGAGCGCATGCTCGACGGACAGAAGCCGAAGCTGAACACGCTGCTGATCCCGATCCCGCCTGTCCACACCGCCGATCTCGGCGCCTGGTACAAGGACTGCATGACGACGGATGCGGTGTCGACCTTCCCGATCCCGCCGACGGATCCGATGCCGGAGGAATGGCTCGACGCCTATTTCTCGAACCCGGCGCCGACCAAGGGCTGGGATTATTCGAAGGTGCCCGATGCCTGTGCAAAGTGACGCCTGCCAATCTCTCAACAGGCCGGCTCCGTTCGGGGAGCCGGCCTGCCAGCATCGAAATGCGACATGCTTGAAATCAAAACCATATCCAAACGCTATGGCGAGACGATCGCGCTCGCGGACGCATCGATCGTGTTTCGGGCGGGAACCATCCACACCATCCTGGGCGAGAACGGTTCGGGCAAGAGCACGATGGTCAAGCTGTTGTCCGGCATCGTCCAGCCGGACAGCGGTGTGATCCTGCTGCACGGCAAGCCATTCTCTGGCGCCAATCCATCTGCCTTCCAGGCGCAAGGTTTCGCCACTGTGTTCCAGGAGGTGTTGATCGCGCCGGATCGCAGCGTGACCGACAACATCCTGCTCGGCCTCGACGGGCTGGGCCGGCGCGCTGTTCCCCGCAACGAACGCCGTGACCGGGCGAAAGCTGCGCTGAAGCGCTTCGCGGTCACCGACGTCCCCCTCGACAAGCCAGCCGGTCTGCTGCCGCTCGCCGCGCAGCAATTGGTCGTCCTTGCTCGCGCGATCGTGCGCAACCCAAAGATCCTGATCCTCGACGAGGTCACCGCCGCGCTCGACTTCGCCGATCGCGAATCCGTTTTTTCGTTGATGCGTGCGCTCGCCGGCGAAGGCTGCCTAATCCTGTTCATCACCCACCGCATGGACGAGGTGATGTCGCTTTCGGATCGCATCTCGATCCTGCGGGGCAGCAGCGTGGTGCGCACCGAAGAGCGCGGCGCTTCCACGCCGGCGGAACTTCTCAAGGCGATGGCGCCACGTACCGCCGCGGAGCTTGCGCATGGCTGATCGCGCCGCTCTCGATTTTGGTGGTCTTGCCGTTCGCGAACTCGTCATCGCGCCCGGCGCCAGCCCGATCACACAGGCAATCGCTCCGGGTGAGATCGTCGGGCTTGCCGGCCTCGATGGTCATGGCCAGGAGCTGTTTCTCAAGATGCTTGCTGGCCTGGAACCGCCGCATGGGGGCTCGATCGAACTCGGTGCATCGGCTGCGTCCCGCAAGATCACCGGATTTCGCAAGGCTGTCGCCAGCGGCATCGCCTATTTGCCGCGCGACCGACGCGCCAACGGCATTTTCCCGACGCAGTCGGTGCTCGACAATTTCGCCGTTTCGACTCTGTCGCGCGATACGCGCCTCGGCCTGATCAGCCCGGCGGCGCGCAAGGTGCGCTACGACATCTACCGCGAAAAACTGTCGATCGCCGCACCCCGGCCCGATGCGCCGATCACCACTTTGTCGGGCGGCAACCAGCAGAAGGTGCTGCTGGCGCGGGCCTTGGCGCTGGAGCCCGCGATCCTGCTCCTCAACGATCCGACGCGTGGCGTCGACGTGGCGACGCGGCATGTGCTCTACGACGTGTTTCGCGGGCTGGCGGCTGACGGCATGGGGCTCGTCATCCTGTCCAGCGAAATCGAGGAGATTCTTGTCCTGTGCCAGCGCGTGCTGGTGTTCCGTGAGAATGAAGTCGCGGCCGAGATCGCGGGCGACGCGCTCACCACCGACAGCGTGATATCAGCCATGTTCGGACGTGCGGCATGAGCCCTGGTGCGCGTCTCCTGTCCCTTGGGCGAAATTTCGGCTTCGCCGTCGTGCTGCTGGTCGTGCTGCTTGCGGTCAATCTCATCCTCAGCCCCGGGCGGTTCCAGCCGGGTTCCTGGGGGGCGCTGGTCGGATTGGCGGCGCCCTTGATCGGTGCGGCCATTGCGTCCACGCCTGTCATCCTCGCCGGGCGTGGCGGAATCGACATCTCGGTCGGGCCATTGATGGGCTTCGTCAACGCTTTGACGATCCAGGTGCTGTTCCTCGGCGCCGGCATCTCATCGCCCTTGGTGCTCGTTCCGGCGGCGTTGCTCGTCGGCGCGCTGGTGGGTGCGGCGAACGGCTTCCTGGCGACAATCGTGCGCATTCAGCCGATCGTCGCCACTCTCGGCACCTATCTGATCCTGACCGGTGTGACGCTGACAATCCTGCCGGCGCCGATCGGCCCAGCGCCGACCTGGCTCAAGGCACTGTCCGGCCCGCTGTCGATGCTGCCGCTGGCACTGATGTTCATTGCCTGGTGGCTGGTGCGGCGCACCCCTTACTACGACCAGTTGATGGCGGTGGGCAGCGACGATCGCGCCGCCTACACCGCCGGCGTCGATGTCACGCGCGTGCGTTTCATCGCCTATGTCATGACCGGCATCCTCGGCGGCTGCGCCGGATTGATGCTGACTGCGCTGATCGGCTCCGCCGATCCGAACATCGGGCCAACCTACACGCTGATCGCCATCGCCGCCGTAGCGCTCGGGGGCGTCAGCCTGGCCGGCGGCCGTGGTGGCGTGGCGGGTGCCGCCATCGGCGCCATCGACATCTTCCTGCTGCAAAGCGTGCTGACGACGTTCAACGTCTCGACCTTCGTGCTGCAGATCGCCTATGGCGCCATACTGGTGCTGGCGGTGATGCTGACGGCATTGCAGGAACGCCTTGCCATGAGGGGGCGCTGATATGTCTTTCCACGAAAACCTGTTCGCGACAACCAAAGCGCGCGTCGTTGGAGCTTTCTGTGTCGCGGCGCTGCTGCACCTTGCCGGCACAATTCTCATTCCCGGCTACTCGGCGCCGTTTGCGATACGCGCCATGCTGGTGCTCGCCTCGCTGCTCGCCGTGGCCTCGATCGGGCAGACGCTGGTCGTCATCATGGGCGGCATCGACCTGTCGATCCCTTTCGTCATCGGCTTTGCCAATGTCGTGGCGGCGCAGCTTTATGGCGATGGCTGGAATTTTGTCCTGGTCTGCGGTCTCGTCGGCGTGCTGGCGATCGTTATCGGCGGGCTCAACGGGCTGATCTCGCGCAGCCTCGACATCCAGCCGCTCATCGTCACGCTCGGCATCGGCATGGTCGTGCAAGGGCTGGTGCTGTTGTGGACGGCGGGTTTCCCGTCAGGCTCCGCACCGCAAGCGGTATCCAGCTTCGTCTCGATCGGCGGATCGGCCGGACCGCTGCCCGTGCCGTGGCTGGTGCCGAGCCTGGTCGTGCTGGCGGCACTCGTCGTCCTGGTGCTGGAGCGAACGCCCTATGGCCGCCGGCTTTACGCGCTGGGCAGCAATCCGGGCGCGGCGCCGCTGGCGCTGATTGACCCGGTTCGCATGTGGGTCATCACCTATGCGGCAAGCGCTTTCTTCGCCGCCGTGGCAGGGGTGCTGCTGCTCGGCTTCACCGGTTCGGCCTATGGCGATGTCGGCCAGCCCTATCTGTTCCAGACCATCGCGGCGGTAGTCGTAGGAGGCGCAGCACTTGTCGGTGGCCGGGGAAGCTATCTCGGCACGATCGCCGGCGTGCTGGTGCTGACCGAGATCAACACGCTGCTGATCGGCCTCGGCTTCCAGCCCGCAGCGGTGCAGGCCGCGCTCGGCTTCGTCATCGTGCTGCTGGTTTCGCTCTATGGCCGCGAACGGCACGTCTCGACAACCATCTGAAAGGACCAGTCAGTCGAGCCGCCACAGCTTGCGGGCATTGCCGGACAACAGCCTGTCGCGCTCGGCAATGCTACAGCCGGAGAGCAATGCATGGGTCGCCGCCACCCAGGTCGACAGGCCGCCGCCGAGCGTGCAGACCGGCCAGTCGCTGCCCCAGACGACGCGGTCCCAGCCGAATGAATTGATGGTGTGCTCGACGTACGGCCGCAACGTCTCGACCGTCCAGCTGCCGGCATCGGCATAGGCGACGATACCGGAGATTTTGACCATGACATTCGGGCGCCGGGCGATGTCGCTCATATGCTCGCGCCATGGGTGTTCGGCTCCGCCCTTGATGTCGGGTACGCCGCAATGGTCGAGGACGAACGTCACATCGGGTGCCAGGTCGGCAAGCACGATCGCCTTGGGGATCTGGTGCGGCAGCACGACGAGATCGAAGGTCAGGCCGGTGCCGCCAAGCCGCTTTATGCTGTCGCGAAACACCGCACCTTCCGAGAGCTCGTCGGGCACGACATGGAGGACCCGGCGAAAGCCCTTTATGAACGGGTTTGCCCGCTGCCGTTCGAGATAGGCCGCGAAGTCCCCTTCCTCAGGACGGCAGGCTGCGATCACCCCGGCCAGCATGCTGCCGGGCTCCCGTGACAGTCCTTCCACACGAGCGGTCTCGGCTTCGATGTCGGCCGCATCGACATCGACCTCCATATGCAGCACACGCTCGACGCCGACACGCTGCGCCTCCGTCGCGTAGTCTTCATAAGAGAAATCGTGATTGAGCGCCGGCACGCCGGCGAGCCAGGGGTAGCGCAGGGTCGAGCGATCGATGAGGTGAAGATGGGTGTCGATAATCATGGCTGGCTCCTCCTCCGGGCTTTTTCAAATCATCTCACGGAGGAATTCTTCATTCAAATAAGAATTTATGCCGCAGAGCCGACTGCAGAGCCGGCGAGGTGCGACAGCTTTTCACACGTTGCCAGCAACAGTTCGATCGTCCTGGTGATGTCGGGCGCGGAAGGCGCGTTGACCACCGTGATGTAGGGAATCGACAGCGCGGCGATCGCCTTGCCGTCGGAACTGCGGACCGGGGCCGACAGGTTGAAGACGCCGGCTGTCTGCATCGAGGCCATCATCTCGTAGCCACGGTCGCGGATCTGGTCGAGACGGGTGAAGAACTCGGTCGATTGCGCCGTCTTGTCGGTGCTGCGGACGTGTTCGGAAATCATCATCTGGCGCTCTTCCGGTGAGCGGAAGGCCAGCAGCACATGTCCCGATCCGGTGTCGAACAGGCTGATATGGGAGCCGACCCGGATCGATATGCCCCAGTAGTTCGGTGCTTCCTGCTGGCCGATGACGACGGCAGAACCGCGATCAAAAACAACGAGTTGGTTGGCCTGCTGCGATGTTTCGGCCAGTTCGCGCATCAGCGGCGTGGCATACGAGACCAGCCGCCGCACCGGAGCATGCAATTGCGCCAGGCCGAACAGCTTGAGCGTCAGCGAATAGCGGTCACCATCGAGCCTTGTGACGTAGCCGCGCCGCACCAGTCGGTCGAGCATGCGGTAGAACTCGTTGGGGCTGCGGTCGAGTTTCTTGGCTATTTCGGCCTGCGTCAGGCCACCGTCGACGCCGGCGAGCAATTCAAGGATGTCGAGCCCCTTGTCGAGCGCCGGCGCGCGATAACGCTCGTCTTCGCTGTCGTCCATGGCTTATCCCTCCAGTGAATTCTGTCCTTCATATACGCAGGAACGCTGTCGGCGGAAACAAATTTCGCCTTGACGTATCCGTGAATGTTTTGTTTGTATATGAATGTAGCGCTTCTTGTCATCAGACGAGTTGCGGTCGCCGCTGAGGCGCACCAAGGGAGGATACCAATGAACAGACTGCTTTCCGGCGTGTCCGCCGGCGCATTGTTGCTTGCATTCGGTGCAGGCACTGCCCTTGCCGGCGACCTGCCCGGCAAGTTCGAAGGCGTGACCGTCGACGTGAAGCTGATCGGCGGCCAGCAATATGAAAAGCTCTACGAGCGCATCCCGGAATGGGAGAAGGCGACCGGCGCCAAGGTCAACATCCTGACCAAGAAGAACGGCTTCGACATCGACAAGGAACTCAAGTCCGACATCGCTTCGGGCAGCACCAACTGGTGCGTCGGCTGGAACCATTCGTCGTTCGCGCCGCAATATACGGGCCTCTACACCGACCTCAGCAAACTGCTGCCCAAGGAAGAGATCGACGCCTTCGTGCCGTCGACCATCAAGTCGGCGACCATCGACGGCAAGCTGGAGATGCTGCCGCGCGCGCAGTTCGACGTTTCGGCGCTCTACTACCAGAAGAGCCTGTACGAGAACGCCGACAACAAGACCAAGTTCAAGGCGAAATACGGCTATGACCTGGTGCCGCCGGACACCTGGAAGGAAGTCACCGACCAGGCCGAGTTCTTTGCCAACCCGCCCAATTTCTACGGCACGCAGTTCGCCGGCAAGGAAGAGGCGATCAACGGCCGCTTCTACGAGATGGTGGTCGCCGAGGGTGGCGAATATCTCGACAAGGACGGCAAGCCCGTCTTCAACTCCGAGGCCGGCATCCGGGCGCTCGACTGGTTCGTCAACCTCTACAAGGCCAAGGCCGTGCCGGCCGGAACCACCAACTACCTCTGGGACGATCTCGGCCAGGGCTTTGCGTCCGGCACCGTCGCCATCAACCTCGACTGGCCGGGCTGGGCCGGCTTCTTCAACGATCCGAAGTCGTCGAAGATCGCCGGCAATGTCGGCGTCAAGGTTGCCCCGAAAGGTTCGTCCGGCAAGCGCACAGGCTGGTCCGGTTTCCATGGCTTCTCGGTGACCGAGAACTGCCCCAACAAGGAGGCCGCGGCTTCCCTGGTTTGGTGGCTGACCAACGAGGACAGCCAGAAGCTCGAGGCCGCCGCCGGCCCGCTGCCGACCCGCACCGCAGTGTGGGACTGGGATTTGAAGCAGGCCGAAAACGATCCTTACAAGAAGGAGGTTCTTACCGCCTTCCAGGAAGAGGCCAAGCACGCCTTTGCCGTGCCGCAGACGCCTGAATGGATCGAGATCTCGAACGCCGTCTATCCCGAACTGCAGGCGGCGATCCTCGGCGACAAGACCTCGAAGCAGGCACTGGATGAAGCCGCCGCCAAGGCAACGCAAATCCTCCAGGACGCCGGCAAGCTCTAGCAACGGCTTCCAAGGCTGCCTCCCCCGTCAGCAATGGGGGAGGCAATCGCGTTTCGCGGGATGCCAGCGGTTTGCGCTGACCCTTCACTCTCGGCCCACGCACCGCCGTCCAAATGCAAACACCTCAAGGATTCTGATGAAGGGCTTCAAGCCATCCGCGCCATTCCTGCTGCTGCTTCCGGCCTTGATCGTGCTGGCGGCGGTTGTCGTTGTGCCGTTGCTGTTGTCCCTTTACTCCAGCTTCACGCCGTTCCGCCTGACCAAGCCCGAGACATTCTACGTCTTCATCGGCATCCGAAACTATCTATCGATCCTGTCCAACACCGGTTTCTGGTGGGCGTTCAGCCGTACAGTGCTGCTGCTCACCATCGCGCTCAATCTCGAAATGCTGCTTGGTCTCGGCTTGGCGATGCTGGTCGAGAAGGCGACGCGTGGCCAGCGCATCCTGCGCACGCTGATGATGTTCCCGATGATGTTTTCGCCGATCCTGGTCGGCTTCCAGTTCAAGTTCATGTTCAACGACAATATCGGCCTGGTTAACAATGCGCTGCAGTCGCTCGGCATTACGCAAGACGCCATACCGTGGCTGATCGAGGGCCATCTCGCCTTCATCGCCATTTCGATCGCCGAGATCTGGTCGTCAACGGCGATCTTCGCCATCCTGATCCTCGCCGGCCTGCTCGCAATGCCCAAGGAGCCGATCGAGGCGGCGCGGGTCGACGGCTGCACGCCGTGGCAGACATTCCGCTATGTGACCTGGCCGTTCGTCATGCCCTTCGCCTACATCGCCATGACCATCCGCTCACTCGACGTGGCGCGCGCCTATGACATCGTCAAGATCATGACCGATGGCGGACCGGCGGGCCGCACCGAACTGCTTTGGACGCTGGTGGCGCGCACCGCCTACAGCGACGGTCGCATGGGCATGGCCAACGCCATGGCCTATTTCTCGATCCTGCTGTCGATCGCCTTCACCGTCTATTTCTTCAACAAGCTCGCCGCGGCGCGCACGCAGATCGGTGCGGAGTGGTGAGAATGGACGAGAATTCTTCCGCCCGCCTGAAGCGCCGGCTCACCGGCGTCGTCTACCGCATCGGCCTGTTCCTGGCGATGCTGACCATCTGCTTGCCCGGCCTGTGGATCGTGCTGTCGTCGCTGCGGCCGACCGTCGAGATCATGGCCAAGCCGCCGGTGTGGATCCCGCAGGAGATTTCGTTCGACGCCTACGTCTCGATGTTCTCAGGCATCGGCAAGGGCGGCATTCCCGTCATCGAATATTTCCGCAACTCGTTGATCATCTCGGTGACCTCGACGGTCATTGCGGTGGCCATCGGCATGGCCGGCGGCTATGCCTTCGCGCGTTACCGCTTCCGCGGCAAGTCGAGTGTGTTCCTCGGCCTGATGCTGACGCGCACGGTGCCCGGCATTGCGCTCTCGCTGCCGCTGTTCTTCCTCTATGTGCGGCTCGGCATCATCGACACGCATTTCGGGCTGATCCTTGCCTATGTCGCGCTCAACGTGCCGTTCACCATCTGGCTGATCGACGGCTTCTTCCGTCAGGTGCCCAAAGACCTCGCGGAGGCGGCGCAGATCGATGGCTGCACGCGCTGGCAGGCGTTCTGGCAGGTCGAGTTCCCGCTTGCCGGACCGGGCATTGCCTCGGCCGCCATCTTCGCCTTCCTGACCTGCTGGAACGAGTTCGCGCTGGCTTCGCAGCTGACCCGTTCGGTGAGCGCCAAGACATTGCCAGTCGGCCTCCTCGATTACACGGCCGAGTTCACCATCGACTGGCGCGGCATGTGCGCGCTCGCCGTGGTGATGATCATTCCGGCGCTCACCCTCACCTACATCGTCCAGAAACACCTTGTCGGCGGCCTGACCTCCGGCGCGGTGAAAGGCTGATCCCATGGCAACCGTTACCCTCACCAAGCTGACCAAGCGCTACGGCAACATCGGGATCGTGCACGGCATCGACCTCGATATTGCCGACCGCGAGTTCATCGCGCTGGTTGGCCCGTCCGGCTGCGGCAAGTCGACGACGCTGCGCATGATCGCCGGGCTGGAAGAGATCAGCGCCGGCTCGATCGAGATCGGCGGACGCGTCGTCAACGACCTGCCGCCACGCTCGCGCAACATCTCGATGGTGTTCCAGTCCTACGCGCTCTATCCACACATGACGGTGCGCGAGAATCTCGGCTTCTCGCTGAAGATCGCCGGTGCCGCCAAGGAAGACATGGACCGCCGTGTCGCCGAAGCCTCGGCCATCCTCGGCCTCGACACGCTGCTGGACCGTCGTCCGTCGCAACTGTCGGGCGGCCAGCGCCAGCGCGTCGCCATGGGCCGCGCCATCGTGCGCGACCCAGACGTCTTCCTGTTCGACGAACCGCTTTCCAATCTCGACGCCAAATTGCGCACGCAGATGCGCACCGAGATCAAGAAGCTTCATGCCAAGGTGCAGTCGACGGTGATCTACGTCACCCATGACCAGGTCGAGGCGATGACGCTGGCCGACCGCATCGTCATCATGCGCGACGGCCATATCGAACAGGTCGGCACGCCCAACGAGGTGTTCCGGCGGCCGGCCACACGCTTCGTCGCGGGCTTCATCGGCTCGCCGCCGATGAATTTGCACGAGGCGACGATCGATGACGGCCAGATGGTTTTCGCCAGCGGCGAAAAGCTGCCGCTGCCCGGCCAGTTCAAGGCCAATGTCGCCACCGGCGACAAGGTCGTGTTCGGGCTGCGGCCGGACGACATCTATCCGGCTGGCCATGGCATCAGCTCCGGAGGCGCGGCCGACGTGCACCAGATCGAACTGCCGGTGACGGTCACTGAGCCGCTCGGCAACGAGACGCTGGTGTTCGTCGAATTCAACGGCACGGACTGGGTGTCGCGCATGCTGAACCCGAGGCCACTGCGGCCGGGCGAGCGGGTCGCCATGAGCCTCGACATGTCGCAGGCGCATCTGTTTGCCACTGAGACCGGAAAGACATTGCGGAGCTGATCGGCATGGCCAAAATTGAGAAAGTCGACCTTCGCATGGTGGACCTTGTGCCCAAGGTCAAGCGCACCGACGCGATCCAGAGCTTCGTCAGCCAGGAAACGCCGATCGTCACCATCACCGATTCCGACGGCGTGGTCGGCACCGGTTACAGCTACACGATCGGCACCGGCGGTTCGTCGGTAATGCGGCTGCTCTCGGACCATCTGGTGCCGCGCCTGATCGGCCGCGATTCCGACATGATCGAGGCGATCTGGCACGATCTCGAATTCGCCACCCATGCCACGACGATCGGCGCGATCACAGCCATCGCCATCGCCGCGATCGACACGGCACTTTGGGACCTGCGGGCGAAGAAGCAGAACCTGCCGCTGTGGAAGCTAGCCGGCGGCGCCAAGGACCGCTGCCCGCTCTACACGACCGAGGGCGGCTGGCTGCACATCGAGACGCAGGCGCTGGTTGACGACGCGCTGGCTGCCAAGGCGAAGGGCTTTCGCGGCTCGAAAGTGAAAATCGGCAGGCCGCACGGGTCGGAGGATCTTGCCCGCCTGTCGGCGGTGCGCAAGGCGGTCGGCGACGGCTACGAGATCATGACCGACGCAAATCAGGGGTTTTCGGTCGACGAGGCGATCCGGCGCGCCGCGAGGCTGCGCGAACTCGACCTCGCCTGGATCGAGGAGCCGCTGCCGGCCGACGATATCGACGGGCATATCAGGTTGTCGAACTCGACGCCGACGCCGATCGCCATCGGCGAGTCGCTCTATTCGATCCGGCATTTCCGCGAGTATATGCAGAAAGGCGCCTGCTCGATCGTGCAGGTCGATGTCGGCCGCATCGGCGGCATCACGCCCTGGCTCAAGATTGCGCATGCGGCGGAGGCCTTCGACATTCCGGTCTGCCCGCATTTCCTGATGGAGCTGCATGTCAGCCTGACCTGCGCTGTTCAGAACGGCCGATATGTCGAGTACATTCCGCAGCTCGACCAGTTGACCGGCAAGCGCATGCGCATCGAGGATGGCCAGGCGCTGGCGCCCGACGAACCGGGCATCGGCATCGATTGGGACTGGGACGCGGTCAAGGCCATGAGCATCGCCGAATTCACCACAGCGATCACGAAATAGGAGACTGATATGCAGCGGATGGGAATGGTTCTGGGGCTGAAGCCAGAAAAGGTGGAGGAGTATGTCCGCCTGCATGCCGCCGTGTGGCCTGACGTGCTGGCCATGATCTCCGCCTGCAACATCAAGAACTATTCCATCTACCTGAAGCGGCCTGAGAACCTGCTGTTCAGCACCTTCGAATACCACGGTACCGACTACGAGGCCGACATGGCCAAGATGGCGGCCGACCCGAAGACGCAGGAATGGTGGGCCGTCTGCATGCCTTGCCAGGAGCCGCTGGCGACCCGTGGGGAAGGCGAATGGTGGGCAGAGATGGACGAGGTCTTCCATCATGACTGAAGGCGGTTTCGACCCTGCCTTGCTCGTTCAATCCTGGCCAAAACCCTCAACACCCCGACCGATCGTCACCTTCGGCGCCGGATCGATCGTCGGCGACGCGCATTTCCCGGCCTACAGAAAAGCTGGTTTTCCTGTCGCCGGCCTCTACGACCCTGACCACGCCAGGGCTGAAAAGCTGGCCAGCCAATGGGGTGTGACGGCCTTTCGCTCGGCTGAGGAAGCGGCCGCCGTCGAGGGTGCGATCTTCGACCTAGCGACGCCGCCGTCGCGCCATGCCGATGTGCTGAAGGCCCTGCCGGACGGCGCGGTGGCGCTGATCCAGAAGCCGATGGGCAGCAACCTTGCCGAGGCAACCACGATCCTCGAGATCTGCCGCGCCAAGAAGCTCCATGCGGCGGTGAACTTCCAGCTGCGCTTCGCGCCGATGATGCGGGCGCTCAAGGACGCGATCGGCAAGGGCTGGCTCGGCGAGATCGTCGACTTCGACGCCTGGCTGGCGCTGGCGACACCATGGGAGCTTTGGGAATTCCTGCTCAAGGCGCCACGCGTCGAGATCGCCATGCATTCGATCCACTATCTCGACCTGATCCGGCAGTTGCTCGGCGAGCCCAAAGGCGTGCACGCCAAGACGCTCGGCCATCCCAACCATGCCGTGGCGCAGACGCGTACAAGCGCCATTCTCGACTATGGCGACACCGTGCGCTGCGCGCTGTCGATCAACCACGACCACAAGTTCGGCCGCCGACACCAGGCCTGCGAGTTCCGCATCTGCGGCACCGAGGGAGCGGCCTATCTCAAGTTGGGTCTCAACCTCGATTATCCCACAGGCGAACCGGATGTGCTGGAAATCTATCCGAAGGGCGGAACGGGCTGGATCGCCGTGCCCTTGGCCGGCGAGTGGTTTCCCGATGCCTTCATCGGCCGCATGGCCAATGTCCAGCGCTTTGCGGCCGGAGAAGATGCTACGCTGATAAGCCCCGTCGAAGATGCCTGGAGCACGATGGCGCTGGTCGAGGCCGCCTATCGTTCAAGTGCGGCACCGGCGACTCCGATCGCGGAAAGACCCTGATGGAACAGATCCAGTATTTCGAGGACTACGAGATCGGCGCGTCACGCCTTACCAGCGGCCGCACCATCACCGAGACCGACTTCATCGTCCATGCCGGCCATACCGGTGATTTCTTTCCGCACCACATGGATGCCGAGTTCATGAAGACGACGCCGTTCGGCCAGCGCATTGCGCATGGCACGTTGGTGTTCTCGGTTGGCATCGGGCTGACGGCAACCGTCATCAACCCGGTCGCCTTTTCCTACGGCTATGACCGGTTGCGCTTCATCAAGCCGGTGTTCATCGGCGACACGATCCGCACGCGAACCACAATTGTGGCCAGGGAAGACGACCCGAAGAGGCCGGGGTCGGGACGGGTGATCGAGCGCTGCGAGGTGACCAACCAGCGTGGCGAAGTGGTGCTGGCGGCCGACCACATCTACATCGTCGAACGCAGGCCGGCGCAGGGCTGAGACTCGGGAAAGTCCTAGAGCATTTCACCGTTTCATGGAAACGGCGATCTGCTCTAACTCTTTGTTTTGACGCAATTCTAGACGGAAAACCGCTTCACACTTTTCCTAGAATTGCTCTAAGAGCCGGTAGCGCGCTTGGTAATGCGCTCCAGCCCGAGCAAGAGAACCAGTGTCGCCACGACCAGGATCATGGTGAGTGCCGCGCCGGCAAAGATGTCGCCGCGGTCGGTGAGGCTGAAGATCGAGACCGGCAGCGTTACCCAGCCCGGCGGATAGACCATGACGGTGGCGCCAAGTTCACCCATGGACAGCGCGAAGCTGAGGCCGAAGGCGGCGACGAGATAGGGTGCGAGCAAGGGCAGCGTGACATGCCAGAGCCGATAGGCCGGGCGCGCGCCAAGGCTCGACGCCACCTGCTCGAAGTCAGGCGAGAGCCGTGCCAGGCCGGCCGAGACATTGCCGAAGGTGAAAGCGGAGATCAGCACGAAATGCGCGATCATGACGATCGCGATCGTGCCGTTGAGCAGCAGCGGAGGATGGCTGAACGCAACCAGCAGGCCAAGACCGACGGACACCGAAGGCACAGCACTTGGGATGAAGAACAAAAGGCCAAGCAACCGCCGCAAGGCATGACCCTGGAGGCGCAGCGACAGGGCGGCCCAGGTGCCGCTGACCAGCGCCAGCGCGCTGGCCAGGAAACCGGTGATCAAGCTGGCCTTGACCGCTCTGCCGGCGGAGCCGGAAATGACATCGGTGTAGTGCTCCGTCGTCAGGCCATTGGGCAGCACGCCGTTCCACTGGTCGGCGAGGCTGGACAGCAGGATGACCGCGAGCGGCGCCAGGAACAGCACGCCGAAGATCAGTGCGAAGAGCACCCACAAGACAAGACGACCGGAGCGTGACCAGACCAGCATGGGCTAGGCTCCCAACCGGCCGGCGGCGAGCCGGTAGAGGCCGAACAGGCCAAGCGACAGCGCGATGTTGATCACGGCGATGATGCAGGCGACCTGGTAGGCAGATTCCTGGATCGCCTTGCCGTAGATCAGCAGCGGCAGGGTGATGACACCCTTGGCGCCGATGAACAGAACGATGCCGAATTCGTTGACGGTCAACAGCAGGCACAGGCTGCCGCCGGCAATGAGCGCCGGGATTGCCGCCGGCAGGATGATCTGGCGGACGATGCGAAACGGCCTTGCGCCAAGCACGCTCGCCGCTTCGATCTGGCCGCGGTCGACCAGCGAAAAGGCGGCGAGCAGCGGACGCAGGATGAAGGGTGTGTAGACAGTGACCTCGGCCAGGATCACGCCCCAGGCCGAATAGAGGAAATCGACGGGCGGCAGCGGCAACGAAAAAGTCTCCATCAGCCCGGCATTGAGCATGCCGGCGGAGCCGTAGAGGAAGGTGAAGGCTAGCGTCACCAGGAACGTCGGCAGGGCGATGAAGGTGTCGATCAGCCTGGCGATGAAGCCGCTGCGGGGGAACGGCACGAAAGCGAGGATCAGCGCCAGGACGAGGCCGACAACCAGGCATCCGGCCGTCGCCGCGATCGAGATCGACACGGTGTTGATCAGCGCGTTGAGGAAGAACCGCGAATGCAGCACCCGGATCACTTCGGCGAAATTGGCGACGCCGCTGTCGTCGAGGAAGGCCTGGCGGGCAATCAGTGCCAGCGGATAGAAGAACAGCAGCGCCAGCAGGGCCGCCGGCGGCACGATCCAAAATTTTCCGGACTCTGTTCTCGCCACTGGCGCGCGAATTGCGACCGCGTCAGACACCGGCGTCTTCCGGAAGGAGCGAGGTGTCGGCGGGTGCGAAGAACAGCGGCACCTTGGTGCCGGGTTCGGGCAAGGCGATCGGCAGCCTTGTCGCAGAGACACGCACCGGCGTGCCGTCGACATCGAGCACGAGGTGGGTCAGTTCGCCCTGCCAGTGCACTTCCCTGAGTGTGCCGACGATGCGGTTGGTATGTTCGCTGTCGGCGGTCAGGCTGAGATGCTGCGGCCTGATGCAGAGCAGGCTCTTGTCGCCGGCCTTCTCGTCACGGCCCGCGCCGGTGAGTGCAACATCGCCATGCCTCGCCGTGGCAAAGCCCTTCGAGCCGACGGCCTCGGCAATCGTCACCGGCAAAAGGTTGGCGCGACCGAGGAACTCGGCCGTAAAACGGTTTGGCGGGCGGCGGTAGAGTTCGGTCGTGGGTCCGTGCGAACAGACCCTGCCGTCGCGCATGATGGCAATCTTGTCGGCAAGCGTCAGCGCCTCGGTCTGGTCGTGGGTGACATAGAGGATCGTCAGGCCCGGCAGGCTGCGGTGCAGCCGGGCAATCTCCTCGACCATGTTGCGGCGGATCTGGGCATCGAGCGCGGAAAGCGGCTCGTCGAGCAGGAGCACGCGCGGCCGCACGGCCAAGGCACGCGCAATCGCCACGCGCTGCTGCTGGCCGCCCGAAAGTTCGCGCGGATAGCGCCTGGCATAGGCCGACATGCCGACGGTGCCGAGCGCATCCTTGATCCGCTCGCCGATCAGCGCCTTGTCGGCGCCCTGTGCTCTGAGGCCGAAGGCGACGTTGTCCTCGACCCGCATGTGGGGAAACAACGCGTAGTTCTGCACCACCATGCCGAGGCCGCGCTCATAAGGCGGCAAATCGGTCACATCGGTGGCGCCGATGCGGATCCGCCCGCTGGCGGGCCGCACGAAGCCGGCCACGGCGCGCAGGGCCGTGGTCTTGCCGGACCCCGACGGGCCGATCATCGCCAGGATCTCGCCAGGTGCGATATCCAGGGTCAGCGGATGCAGGACGACATGCGCGCCATAGGCGACGCTGACCTTGTCGAAATGGACGTTGGAGCCGGCGCCGCGAACCTTCGCGGCGTCGATGTCCATGACACTGGTACCAGTAAAGGCTGCGGCCGACATGGCGTGGTCCTCCACGTTTCCCTTGCGGATCAACTTCCGGTCGCTTCGTTCCACTTCTTGACGTAGTCGGGCAGCTTGCTCAGTGCGTCGTCCCAGTTCGGAGACCATATCGTTACGCCCTTCATCGCATCCTGCGCCTTGGCGAAGTTGGCGTCGGATGGCGTCACGTCCTTGCGCGCCGGCATGCCGAGCGCAACAGAGCTAATGGTCGACTGCGCTTCCTTGGCCAGCAGGAAGTCGATCAGCTTCTTGCCGTTGTCGGCATTTGGTGCACCAGTGACCAGGCCGATTTCATAGGGCAGCGCGAAGGTGGAGCGCACACCGTCGGGGCCCGCCGGCCAGAACACCTTGATGTTGGGATTGTCGGCCATCTGCGACATGTTCATCTGCAGATCGCCATTGGCGACATGCAGTTCGCCCTTGTTGACCAAAGCGGTCAGTTTCCCGGTCGAGGCGGACGGGCCGACATTGTTGTCCTGCAGCTTTTTCATGAAGTCGAAGCCGGCATCCTCGCCGCCAAAGGCATGGATCACCTGCAGCATGACGGCGGTGCCATCACCGGCCTGGCCAGGGGTAGAATACTGGATCTTGCCCTTGAACTTCGGGTCGAGCAGTTCGTTGTAGGCCTTTGGCGCTTCTGGCAGGACGGCACTGTTGTAGATGAAGTTCATGTAGTTGTTGACCAGCGGCCGGTACTTGTCGGTGCCGCCATCGATCTGGTCGGCGGCTTCCGGCTTGTAGTCCTGCAGCAGGCCGTCAGCCGCGGCGCGCTGCACGAAGGGCGGCAAGGTCACCAGCACGTCGGCCTGCGGGTTCGACTTTTCCTTGGCGACGCGCTCGACGACGCCGCCGGAACCTGCCTCGATATACTGCACGGTGATGCCGGTGGCCTTGGTGAAAGCAGCGAATTCGGTCTCGAACCAGCTGCCATTGCCGTCATGCAGGCCGTCGGCGGAATAGATGGTGACGACGCCGTCGGCGAGTGCCGGTCCGACAAGAGCCGACGACGCCAACAGCGACGCGGCGAAGGCCATAGCTATGGTAGCCTTTTGCGATTTCATGCTCAGTTCCCCTGTGATTGATGGCACATTCTGCGATGCACTGTGACGATCTCGCCTGTAGGCCGGAGCCTTATGCGGCACCGCTCGATCTCGTCGTTGTGGCGACTTTGGGGACTGACGATCGATAAGTAAAATCTATTTATTTTATGAGAGGCAAACTTTACCTGATAGTTGTCATGGAACTGTCGCAACGCTAGCCCGGCCTCGCGGAAGGCCCGCGATTGGCTGCAGAGATGGTGATGGTCAGCCGAATGAAACGCCAGATGTCTGCGCCCGCAGCCGCGGGTCGAACGAGCGAACGATAACCGGCCGGCCATTGAGGATTTCAAAGCAGCGGGCGAGCGTGTCGTCCTCCAGCCGGCGCATGGCCTCGCGCGTGAAGAAGGTGAGATGCGGAAACAGGATGACGTTGTCGCGGCCGAACAGCGCGCTCATCGGATGGCCCGACCTGGCCAGCGGCTCGACCGAATAGACCTCGAGCCCGAGGCCGCCCATCTGCCCGGCAACAACCGCCTCGACAAGGGCCGCCTCGTCGATCAGCGCGCCGCGCGAAACATTGACGA
>NZ_RZQL01000069.1 GCF_003997935.1 Mesorhizobium sp. M7A.F.Ca.US.006.01.1.1
GAGCTGATCGAACTGGTGGCGCTGCGCGGTGGCACCGGCCGCCCCGACATCGTTTCGCTGCCGGAACTGTTCGAGGCCCGCCTCACCGGCCTGGGTGGCGGCAGCCGGCCCCCCTTCTGGTTCTCCCGGCTGACCGTACGCTCTATCGAAATTGCGCGGAACTTGCTCGAACGTCTCAAGCAGGCGCTGGCGCCGCTTGCAGCCTTCCGCGGCCGGGATGATGCCGACCTTGCCGCACTTGTCAGGGCCAGTGTCGTCACACTCGAAAATCTCGGCCGCACCGCCGACGGCGGCCTTGGCGAGCTTTATGCCGGTGACGCCGGCGAGAAGCTTGCCGAACTGCTGCGCGGGCTGGTCGCGGCTTCGGCTTCGCTGTCCTTCGCGGCGACCGAGTGGCCCGATATCATGGCGGCGCTGATCGCGCCTGAAACGGTCAAGCCGGCACAGGGCACCGACCGGAACATCGCCATCTGGGGCGCGCTTGAAGCGCGCTTGCTGACCGTCGACACGCTGGTCATCGGCGGGCTCAACGAGGGGGGATGGCCGCGCAAGCCCGAGAGCGACCGCTTCATGTCGCGGCTGATGAAGACCGGCATCGACCTCGAACCGCCCGAGCGGCGCATCGGCCTTGCCGCGCATGATTTCCAGATGGCGATGGGCGCTGGGAAAGTGGTGCTGTCCCGCTCGGCGCGTGCCGGCGACGCACCCGCCGTGCCGTCGCGCTGGCTGCAGCGGCTGCTGACCTTCATCGGCAGCGACCAGGCAGCAGAATTGCGCCGGCGTGGCGACGAACTGCTCGCCTGGGCGCGCGCGCTGGATACCGGCCCGAGGCAGGATTTCGCGCCACGGCCGCAGCCGAAGCCGCCACTGTCGGTGCGCCCGACGCACTTCTCGGTCACCGAGATCGAGACCCTGCGCCGCGACCCCTACGCCGTCTATGCAAGACGCATCCTCGGCCTGATGCCGCTCGATCCGGTTATTCGCGACCCCGGAGCCGCTGAGCGCGGCACGCTGTTTCACGCCATCCTGCACCTGTTCTCAGGCAGCGTCGCCGATCCGCGCGCGCCCGATGCGCTTGCCGGCCTTATCGCCGCCGGCCGCGCCTGTTTCGCCGAAGCCGCCCTTCCGGCCGATGTCGAGGCGGTGTGGTGGCCGCGCTTCGAGAAACTCGCCGCCAACATCATCGAGTGGGAGCGCACGCGCGCCGATGCGGTGACAAGGCGCCATGCCGAGGAGCGCGCCGGCAAGACCGTTGTCGGCCAGTCCGGCGTGACGCTGTCCGGCTACGCCGACCGGGTCGACCTTTTGGCCGGCGGCATGGCCGACATACTGGATTACAAGACGGGCTCCTCGCCGTCCAAAGCGCAGGCGCACACACTGCTGGCGCCGCAGCTGGCGCTGGAGGGCGCGCTGCTCAGGCGCGGCGCCTTCAAGGATCTGGGCCCGCGCGAGCCCTCTCAACTGGCCTTCATCAGGCTGAAGCCGAATGGCGAGGTGTTCGAGGAATCCATCCTCGAACACAACCGCCAGCCGCGGACCGCGACCGATCTTGCCGAAGAGGCCTGGGCACGGCTTGAAAAGCTGTTGATCCACTATGCCGACCCGGTGACCGGCTACCTGTCGCGCGCCCTGCCGTTTCGCGAGGGCGAGACGGATGGCGATTACGACCATCTTGCCCGCGTGCTCGAATGGTCGGCCGGCGGCGATGCCGGTGACGAGGGAGGGGAGGCATGAAGAAGGCCTATCCCATCCCCAGCGACACCGCGACCAGCCAGGCCCGCGCCGCTGATCCCGGGAATTCCGCCTGGGTGTCGGCAAATGCCGGCTCCGGCAAGACCCATGTGCTGGCCCAGCGCGTCATCCGGCTGCTGCTGCGCGGCACCGATCCGTCGAAGATCCTGTGCCTGACCTATACGCGCGCCGCCGCCGCCAACATGTCCAACCGGGTGTTCTCGACACTGTCGGAATGGACCACGCTCGGTGACGCCGACCTTGCGGCAAAGGTCGAGGCGCTGGAAGGCCGCCGGCCCGATCTCGAGACCATGCGCCGGGCGCGGCGCCTGTTCGCCGAGGCGCTGGAAACGCCCGGCGGGCTGAAGATCCAGACCATCCATGCCTTCTGCGAATCGGTGCTGCACCAGTTTCCGCTGGAGGCCAACATCCCGGCCCATTTCGAGATGCTCGACGGCCAGATGGAAGCGTCGCTGTTTGCCGCGGCGCGCCGCGACATGATCTCCGGCACAGCCGCCGGTGACAAAGATCTGGCCGAGGCCTTTGCCGCCATTCTCGATCGCGGCGGCGAAGCCGGGCTCGATGCCTTGCTGGGCGAGATCGTCCGCAAGCGCGACGGCTTGCGCAATTTCATCGACGCTGTCGGGCGTGATGGCACGCGCTTCCAGGCCCTGTTCGACGAATTCCATTTCCATCTAGGCCAGACAGCCGAGGGCATAGCCGCTTCGGTATGGCCGTTGCCGGGCTTCCTGCCCGACTATTTTGCCGGCTTCGCCCACGCCGCCGAGGCCGCCGACGCCCGATCAGTGCTGAACAACATCCTGCCCTATGCGCGGCAGGCTTTTGCCGAGGGCGATTCCATTCGCCGCCTGCAACTGCTGGCGCGAGCCTTCCTCAAGACCGATGGCGGCGCATACGACCCGGCAAAAGCCTTCAAGAAGGCCCTGGTCGACCGGTTGCCGGATCTAGCGGAGCGCTATCTCTCGGCCGCCAACGCAATCGTCGAAACCACCGATCGTCTGGCCCTGTTCCGGATGCTGGAAGGCACGGCTGCGGCGCTGACCATCGCCGACTGGCTGATCGCCCGCTACGAAATGCTGAAGCGCAGCCGCGGCTTTCTCGACTTCAACGACCTGATCACCCGCACCGTCAACCTGCTGGCGCGACCAGACGCCGGCCCCTGGGTGCAGTACAAGCTCGACCAGGGCATCGACCATATCCTGCTCGATGAAGCGCAGGACACCAGTCCGGACCAATGGGAAGTGGTGAAACGGCTGGCAGAAGAATTCTTTGCCGGCTTTGGCGCGCGCGACAGGGTCCATCGCACGGTCTTCGCCGTCGGCGACGAGAAGCAGTCGATCTATTCGTTCCAGGGGGCTGCCCCGGACTCCTTCGCCGACAGCCGGCTGTTGTTCGCCGGACGAGTGCGCGACGCCGAGGCGTCCTTCGCCGACCTCAAGCTGACCTGGTCGTTCCGCTCGACCGACGATGTTCTGACCGCGGTCGACCGCGTCTTCGCCGACGCAAACGTGCGGCGCGGCATCAGCCATGATCCCGATCCGCTGCGCCATCAGGCGATCCGCACCGACGCACCGGGCTATGTCGAGGTTTGGCCGTCAGTCGGCGCCGATGTCGTCGATGAGCCCGACGACTGGACGCAAGCCATCGACCATGCGCACGCGCCGGCGGTGCGCGTGGCCGAGAACGTCGCCGCCACCATCGCCGGCTGGATCGGCAGTGGCGAAATCATCGAAGGCCGCGGCAAGCGACTGCGGCCGGGCGACGTTCTGGTTCTGGTGCGCAAGCGCGATCGCTTCGTCCATGCGCTGACCAGGGCGCTCAAACGCCGCGACATTCCGGTCGCCGGCGCCGACCGGCTGAGCCTGCCCGGACACATCGCGGTCAAGGACCTGATCGCGCTCGGTCACCTCCTCATCCAGCCGCAGGACGATTTGTCGCTCGCCGCGGTGCTGCGCAGCCCGATCTTCGATCTGCCGGAAGAGACGCTTTTCACGCTCGCCGCGCAGAGGCCGGCTGGCCTGTCGTTGATCGCATCGCTGCGCCAGCGCGCCGGCGAAAGCGAGAGACTGGCGAAGATCGCCGCCCAGGTCGACATCTGGACGAACGAGGCCGCCTTCAAACCGGTGTTCGAGTTTTACGCCGCCCTGCTGGCGCGCGATGGCGTGCGCCGCAAGATGATCGCGCGGCTTGGGCCCGAAGCCGGCGACATTCTCGACGAGTTCCTGAGCTTCTGCCTCGCCGAGGAGCGAACCGGCCTGCCGGGGCTGGAAGCCTTCCTGTCGACGCTGGAAAACGCCGGTCCCGAGATCAAGCGCGAGATGGACCAGACCCGCGACGAGGTCCGGGTCATGACCGTGCACGCCGCCAAGGGCCTGGAAGCGCCGGTTGTGTTCCTGGTCGATGGCGGTTCCGCACCGTTCAGCGACCAGCATCTGCCACGCCTGATGCCCTTCGATAGCTCCGGCGCGAACTGGGACGGCAAAGGCTATCTCTGGCGTTCGGCCAGCGACGTCGCCAACGGCTTTTCCAAAGCAGCGGCGGCGCGGGCACGGGAACTCGCCGACGACGAGTACCGCCGGCTGCTCTATGTCGGCATGACCCGTGCCGAGGACCGGCTGATCGTCTGCGGCTATCACGGCAAGCGGGCGCCGAACGCCGGCACCTGGCACTCGATCGTCAGCCGCGCGCTGCTCGGCGCGCCGGAAAGCGAGCAGCGTCCGCATCCCGCCGACGGCGAACCGGTACATCGTTTCCATGTGACCAAGCTGCCGCCGGTCGAACAGGCTTCCAGCGAGCAGGCGCGGCCGACGGGTGCTTTCGGACCTTTGCCGTCGACCCTGTTTCGGCCTTTGCCGCCGTTCGAGGATCTGCCGCGCCCGCTGTCGCCATCGGGCGCCTCGGCGCTGATCGATGAAGGCAAGGAAGCCGTGGTCGACAAGGCGTCGCCCGTGCTCGATGCCGATGCCGATGCCGAGCCGGGCTTTGCCGTGCTGCGCGGGCTCGCCCTACACAAACTGCTGCAGATGCTGCCGGGCATTGCCGAGCCCGAACGTCAGGGCGCGGCGAAACGCTATCTCTTGCGAACCGGTGCGGACTGGCCGCCATCAGAGCGAGAAAAGGCCCTGGCGTCGGTCACATCGATCCTTGCCGATCCCGACTTCGGTCAGTTGTTTGCACCATCGTCACGTGCCGAGGTCGCGATCATGGGCAGCCTGGAGGTCAAGGGCAAAAAGCGCTCGATTTCCGGGACGATCGACCGTTTGGCCGTGACATCGGACGCGGTCTCGATCGTCGACTACAAGACCAACCGGCCGGCGCCCGGCTCGCTTGCCGAGGTTCCGCCGGCCTACGTCCTGCAGCTGGCGCTCTATCGCGCCCTGTTGCAGCCGCTCTATCCCGGCCGCGCGGTCAAGGCGGCCTTGCTGTTCACCGAGGCGCCGCGACTGATCGAACTGCCGGCCGGCGCCATGGACGACGCCCTTGCTCGACTCACGCGAGCGTGACACAACACCTGCTTGAAGAAGGGCGCGATCACCACCACATTTGGTGGGACAAAAACTTTCAAAAGGATTTTCCCATATGGCAACCGTGAAGGTCGACAAGAGCAACTTCCAGACCGACGTGCTTGACGCCAGCGTACCGGTCGTCGTCGATTTCTGGGCGGAATGGTGCGGCCCCTGCAAGCAGATAGCGCCGGCGCTCGAAGATATCGCCACCGAACTCGGCGCCAAGGTGAAGATCGCCAAGCTCAACATCGACGAGAATCCGGAGCTTGCCGCCCAGTTCGGCGTGCGCTCGATCCCGACGCTGATGATCTTCAAAGGCGGCGAAATGGCCGACATGAAGGTCGGTGCGGCGCCCAAGACCGCGCTGTCGCACTGGATCAACGGCAATCTCGCCTGATCCTTCTGAAATTCATGACCATCAAGCCCGGCTTCGCGCCGGGCTTTTTATTGGCGTCATTGGTAACAGGCACTGGCCCTCGCGTCCGGGCACTCCATGTCATCTGCTTGAGCCAGACAGGAGAACCCCATGACCGGATCCGCCAAGGCCACCGTCTTCATCGACAATGAGCGCGTCATCGTCACCGAATACCGCTTCGCGCCGGGCGAGAACACCGGCTGGCATCGCCATGGCCACGACTATGTCGTCGTGCCGCTGATGGACGGCAAGGTGAAGCTGTTGACCAAGGACGGCGAATCCTTCGCCGAAATGAAGAAGGGCGCGCCCTATTTTCGCAAGGAGGGCGTCGAGCACGACGTCATCAACGCCAACGAAGGCGAATACGCTTTTATCGAGATCGAACTGAAGTAACGCCGCCGATCAATGCGCTGGAAATCCACCGCGTGATGGCACGCCATCAACTGCCATCTTGATGGCAGCAGCGGATCGGCCTATATCTCTTCTAAAAGGGATTTCGAAATGGCCGAACCACAGCTCTCAGTCCGTAGCGCAAAGGCGCGCGACCTGGCTCATAGACTTGCGCGTCGTGAAAACCGTTCGATAGCCGATGTGGTAGAACGTGCGCTCGAATCCTACGAAATTCGTGAAGCTGGCCGTGAGCCTGCTTCCACCTTCTACGCCAGCCTGCCCGCAAACCATGGCGCCGACATCGATCTGGAAAAGATCATTCGCGAAAGCCGCCAGGTTCATTCGGGACTTGAGCTTTGATTTTCGTCGATACCAACGTGATCTCGGAGAGTCTGAAGAAGGCGCCGGACCAAGCTGTCCTGGCGTGGCTTGTGCGCAATGACGCTGAACTGGCCCTTCCCACGGTGACGATTGCTGAAATCGCCTTCGGTATTCAAAAAATACGGCCTGATGAGCGTGCCGATCGGCTGGAGCAGGGACTTTCCCGGTGGCGCCATCGATTTGCCGGCCGAGTTTTTGGACTGACCGAAGAGGCTGCCATGGCTTACGGCGAGATCATGGGGACCGCGACGCGCCAAGGTCGCGGCATGTCAGCTCCCGATGGCATGATTGCGGCGATAGCGCGCGTGAACGGTGGCCGGCTGGCAACGCGCAATCTCAGCGACTTTGGCACCACCAGCCTTGATCTGATCTCACCGTGGGATTTCTAAAGGTCGAAAGCCAAGGTTCGGCCTCAGCCGCCGCAGCCGCCCAAGGCACGAATAGTCGGCGCCTCAGGTCGGCGGGGTGCCGTTCTCGGCCAGCACCGCGCCGGTCAGATACAACGAACCGCTGATCAGTATGCGTGGCGCCGGACCGTCCCAGGTATCGCGCAGCAGCATCAGCGCGCTGGCGACGGAACTCACCGGCTCGGCGGTCAGCCCGGCTTCCGTCGCGCGGACCGCCAGTTCGTCGTTTGGCACGCCGGCCTCGCTGAGGCTCACCGGTACCGTGTAGACATGCCGGGCGAGGCCTTTGAAGGCACGGAAATAGCCGCTCTGGTCCTTGGTGTTGATCATGCCCGAGATAAGGAACAGCGGACGCGGGTTCTTCTCTTCCTGCTCGGCCAGCGCTTCGGCAACCACCACGCCGGCGCCCGGATTGTGGCCACCGTCGAGCCAGATATCGGCGCCCTTGGGTGCCAGTTCGGCCAGCCGGCCCTGCATCAGCTTCTGCATACGGCCGGGCCAGGCGACATTGATCATCGCCTTTTCGGCGGCGCGATGGCTGATCTCGAAACCGGCCGCCTTGACCGCGGCGATCGCCGCCGCCGCATTGGCGAACTGGTGGCGGCCGGGCAGCCTGGGCGGCGGCAGGTCCATCAAGCCGTCTTCGTCCTGGTAGACCATGCGGCCGTTTTCCTCGAAGGCAAGGAAATCCTGGCCGTAGACGAAGGTCGGGCACTCCAACCGTTCGGCAGTTTCGATCAGCACCTGCAGCGCCGTTTCGCTCTCCTGCGCGCCGATGACCACCGGACAGCCGGGCTTGATGATGCCGGCCTTTTCGGCCGCGATCAGTTCGACACGGTCGCCGAGATAGGCCTCGTGGTCGAGCGACACCGGCATGATCACCGACACGGCCGGCTCCTTGACGACATTGGTCGCGTCGAAGCGGCCGCCGAGCCCGACCTCGATGATCGCGGCGTCGGCCTGGTGTTCGGAAAACAGGAGGAAGGTGACGGCGGTGAGGATCTCGAAGACGGTGATCTTCTCGCCTTCATTGGCCCTGGCCGCACGGGCAATGGCATCGGCGAAAACCCTGTCCTCGACCAGCCTGCCGCCGCCATCGGCGGCCAGCCGGTAACGCTCGTGCCAGTTGACCAGATGCGGCGAGGTGTGGACATGGACGCGGTAGTCCGCGGCCTCGAGCAGGGCGCGCGAAAAGGCGGCGCACGAGCCCTTGCCGTTGGTGCCGGCGATGTGGATGACCGGGGGCAGCCGATCCTGCGGATTGTCAAGCCGCTCCAGCAGCCGCGAAATGCGGTCGAGCGAAAGGTCGAAGCCTTTCGGATGAAGCGCCATCAGGGCTTCGATTTCGCGGTCGGCGGCAAGCGTCGTCATGGCAGAATCCTAGCGCATGAGCCGTGAAAACCAGAATCGGTTTCGGATGGCCATGGCAATCAAAAGCTACAGCGCGCCGAAGCCCTCGTGCAATCGCGGTCGCGGCGCTTCGTGTCGCTTCAGGCTTGCGGCCGAGCTTCCGCGGCGACCACCGCCGGCGGCAGGATTTCCGGCTCCAGCGGCTTTTCCTCTTCCGGCAGCTTGAGCAGCATTTTTAGCAGCCGCGATATGGTTTCGCGCAGCTCCAGCCGCGACACCACCATGTCGACCATGCCGTGCTCCATCAGATATTCGGAGCGCTGGAAACCGTCGGGCAGTTTCTCGCGGATCGTCTGTTCGATGACGCGCGGTCCGGCAAAGCCGATCAGCGCGCCGGGCTCGGCGATGTGCACGTCGCCCAGCATGGCGTAGGAGGCGGTCACGCCGCCCGTGGTCGGGTTGGTCAAAACGACGATGTAGGGCAGGCCGGCTTCCTTCAGCCGGTCGACACCGACCGTTGTCCGCGGCAATTGCATCAGGGACAAAATACCTTCCTGCATGCGCGCGCCGCCGGAAGCGGCGAACAGGATCAGCGGCCGCTTGCGCTGCAGGGCCACTTCGAAGCCATGCACGATGGCGTCGCCGGCGGCCATGCCGAGCGAGCCGCCCATGAAGGCGAAGTCCTGCACCGTGACCACAACCGGCAGACCCTCGACGGTGCCCAGCGCATTGATGATCGCGTCCTCAAGGCCGGTCTTGGCCTTGGCGTCCTTCAACCGGTCGACATAGCGCTTCTCGTCGCGGAATTTCAGCGGATCCTGCATGACCTTGGGGTTGTCCAGGGTCTCGTATTTGCCGCCGTCGAAGAAGAATCTCAGCCGCTCCTTGGCCGAGATCTTCATGTGATGGCCGGAGGACGGAATGACGAACTGGTTGGATTCCAGGTCCTTGTGGAACACCATTTCGCCGGTCTCCGGATCCTTGATCCAGAGATTCTCGGGCATGTCGGTGCGCCGGCCGAGCATCGAATTGATCTTCGGGCGAACGTAATTGGTGATCCAGTTCATCGCTTCGGCTCCTGTCCTGACGAGGATTGGGAAGAGGTAGGAGAACTATTCGGCAGCAGCAAGGCGGGCCGAGCGCACACCTTGCGCAAGGCCGCTGACCAGCGTGGCGACGGCTTCGGCCGGATCGGCGGTCTTTTCGCCCTTCGGTCCCAGCACATTGGCCACCGCATTGACGATCGCGGTGCCGACGACGACGCCGTCGGCATTGGCGCCGATCACCCGGGCCTGCTCGGCGGTCTTGACGCCGAAGCCGACGCAGACCGGCAGGTCGGTGTGGCCCTTGATGCGCTTGACCGCCGCCGCCACCTTGCCGGTGTCGGCCAGTGCCGAGCCGGTGATGCCGGTCATCGACACGTAATAGACGAAGCCGGACGTGTTCTGCAGCACTTTCGGCAGGCGCTTGTCGTCGGTTGTCGGTGTCGCCAGCCGGATGAAGTTGATGCCGGCTTTCAGCGCCGGAATGCACAGTTCCTCGTCCATCTCCGGCGGCAGGTCGACGACGATCAGCCCGTCGATGCCGCTGGCGACCGCGTCCTTGAGGAAGCGGTCGACGCCATAGATGTAGATCGGATTGTAATAGCCCATCAGCACGATCGGCGTCTCATTGTCACTGGTCCGGAAGTCGGACGCCATCTGCAGCGTCTTGACCAGCGTCTGGCCGCCTTTCAGCGCCCGCAGGCCCGCTGCCTGGATCGCCGGGCCGTCGGCCATCGGATCAGAGAACGGCATGCCGAGCTCGATGATGTCGGCACCAGCCTTGGGCAGTGCCTTCATGATCGACAAAGAGGTGTCGTAGTCGGGGTCGCCACCCATGAAATAGGTGACGAGCGCCGGGCGGCCTTCGTTCCTGAGTTTCGCCATGCGGCGGTCGATGCGGGTGGCCATGATCAGATCTCCATGCCCAGCATCGAAGCCACCGTATGCACGTCCTTGTCGCCGCGGCCGGACAGGTTGACGATGACGATCTGGTCCTTGTCCATGGCAGGCACGATCTTCACCGCATGCGCGATGGCATGTGCCGATTCCAGCGCCGGGATGATGCCTTCGACGCGCGTCGTCAGCTTGAAAGCCTCCAGCGCCTCGTCATCGAGGATCGGCACGTATTCGACGCGGCCTGAATCGCGCAGCCAGGAATGCTCCGGCCCGACGCCGGGATAGTCGAGGCCGGCCGAGATCGAATGGCCGTCCATGATCTGGCCATCGGCGTTCTGCAAGAGATAGGTGCGGTTGCCATGCAGCACGCCGGGCGCGCCGGCATTCATCGAGGCACAATGCTCGATGCCGTCGAGACCGCGGCCGCCGGCCTCGATGCCGATAATGCGGACTTCCTTGTCGTCGAGGAACGGATGGAACAGGCCGATGGCGTTCGAACCACCGCCGACAGCGGCGATGATGGTGTCGGGCAGCCGGCCTTCCTGCTCGAGGATCTGCGCCCGCGCCTCGATGCCGATCACCGACTGGAAGTCGCGCACCAGCTCCGGATAGGGGTGCGGCCCTGCGGCGGTGCCGATCAGGTAATAGGTGTCCTCGACATTGGTCACCCAGTCGCGCAACGCCTCGTTCATGGCGTCCTTCAACGTGCCGTGGCCGGCGGTCACCGGACGGACCTCGGCGCCGAGCAGCTTCATGCGGAAGACGTTGGGGCTTTGCCGGGCAACGTCGGTGGCGCCCATATAGACGACGCAGGGAAAGCCGAAGCGGGCCGCGACCGTGGCCGAGGCCACGCCATGCTGGCCGGCGCCGGTCTCGGCGATGATGCGCTTCTTGCCCATGCGCTTGGCCAGCAGGATCTGGCCGAGGCAGTTGTTGATCTTGTGCGAGCCGGTGTGGTTCAAATCCTCGCGCTTGAAATAGACCTTTGCGCCGCCGAGATGCTTCGTGAGGCCTTCGGCGAAATAGAGCTTGGACGGCCGTCCGGCATAATGGGTTGAAAGGTCAGTCAGCTCAGCCCTGAAATCCGCATCGTTCTTGACCTCGTTCCAGTGCCGCTCCAGGTCGAGGATCAGCGGCATCAGCGTTTCGGCAACGAAACGACCGCCAAAAATGCCGAACATGCCCTGTTCGTCGGGTCCGGTGCGGAAGGAATTGGGTGTCGCCGGCTTGTTCATCGCCGATCTCCTGGCATCTTGACTTATGAAGCATGTCCTTGTCGGAAAACCGGTTCCCACTTTTCCGGGACATGCTCTGGTTTAAGGCACTACTAGGCTGCGCGGGTGTTCCGCGCGGCCCTGACGGCCCGGAAAAACTGTTCGATCAGCGCCGGATCCTTAACGCCCGGTGCGCTTTCCACGCCTGAGGAAATGTCTATTCCGGGCGGGTCGGCAAGCCGAAGGGCATCGCCGATATTGGCGGCGTTGAGCCCACCGGAAAGCATGTAATCGACGCTGCCGTCAAGGCCGGCGAGGATGTGCCAGTCGAAGGTTACACCGTTGCCGCCCGGCAGTTCGGAGCCTTTCGGCGGCTTGGCGTCGAACAGGAACCGGTCGGCCATGCCGATGAACGGCTTTATCCGCTCCAGATCGGCGGCCTCGCTGATCGGCAGCGCCTTCATCACCGGCAGGCCATAGCGGGCTTTGACCTCGGCCACTCGGTCGGGCGTTTCCGCGCCATGCAGCTGCAGCATGTCGGGCTGCATTTTGGCAACGATTTCATCCAGGAAGGCGTCGCTGGCATCGACGGTGACGGCAACCGCCATCGCCTTGCCGCGCGCCGTCTCGCGCAGACGGCCAGCCTCGGCAGGTTCGACATAGCGCGGGCTTTTGGCGAAGAAGATAAACCCGACATGGCTGGCGCCGTCGGCCAGCGCCGCAGCCATTGCCGCGTCGGTCTTCAAGCCGCAGATCTTGATGTCGAGTGTCATGGCGCGGGAATTGGCATGAAAAGCGAAAAGAGTCGAGAAAAAGCATGCTGTTTGCCGGCACGGCCAAAGGCGCTACCTATGGATGGACAGGATGCAAGGCGGGAGCATGATCATGGCCGACAGGACAATTGCCGAACTCAGGCAGAAGATCGCGCAGGCGCGCGAGGTCATCGCGCACCTGATCGACAAGGCCGCCTTCAATGGCGCCGAGGCGCACCGGGCGCTCGACTATTTCGGCGGCGATGAATTCGACGGCAGTTTCCTGCCGTGGCCGCATCATGGCGATGAGGGGTTGCGGCCCGAGGACTTGAACGCCGCCAACGACGATTGAAGGCAGACGCCGCCAAACGCCCTCGACTTCGTCATCCTAGGGCGAAGCAAGGAGCGAAGCGACGCGCGCAGACCCTAGGATCCATGCCGTGACGGTGAGGCTATGCTCCGGCGGTGCAGAAACCGAACGCCTACCAGCCCGTCCCGCGAAACAGCTCGAACCATTCCGGATTGGCCTTTTCGATCAATTCGATCTTCCATTGGCGCGGCCAGCGTTTCAGCGACTTCTCGCGCTGGATGGCATCGGTGATATCGAAAAATTCTTCGTACCAAACCAACCGTTGCACACCGTAGCGGCTAGTGAAGCGCGAGCCCTCACCGGATTTGTGCTCCGGCATGCGGCGACCGAGATCGTTGGTGACACCGATAGTGCCGTCCTTCTGGCTCGCAGTCATGTAGACATAGCCGGTCATCGTTTTAGCGTAGCGAGCACAGGCGCGGGGACAAGCGCCATTCTGATCCGTTGCATTCTAAGGCACACGTCACGGCATGGATCCTAGGGTCTGCGCCGCGTCGCTTCGCTCCTTGCTTCGCCCTAGGATGACGAAGACGGAAAGGCTCCGCCAATCTCCAATGTTTGCGTCTTAAAAGCAGCCCTCCCCCGAGACGCCCACACCGCCCTCCTACTCGAACATGATCGCCTGCAGCGCACCGCCATTGCGCTTCAGCCAGTCCTTGCAGCGATCGGTGTCGGGGCAGAGCTTTTCGCACAGTTTCCAGAATTTCGGACCGTGGTTCATCTCCTTGAGATGCGCCACTTCATGCGCGACGAGATAGTTGATGACCGGCGACGGCGCCATCATGATGCGCCAGGAAAAGGACAGATTGCCTTCGGAGGTGCATGACCCCCAGCGGCTTGACGTGTCCTTGAAGCGGATCGCCTTGGCGCGCTTGCCAAGCGCCTCGGTGTGCTTGGCCACCAGCTTCTCGATTTCCTTCTTGGCCTCGCGCTTGAGGAAATCGGCGAGGCGGCGCGGCAGATGTATGCGGTCGCCATGAACGATCAAGAGCGGACCACGTTCGTCGCGCGACACGGTGACGGTGCCGCGCTTTGACGGTTCATGGACGATGCGGTGCGGCACGCCGCGCACCGGGATCCTGATGCCGGGCCGCACCTGCGGCCGCGTCGGCACCTTGGCCAGTCGCTGCTCCAGCCAGTCCTGGTGCCGCTCGAGGAACCTGTCCACTTCGCCGCGGCGCAGGCCTGGCGGCACGGTGATGCGCAGACCCTGGCCGCCTGAATCGATGCGCAGCGTCATTCGGCGCGCCCTGGCGCTCTCGACGATCTTGAGCGGCAGCGTGCGGCCGGCGACGCAATATTCGCGCTCCACGACAGGCGTGGGCTTGGGCTTTGTCAGATTGCGAAAGAAGCCGAGAGTCATGGCGGGACGATACGCGATTCGAGAAAAACGACTAGAACAAAAAAGAAACGGCGCCGCTCGCGCGACGCCGTTTTTTCACGATGTGGCCAGTCGCTTGGCCTCAGTCGTCAAGCAGGTTCGAACCCTTGCCACGCTTGGTGGCCGTCGTCCCCGTGCCCGGATCGGTCTTCGTCGGCGCCGTCGACTTGTTGCGGTTGGCCATGAAGCGGTCGAACTCGTCCTGGTCCTTGGCGCGGCGCAATTCGCGGGCGTATTCGTCGAACTGGGTCAGCATCTCATCGAGCTTGCGACGCTCTTCGTTCAGCCTTTCAAGTTCCTTTTCGCGCCAGTCGTCGAAAGCGACGTTGCCGGTGCGGGCGGAACCATTGCCCCAGCGCGCGGCCTTGTCGGAACCGCGGCGGCAACCGGCGAAGATGCCGTCGGTCGCACGGTTGACGTCACGCTTGAAGCCATCGAGGCGGTCGCCCCAGATGATGTAGGCGAGCATGGCGAAGCCGAGCGGCCAGAACACCATGAAACCCACAACCATCAACGCGATGGTTGCCGGCGTCCAGGCCGGACGGATCAATGCGGATGTGTTCATTTTCTCCCATTCCTTCGGTTGGAGACAGCCAAACCCGGCTGCGTGGAATCGAAATGGGAAGAGAAAAACGGCGATTCAAGACAATGTCCGCCAAATCCGGACAAGCATCTGAAATGATTATCGCTTTTTGATCATATCGAGGAAAAGCACGACCAGCCCGGCAATCAGGCCCCAGAATGCTGCGCCAACGCCGAACAGCGTCAGACCCGACGCGGTGACGACAAAGGTGACGGTGGCGGCCATGCGATCCGCCTCTTCCTTCAGCGCGATAGAAAGCGCGTTGGCGAGCGACGCCATCAGCGCCAGGCCTGCCACCAGCACGATCAGGCTCTGCGGCAGCACCGCGAAGATCGCCACCAGCGAAGCGCCGAAAATCGCAAAGATGAGATAGGCGAGCGCATAGAACGGCCCGGTCTTCCAGCGCTCGGCGGGATCGGGATGGACATCCGGCCCGGTGCAGATCGCCGCCGAGATCGCCGCCAGATTGGTCGTCGAGCCGCCGAACGGCGCCGACAGCAGCGAAAACAGGCCGGTGACGCCGATCAGCGGGCCGGGCTCCGGATGGTAGCCGGCGGCACGCAGCACGGCGAGGCCGGACAGGTTCTGTGAGGCCATGGTGACGAGATAGAGCGGCAGTGCCAGGCCGATCATCGCCTTGGCGGTGAAATCGGGCGCGATCAGCGTCAGCGTCGACAGTTCCGGTGTCGGCAGGCCGCCGACACGGCCGGTGAGGAAAGCGGCGAGGCCACCACCGATCAGCACGGCCAGCACCGACAGCGCCGGGTTGAACAGGCGGATGACGAAGAAGGCGGCAATCAGCGGCAGGATCAGCCACGGGTCGACAGGAACAGTCTTCACCGCATTGAGCGCGAAGGTGACGACGATGCCGGCCAGCATGCCCGAGGCGACGGAGGGCGGTATCCTCGAGATCAGCTTCGTCAGGGGCCGAAACAGCCCGGTGGCGATCAGAAGGACGCCGGTGACGATGAAGGCGGCGACGGCCTCGCCCATCGAAAAGCCGCTCGATGCCGCGATCAGCGCCAGGCCCGGCGTCGACCAGGCGGTGATGACAGGCATTTTCGTGCGCCATGACAGCCACAGGCTCTCGATCGCCATGGCCAGGCAAATCGTCGTCACCCAGCTTGCCGTCTCGATCTGCGTCGCGCCGACTGCGTTGGCGGCTGCGATGACGATGGCCAGCGTGCCGCCGAAGCCGACGATCGCCGCGACGAAGGCGGATATCGGAATGGAAAGGCGCATCAGTTTCCCCTCTGCGCCATCGCATCGACGGCCCGCACCAGCATGTCGAGATCCTGCGGTCGCGACAGGCGATGGTCGCCGTCGGGGATCAGCGACAGTGTCACGTCGTCCGCCGGCAGCAGGCTGACCAGCTTCAGCGCATGGCTTGCCGGCACGTCCGCATCGGCCAGGCCCTGCAGGATATGCACCGGGCAATGGGTGTCGATAGGGCCCGTCATTACCCTGTTGTTGCGCCCGTCCTCGATCAGCGCGCGGGTGTAGATGTAGGGCTCGGCGGAATAGTCGGAGGGCTCTTCGAAGAAACCTTTTTTGGCGAGATCGCGCTTCTGCGCCTTGGTCAGCACCGGTTCGATCAATTCAGCGGTAAAATCCGGTGCCGGCGCCAGCAGCACCAGGCCAGCGACGTTGCTGTCATCAGCCTTGCGCAATTCCTGCACCATGCGCAGCGCGATCCAGGCGCCCATCGAGGAGCCGACAAGGATCTGCTTGCCCTTGGTGAAATGCCGGAACACGGCAAGGCTCTGTGCAAGCCATGTCGAAATCGTGCCGTCGGCAAAGGCGCCGTCGGATTCGCCGTGGCCGGAATAGTCGTGGCGCAGGAAGGCGCGGCCTTCTTTTGCCGCCCAGTCCGACAGCGTCTGCGCCTTGGTGCCCAGCATGTCCGACTTGTAACCGCCGAGCCAGACGATACCGGGCGCAGAGCCAGCAGTATGGCGTACCGCGATGCGCGATCCATCTACATCCAAAAAGATTGGGAGCGTGGCGTTCATGGCTTTTTCCTCAACGCGGGTCTTGTGGCACGGCCGGTGGCGTGGCGAAAAGTGCTCACTATGTTCTTTGTTTGGTGCAGGGCAGCGATCAGGGTGATTTTCTGTCAATGCTGTGCTATTGACTCCGCCCGCGCGCTCACCACATTGGCGCGTCCATGCATCAACACTGACAAATCCTGAACGAAACGGCCAAGGAGACCACGACCATTCGCAGACCTTTCAAAGCAGCGGCGCCGACCAAGGATGGCCCGCGCTCCAACCGTGACATCCGGGTTCCCCGGGTCCAGCTTATCGACGCCGAAGGCCAGAACCGCGGCGATGTTTCCATCAACGATGCATTGCTGCTCGCCGAAGAGGCCGGGCTCGATCTCGTCGAGATATCGCCCAACGCGATACCCCCGGTGGTCAAGATCCTCGATCTCGGCAAGTTGAAATACGCCAACCAGAAGAAGGCGGCCGAGGCGCGCAAGAACCAGAAGGTCATCGAGATCAAGGAGATCAAGATGCGCCCGAACATCGACAGCCATGACTACGAGACCAAGATGAAGGCGGTTCGCCGCTTCTTCGAGGAGGGCGACAAGGTCAAGCTGACGCTGCGCTTCCGTGGCCGCGAGATGGCGCATATGGAACTCGGCATGCAGCTTCTGAACAAGGTTCGCGAGGAAGTGGCGACGATTGCCAAGGTCGAAGCGGAACCGAAGCTCGAAGGCCGCCAGATGATGATGGTGCTGTCGCCGCGCTAAGATCTGCATCGGCGCGTATCTAGGATCACGATGACGTCAGGCTTGGCCATCGCGCTTAAATCCGCCTGAATCACATCGCAAGGCGTCCCGGCGATCGGCGGGACGCCTTCTTCTTGTTCAGACGCTGCGATCGCCGGCAAAATTCCTGACGATCGGATTCACTATGGTCGATGAAGTCAAGGTTTCGGACGTCAAGGACTTCAAACACGGGCTGGGCAACTACCAGCATATGCGCCGGATAGTGCTTGCCGTTCTCGTGGTCGTGCTGTTTGCAGCATTGCTATTTGGCCAGTCGACGTTTCCGCCCGACACAGCCGTGCACGAGACGATCGAAATGTTCGGCGTGCTGTTGATTTTCCTCGGCATCGTCGGCCGCCTTTGGTCGACACTCTACATAGGCGGGCGCAAATCGTCGGAGGTGGTGACTGGCGGGCCCTACTCGATCACCCGCAACCCGCTCTATGTGTTCTCGACCGTGGCCGCGGCCGGCGTCGGCGCGCAGATCGGTTCGTTCTCCGGCATCATCCTCTTCGGGCTTTTGTGCGCGGGGGCGTTCCATATCGTCATCCTGCGCGAGGAGAAGTTCCTCAAGGAAGCGCTCGGCGCGCCGTATCAGGCCTATCTGGCGCGGGTGCCGCGCTTTTTCCCGAAACTGTCGCTCTACCAGGAGGGCGATACCGGAAACTTCAAGCCGCGCCTGCTGTTGACCACGCTGCTCGACGGCCTGGTCTTCCTCGTCGCGCTGCCGGCCTTCGAATTGATCGACGGCGCCCAGCTCTCAGGCATGTTGCCGGTCTGGTTCACGCTGCCCTGACCAAGGACACAGCGCCGCATCTCCACAGGTGTTGCGCGCGGGCCGTCTTTGACGTATAGCACCGCCGTTCAAGAAAACCGCCCGGCAGGGCATGCCGTGGCGGTTTCATTTGCTTTTCGGGCTTTGGTCGGCCCGAAGCGAACAAGAAGCGCGATAGTGCGCCAACAATACGGAGTAGCAAAATGCCCAAGATGAAGACCAAATCGGCCGCCAAGAAGCGGTTCAAGATCACAGGTACGGGTAAAGTCCTGTCGGCTGCGGCCGGCAAGCGTCACGGCATGATCAAGCGTTCCAACAAGTTCATTCGAAATGCCCGCGGCACGATGGTTCTGGCTGAACCGGATGGCAAGAAGGTCATCAAGAATTTTCTGCCGAACGGCCTCTAAGGCATTCGGTCCGGACACGTTTTAAGGAGATCATGACATGGCACGCGTAAAAAGAGGCGTCACTTCGCACGCCAAGCACAAGAAGGTCCTGAAAGCCGCGAAAGGCTTCTACGGCCGCCGCAAGAACACCATCCGCATCGCCAAGCAGGCGGTGGAAAAGTCGATGCAGTACGCGTATCGCGACCGCAAGAACCGCAAGCGCTCGTTCCGCGCTTTGTGGATCCAGCGCATCAACGCCGCGACGCACGAGCATGGCCTGACCTATGGCCGCTTCATCGACGGCCTTAACAAGTCGGGCATCGAGATCGATCGCAAGATCCTGTCGGACATGGCCATCCACGAGCCGCAGGCTTTCGCAGCCCTGGTCGCCAAGGCCAAGGTGGCGCTCGAATATCTGAAGAACACCACGCCGAACGCTTTTGAAAGCGCTGTCGCCTAAGACCAGCGCTTCCCAAGCATTCGCAATTCTGATTTGGGGAACCCGCGCTGGCACGGCTGGCGTGGGTTTTTCTTTTGCCTGATCCTTGGAGTGACTTCACTTTAGAAGTGACTTTCACTTTGAGGCCGACCTCCCAACGTAGCGAGTTTGACCGTGAACGACGCAACCACTGGCCTGGATACGCTTGAAAACTCACTTCTGGCCGAGATCGCCTCGGCCGCCGATGAACCGGCCATCGAGGCCGTGCGCATCGCTGCTTTCGGCAAGAAGGGCAGCGTGTCCGAGATGCTGAAGACACTTGGCGCCATGACCGCCGAGGAGCGCCAGGTCAAAGGCCCTGCTATCAATGGCCTCAAGAACCGCGTCACCGACGCGCTGACTGCCCGCAAGGCTGAGCTCAAGGATGTGGCGATCACCACCCGCCTCGCCGCCGAAAAGGTCGACGTGACGCTGCCGGTGCGGCAGTCGCCGGCCGAGCGCGGCCGTATCCACCCGATCAGCCAGGTCATCGACGAGATTGCGGCGATCTTCGGCGATCTCGGTTTTTCCATCGCCGAAGGTCCCGATATCGAGACCGACTACTACAATTTCACTGCGCTGAATTTCCCCGAAGGCCATCCGGCGCGCGAGATGCACGACACCTTCTTCTTCCAGCCGGACGAGAAGGGCGAGCGCAAGCTTCTGCGCACGCATACCTCGCCGGTGCAGATCCGCACCATGGAAACGAAGAAGCCGCCGATCCGCATCGTCATTCCGGGCAAGACCTATCGCCAGGATTCCGACGCCACCCACTCGCCGATGTTCCATCAGGTCGAGGGGTTGGTGATCGACAAGACGGCGAACGTCGCCAACATGAAGTGGGTGCTGGAAGAATTCTGCAAGGCCTTCTTCGAGGTGCCGCAGGTCAAGATGCGCTTCCGGCCGTCCTTCTTCCCGTTCACCGAGCCGAGTCTCGAGGTCGACATCCAGTGCGACCGCTCGCGGCCCGGCGAAGTGCGCTTCGGCGAAGGCTCCGACTGGATGGAGATCCTCGGTTGCGGCATGGTGCACCCCAATGTGCTGCGCCATGGCGGGCTCGATCCGGACGAATATCAGGGCTTTGCCTGGGGCATGGGCATCGACCGCATCGCCATGCTGAAATACGGCATGCCGGACCTGCGCGCCTTCTTCGATGCAGACGTGCGCTGGCTGTCGCATTACGGCTTCAGGCCGCTCGACATGCCAACTTTGTTCGGAGGCCTGAGCGCATGACAGCGCCCTATGCCGGCGGCTGCCGCTGCGGCGCCGTGCGGTTCCAGGCCTCTGCCGAACCGCATCACGTCAGCTATTGCCATTGCGGCGATTGCCGGCGGGCCAGCGGCGCGCCGGTGTCGGCCTTTGTCGGCTTCCTGGTCGATCAGGTCGCGTTCGCCGGCAAGGCGCTGAAGATGTATGAGAACGGCCCGGTGACGCGCTCTTTCTGCGGCACCTGCGGCTCACCCATCGCCTATGTCGACGAGCGGCTGGAGGACGACATCTACTTCATGCTCGGCGCCATGGACATGCCGGCCGATTTCCAACCGACGCTGCATGCCTATGTCGGCGAGCAGCTCCCCTACCTGCATATGTCCGACGACCTGCCGAGACATCTGAAATCAAGCGTCAAAAGACCAGACGGAACAGTCCCATGAAATTCACCCTCTCCTGGCTCAAGGACCACCTCGAGACCGACGCCACGCTCGACGAGATCGTCGAGCGGCTGACCTCGATCGGCCTCGAAGTCGAGCATGTCGACGACAAGTCGAGCCTGAAACCCTTCGTCATCGCCAGGGTGCTGACCGCGGTGCAGCATCCCGATGCCGACCGGCTGCGCGTGCTGACCGTCGACACCGGCGACGGCAAGCCACCGGTGCAGGTCGTCTGCGGCGCGCCAAACGCCCGCGCGGGGCTAATCGGCGCGTTTGCGGCGCCCGGCACCTATGTGCCCGGCATCGACGTAACGCTGACGGTCGGCAAGATCAGGGGTGTCGAAAGCCACGGCATGATGTGTTCCGAGCGCGAGCTGGAACTGTCCGACGAGCACAACGGCATCATCGACCTGCCGGAGGATGCGCCTGTAGGCACCAGCTTCGCCGCCTATGCGCACATCGACGATCCGGTCATCGAGATCAATTTGACGCCGAACCGGCCGGATGCCACCAGCGTCTACGGCATCGCCAGGGATCTGGCGGCGAGCGGGCTTGGCCGCCTCGTCGGCGGCGCCATCATGCCGCATGTCGGCAGCGGCATGTGTCCGGTCAAGGTGACGATCGAAGCGCCGGAGCTTTGCCCCGGCTTCGCGCTCAACTTGGTCAAAGGCGTCAAGAATGGGCCGTCGCCAAAATGGCTGCAGCAGCGGCTGATCGCCATTGGTCTGAGACCGATCAGCGCGCTGGTCGACATCACCAACTACGTCACCTTCGACCGCGGACGCCCGCTGCATGTGTTCGACGCCAGGAAGGTCGCCGGCAATCTCGTCGTGCGCCGCGCGCGCGATGGTGAAAAGGTGCAGGCACTCGACGGCCGCGAATACACGCTGACGCCGGAAATGTGCGTCATCGCAGATGACAACGGCGTCGAGTCGATCGCCGGCATCATGGGCGGCGAGCATTCGGGCTGCGACGAGAACACGACCGACGTGCTGATCGAATCCGCCCTTTGGGATCCGATCACCACGGCGCGCACCGGCCGCACGCTCGGCATCATCACCGACGCGCGCTACCGCTTCGAGCGCGGCGTCGACCCCGAATTCATGGTTCCCGGCGTCGAGTTGGCAACGAAACTGGTGCTCGATTTCTGCGGCGGCACGCCGACGGAGATCGAAGTCGTCGGCTATGCCGGCCACAAGCCCAAGATCGTCTCCTTTCCGCTTTCGGAAGTGAAGCGGCTGACCGGCATCGAGGTTCCCAGGGCGGAAAGCCTCGACATCCTGTCGCGCCTCGGCTTCAAGCCGGAGGGCTCGGGCGATGTCGTCGATGTCGCCGTGCCGTCCTGGCGCCCCGACGTCGATGGCAAGGCAGACCTGGTCGAGGAGGTCATGCGCATCCACGGTGTCGACAACATCGCACCGCAGCCGCTCGGTGCGCATGACGCGGTCAATGCAAGGATACTCACCACGCTGCAGGTCCGCACCCGCACCGCCAAGCGCGCACTTGCCGTGCGCGGTATGATGGAGGCTGTCACCTGGTCGTTCATTCCGGCCAAGCACGCCGAACTGTTCGGCGGCGGCCAGACCGCGCTCAAGCTCGCCAACCCGATCGCCGCCGACATGTCCGACATGCGGCCCTCGCTGTTGCCGGGGCTGATCGCGGCTGCCCAGCGCAACGCCGACAAGGGTATTGGCGACGTGGCGCTGTTCGAAGTGTCGGGCACCTATGAAGGCGACGGCGCCGACCAGCAGCGGCGCGTCGCCGCCGGCGTGCGCCGCGGCACCGCCAAGCTCGACGGTTCCGGCCGCAACTGGGCCGGCAATTCGGGTCCCGTCGGCGTGTTCGACGTCAAGGCCGACGCCATCGCCGCACTCGAAGCCTGCGGTGCGCCGGTCGAGCGGCTGCAGATCGAGGCCGGCGGCCCGGCCTGGTATCATCCCGGCCGTTCCGGCACCATCAAGCTCGGCCCGAAAACCGTGCTCGGCACGTTCGGCGAATTCCACCCGAAGACGCTGGAAGGCCTCGATGTTTCCGGGCCGCTGTGCGGCTTCGAAGTCTTCGTCGATGCGGTGCCCGAACCGAAGGCCAAGCCGACGAAAACCAAGCCGAAACTGGAACTGTCCCCCTTCCAGGCGGTCAAGCGCGACTTCGCCTTCGTCGTCGACAAGTCGGTCGAGGCCGGCGCGCTGGTCCGCGCAGCGCTCGCCGCCGACAAGAAGCTCATCACTGCTGTTTCGGTCTTCGACATCTTCGAGGGTGCATCGCTCGGCGAGGGCAAGAAGTCTATTGCCATCGAAGTGTCGATCCAGCCGGTCGAAAAGACGCTGACCGACGAGGATTTCGAGGCACTGGCCAAGCGTATCCTCGAGAATGTCGGCAAGCAGACGGGCGGCGTTCTGAGGACGTAGCGCGGCCAACGCCGCTCTACGTATTTGCCTTTTTGAGGATTGCCCGGAAGTAGCGAATCGCCCTCCAAAAGGTGATGGACCATCTGCGCTATTCCGGGCTCCCATTCGAAGCACAACGCACGGCGTTTCTCGACATCGTGTCGGGAGAGCCGCTGATCCGTGAGGCGCTGGTTCGAGCAAGAGGCATTGCCTTGCCCGACTGGCTGATTGTTTCCGGCGCGCTCTACAACACGGTCTGGAACCATCTGACGGGAAAGCCGTCGGGTTACGGCATCCAGGATGTCGACCTGTTCTACTTCGATGACAACGACCTATCCTATGAGGCGGAGGACGCGGTGATCCGACGAGCGGCGGCGCATTTCGAAGGGCTGCCGCGGCCGGTCGAGGTGCGCAACCAGGCGCGGGTACATCTGTGGTATCCGCAGAAATTCGGACAGCCGTGCCTGCGCTATTCAAGCGCCAGCGAATCCGTCTGGTATTTTGCCTCGAAGACGCACGCCGTTGGGGTTCGATACGATGCGGATGGGCAGCTCGATCTGGTTGCGCCGTTTGACCTCGACGATATTTTTTCGTTTCGCATCACGCCGAACCGGGTGATGGACAATCGGCGGACACATGAGGTGAAGGGGGCGCGGGCGAAGGAGACCTGGCCGGAGATTACGGTGGTGCCGTGGTGATAAAAAGGGGGCGCCGAAGCACCCCTGCAAAGCGAAACGAAAAAGGCCCCCTCACCCGGATTGCCAGCCGAATTGCGAAGGGCAATTCGGGACAATCCGACCTCTCCCCGAGGGGAGAGGAGCTAGCGCGGGCTACAGCCTCTTCTCCTCTCGGGAGAAGGTGGCCGCGCAGCGGCCGGATGAGGGGCCCCCTTTCTCACCCATTCACCAGCGCCAGCAACTCCTCGGTGTAGCGCTTGCCCATAACCTTGTTGGGCGACAGCGCGTCACCAATAGCCTGCACCTCGGCAGCGCTCAGCGCGATCCCGGCCGCAGCCATGTTCTGCTCAAGATGGCGGATTTTCCGCGCGCCGGGGATCGGCACGATGAAATCGCCCTGGTGCAGCACCCAGGCCAGCGCCAGCTGCGCCGGGGTCACGCCCTTTTCAGCAGCCAGCTTTTCCAGAGTGGCGATGACAGCGGCATTGGCTTCCATCGCCTCGGCCTGGAAGCGCGGCAAGGTCCGGCGCCAGTCGTCGTCGCTCAGCGCCTCAGGCTTGGCGATCATGCCGGTCAGCAGGCCACGGCCGAGCGGGCTGTAGGGAACGAAGCCGATGCCGAGTTCGCGGCAGACGGCGAACACCTCGTCTTCAGGGTCGCGGCTCCACAGCGAATATTCGCTCTGCACGGCAGCAATGGGATGCACGGCATGGGCTCGACGGATGGTCGCCGCACTCGCCTCCGACAGGCCGAGCGCGCGCACCTTGCCCTCGCGAACCAGCTCGGCCATGGCACCGACCGTGTCCTCGATCGGCACGCTGGGGTCGACGCGGTGCTGGTAGTAGAGGTCGATCACATCGGTGCCCAGCCGCTTCAGCGAAGCCTCGGCGACCGCCTTGACGTGCTCGGGGCGGCTGTCGACGCCGGCCATGCGGTCGAGGCCCGTACCTTCCTCCAAAATCCTGAAGCCGAATTTTGTCGCGATCGTCACCTTGTCACGCACTGACTTCAGCGCCTTGCCGAGCAGGATCTCGTTCTCGAAGGGGCCATAGACCTCCGCCGTGTCGAAGAAGTTGACGCCGATATCGACGGCGCGGTGCAGCGTGGCGATCGCGTCGGCTTCCGCCTGGCCGCCATAGGCGAAGCTCATGCCCATGCAGCCGAGGCCGATGGGGTAAACGTTCAATTCAGTTCCTAGCTTGCGGGTTTGCATAACGCGTCTCCTTGTTGCGATGCGGGAGAAATAGCGCCTTGCCTTGTGTTCGATAATCGGCTCTCATCCGCACGGGCTGTACTAAAAAAGAGATCAATGAATCGCGCGCATCTTTCCCAACTGGCCGTGCTGGCGACTGTCGCTCAATGCGGCAGCTTTCGCGGCGCCGCCAGGGAATTGGCCATCGCGCCTTCGGCGGTCAGCCACGCGGTATCCAGCCTCGAAGCCCGGCTTGGCGTGCGCCTGTTGGCACGCAGCACGCGCAGCGTTGCCCCGACCGAAGAAGGTGCGCAGTTGCTGGAGCGGCTGCGGCCGGCGCTGTCGGAGATCGATCTGGCGCTGGAGACAGCAATCGAGACGCGCGACCGGCCGGCCGGCAATCTGCGCCTGACCGTGCCGCGCACCGCAGCCCATTTGGCGCTGACGCCACGGCTCGGCGCCTTTGCCGCGGCCTATCCCGATATCGTGCTGGAGATCGTCATCGAGGACCGCTTCACCGACGTGGTGGAAGGCGGCTTCGATGCTGGCGTGCGGCTAGGCGAGAGCCTGCAGCGCGACATGATCGCGGTGCGCATCGGGCCGGATCTTCGCGGCGCGGTGGTCGGCGCGCCGGTCTATTTCGAGGCGAGCCCCAAGCCGCGCCACCCGCGCGACCTGGCCGGCCACCGCTGCATCCGCTTCCGCTTCTCCAGCGGCATCCTTTACCGCTGGGAGTTCGAGAAAGGCCGTGAGACGATCGAGATGGCGGTGGAGGGACCGCTGATCCTCGACGAGGACCATCTGATCGCCCAGGCGGCGGTCGACGGCGCCGGGCTCGCCTTCGTCTTTGAGGACTATGTCCGCGCGCCGCTCGCCGACGGCAGGCTGATCCGCGTGCTGGAGGACTGGTGTCCGTCCTTCGACGGCTTCTTCGTCTACTACCCCAGCCGCCGCCAGATGCGGCCAGCGCTCCGGGCGTTTGTCGATTTCTTCAAGGTGAGTGGATAGAGCGGGCTCGCCCCTCCCCCTGGTGGAAGAAAACCGGCATCGCGGTCGTTCACCAACGATGCAAACATCGATCACCAACAGCACCACGCGCTATGGCTGGGGCGCGATCCTTCTCCACTGGCTGATTGCGCTCATCTTCATCGGCCAGTTCGGGCTCGGCTTCGTCATGGTGCGGCTGACCAGCCAGCGCACCGCCTTCGAACTGATCCAGCTGCACAAATCCTTCGGCTTCCTGTTGCTCGGTCTGGTGGTGCTGCGCATCGCCTGGCGCCTTGGCAATGTATGGCCGCCACTGCCGCGCTCCGTCGGGACCCTGGAGCGTCGGGCCGCACCGCTCGCGCACCTTGCGCTCTATGCGTTCCAGCTTGCCTTGCCCCTGTCCGGCTGGGCGCTGGTGTCGGTCTCGATGCTGGAGATACCCAGCCTGCCGTTCAATCTGTTCATCATGCCGAACCTGCCGCTGGCCGAATCGGACGCCGCCGAAAGTTTCTGGGCGGCGGCGCACTGGTATCTCGCCTATGCCGGCACGGCGCTTGTGGCTCTCCACGTCGCGGCGGCACTGCGTCATCATTTCCAGCTCAGGGATGGCGTGCTCACGCGCATGATCACGCCTTTGTCAGATTCGGAATAGAGCGGCCGGTTCATTCGTTCATGGGGCAGGGCGCAGGAAATGCGCTGCCTCAACAAGGAACACCCCCATGTACACGCGTATCCTCGGATTTGCGGCGGTCGCCGCTTGCCTTGCCATGCCTGTTTCAGCGGCCGTCGCGCTTGGTGACGCCGCCGGCAGCTATTCGATCAGCCCGGCCAACTCCAGCATCCGCTTCTCCATCGGCAAGGTCGGCGGCGGCGGCCTCAATGGCGCCTTCGCCCGCTTCAAGGGCTCGATCCGCATCGACAACAGCGATGTCGGACGCTCTGAGGTCAATTTCACCATCTTTCCCGAAAGCGTGGGAACCGGCCAGAGCCGTATCGATGCCTTCCTGCGCTCCGACGCTGTGTTCGACAGCGCCAACAGCCCGGAAATCCAGTTCCGCTCGACCAGCGTGACCCGCACCAGCGACACCACGGCCCTCGTCAGCGGTCGGCTGACGGCGCGCGGCAAGACGTTTCCGGAAAAGTTCACAGCCGAGCTTGGTGGTCTCAAGGCCGGGACGATCAAATTCCACGTCACCGGCAAGGTGCTGAGGTCGCGCTACGGCATGGATGTCGGTACGCCGATCTATTCGAACATCGTCGACTTCGACATGACGCTGACGGGCAAAAGGGGCTGACCTTGTCATTGGCTTTTCCGGCGATTTCGGGCAAACCTCGTCGCCTGTAATCGTGAGGGAGAAGCCTGATGTTCCGATGGGGTGTGTTGTCGACGGCCAAGATCGGCCGCGAGCATTTGTTGCCGGCGATGGTCGAGGCGGAGAATGGCGTGCTGTCGGCGATCGCCAGCCGTGACCTGTCGAAGGCCAAGGCGCTGGCCGAGCGCTTCGGTGCCCGCCATGCCTTTGGCTCCTATGAGGAACTGCTTGCCTCCACCGAGGTCGACGGCGTCTACATCCCGCTGCCGACCTCGCAGCATGTCGAATGGACGGCCAAGGCCATCGAAGCCGGCAAGCATGTGCTGGTCGAAAAGCCGCTGGCGCTCGACGCCAGGGACATCGCCCCGCTGATCCAGCTACGCGACCAGAAAAAGGTCCTGGTCTGCGAAGCCTTCATGGTCATCTACCACCCGCAATGGATCAAGGTGCGCGAGCTCATCGCCAGCGGCGCCATCGGCCGGCTGCGCCATGTGCAGGGCGCGTTCTCCTATTACAATGTCGACCCCGGCAACATGCGCAACCAGCTCGACCTCGGCGGCGGCGCGCTGCCCGACATCGGCGTCTACCCGACCGTGTCGACGCGCTTTTCCACCGGCAAGGAGCCGCTGCGCGTGCAGGCGACGATCGAGCGCGACAAGACATTCGGCACCGACATCTATTCCTCGATCCGTGCCGATTTCGGCGACTTCGAGCTGTCGTTCTATCTGTCGACGCAGATGGCGGCGCGCCAGGTGATGGTGTTCCACGGCGAGAAGGGTTTCATCGAACTGTTCTCGCCTTTCAATGCCGGGCTCTACGACCACCACCGCGTCGAACTGCACAACCAGAACCATACCGAGGCGCAAGTGTTCCGCTTTCCCGGCACGCAGCAGTACCGGCTGGAGGTCGAGACCTTCGCGCGTGCGGCACAGGGCGGCAAGGAGCGCGTCTTCACGCTGGAGGAATCCGTGCTCAATCAGAAAGTCATCGATGCCATCTTCCGCGCCGGCGGCACGGACGGCTGGGAGACCGTCTGATTCCTTGCATTTGAAGTAGCCGGCTAATTCTGGGAGGAAAGATGGCTGACGATGCGGACGTGATCATTGTCGGCGCTGGCCTTGCAGGGCTGGTTGCCGCCGCCGAGCTTGCCGAGGCCGGCAAGAAAATCATCATCGTCGACCAGGAGCCGGAGCAGTCGCTCGGCGGCCAGGCGTTCTGGTCGTTCGGCGGCCTTTTCCTCGTCGATTCGCCCGAGCAACGGCGCATGCGCATCCGCGATTCGCATGACCTGGCGCTGGAAGACTGGCTGGGCACCGCGGCTTTCGATCGGCCCGAGGATTTCTGGCCGCGCAAATGGGCGGAAGCCTATGTCGGCTTTGCGGCCGGCGAAAAACGCTCCTGGCTGATACAGCGCGGTCTGAAATTCTTTCCCGTGGTCGGCTGGGCCGAGCGTGGCGGCGGCAATGCCATCGGCCATGGCAATTCGGTGCCGCGCTTCCACATCACTTGGGGCACTGGCCCCGGCGTCCTCGAACCCTTTGTGCAGCGCGTGCGCGAGGCGCAAAAACGCGGAATGATCAGTTTCAAATTCCGCCACCGGGTCAATGAATTAACCGGCACCGGTGCCGCCGTCGACGGGGTGCGCGGCGACATACTGCAGCCGAGCTCAATTG
>NZ_RZQL01000070.1 GCF_003997935.1 Mesorhizobium sp. M7A.F.Ca.US.006.01.1.1
GTCCGAAACGACGTCGCACAACTCGTTCAGATACATGCCAAGCGTCGAGGCTTGGCCATGCTCGCGCGCCAGCATGCCATCCACGGCATTCAGCGCCATGCGCACGAACATCACCACGGGGATAAGCAGCAGCAGCCAGCGCCATTGATGCCAGATCGCAATGGCCGCGCCGGCGGTTATCGACATCGCGGCCGCCAGGATGGTTATGCTGTTTGCGGTGACCCCGATTGCCGCCAGCCGATTGACCAGCGGCCGCAGTCGACCTTGGAAGGCCGGCTTGAGAGCGTAAAGCGTCGGCATTGCGTTGATCCCCCGATCCTGTTCAGCGGCTGTACATCAATATGCCAGACGCGGCCAGCGGAGAGGTGGCGCGGCCATCATGCGTTCGCAAATCGATAACCATGATTGGTCCGGCAAAGCTGTCATGCACATTTGCCGACTTTTCCTGCACCGCGGCATCTTGAATAGTAAGCACGCTTATTATATATCCCGCTCATGGTTTCCGATGGCATCGACAGATTGGGCTTCTTGATCCACGACGTGCAGCGCTTGATGCGCAAGCGCTTCGAGGCGAGGGCCAGTGGCTTGGGGCTTTCTTCGGCGCAATGGCGGCTTCTGGTCCGCGTTGCCAAGGAAGACGGTGTCGCGCAGGCGAGGCTGGCAGAGCTTCTCGAAATCGAGCCGATCAGCGTTTCGCGCTTGGTCGACCGCATGGAGGAGGGGGGCTGGATCGAGCGTCGTTCCGACGCCGCCGATCGTCGCGTCCGCATGATCTTCCTGACGCCCAAGGCAAGCGATGCCTACGCCGTGATCAAGAGCATTGCCGGAGAAGTCTATGAGGAATCGCTGGTCGGTGTGAAGCCGGAAGCCCGTCGCGTCCTCATCGAGGGGCTCGAGGCGATGGTCCGCAACCTGACCGACGACGAGACGCCGTCAATTGAAAAAGTGAAGAATGCAGAAGGCGCAGCAGCATGAACGCGGTAGCCAAGATAGACGAGAAAGTGACCGAACTGGAAATGGAAGCGCCGGAGAAGCCCGTCGCTGCACCGGTCGCGGTCGCTCCACCGGTACAGCCGGCCCCGGCGCCCGTGAAGAAAAAGCGCCGGCTGGGCCGTTTCCTGCTGATGGTCGCGCTGCCTGCGGCATTGGCTGTCGGCGGCGGCTATGTCTGGGTCACCGGCGGCCGTTATCAGGAGACCGAGAACGCCAATCTGCAGCAGGCCAAGGTGTCGATCGCTTCCGACACGGCCGGCCGCATCGTTAAGGTCGACATCTTCGATAACCAGTCGGTCAAGCGGGGTGACGAGCTGTTTGCCATCGACCCCGAGCCATACCGGATCGCGTTGGCGCAGGCCGACGCGGCGGTGGCTGGCGCGCGTCTCAATGTCGAGCAGTTGCGCGCGGCCTATGGCCAGTCGATGGCTCAGCAGAAATCCGATGCCAGCCAGGTCGTCTTCGCCCAGTCGCAGTTCGACCGCGCCGCCGATCTTGCCCAGAAGGGCATCAACGCCAAATCGTCGCTGGACGAGGCCAAGAACGATCTCGACAAGGCCAAGCAGCAGCTGGCCGTTGCCGAGCAAGGCATCATCAGCGCCAAGGCGGCCCTTGGCGGCAATCCCGACATCGAAACCGACAAGCACCCGACCGTGATGGCCGCGCTCGCCGCGCGCGACAAGGCGGCCTACGACCTGGCGCAGACCACGGTCAAGGCGCCGGCGGACGGCATCGTCAGCCAAGCCTCGTCGTTCAAGGTCGGCCAGTATGTCGGTTCCGGCACGCCGCTGTTTTCGCTGGTCGAGACCGGCGACACCTGGATCGACGCCAATTTCAAGGAAACGCAGCTCACCCACATGAAGCCCGGCCAGAAGGCTGAGATCGTGGTCGACACCTATCCGGGACGCACCTTCGAGGCGACGGTCAAGGCAATCGGCGCCGGCACGGGAGCCGAGTTCTCGCTGCTGCCGGCCCAGAATGCCACCGGCAACTGGGTCAAGGTCACACAGCGCATCCCGGTTCGTCTCGAACTGACCGATGCGGACGCCAAGATGGCGTTGCGCACCGGCATGAGCGCCACCGTTACCGTCGACACCGGCGTGGCGCGTGGCCTGCCTTCGATCTTCGGTCACGCCACGGCTGGCGAGGCCGCGCAGTAACGTCAACAGAACGCCGCAGGACCAGCGGCGGAGGTGAATAGCAGGATTGGTCTGATGGGAGGAGCTGGAGGATCAGCGTTTGGGCCAAGCCGCGTCGCGGCTCAACCGAAATCTGAAATCTCCGAGGCAGACCCGTCGGTCCTCATGTTTCCGGGCGGCAGGCATCCGCTCATCAGAGACTTTCAGTCGATGTAACCCCCACATCGACAATCGCGTCCCACCGCGACGAGGGTCTCTCAACGGAAGGCGTTGCCGCCCGGAAACCCCTTGTACACGTTTTTGTTACCTGCTGGAAGTTCCACGCCATGAGCACGCCCGAACCCTTCAAAGAAGTGCCGCATCGCGGCCTGATCACGGTCGCGCTCATGCTGGCGACGGTCATGCAGGCGCTCGACACCACGATCGCCAACGTCGCGCTGCCGACAATGACGGGCGATCTCGGCGCCTCGCCGGACAACATCAACTGGGTGCTGACCTCCTACATCGTTGCCGCCGCCATCATGACGCCGGTCACCGGCTGGCTGGCCGATCGCTTCGGCCGCAAGGAACTGTTCCTGACGGCGGTGGTCGGCTTCACCATATTCTCAATGCTGTGCGGCATCGCCTGGAGCCTGGAGAGCATAGTGTTCTTCCGGCTGATGCAAGGCGTATTCGGCGCGGCGATCGTGCCTCTGTCGCAAACCTTCCTGCTCGACATCAATCCCAGGGAACGCCATGGCCAGGCGATGGCCATCTGGGGCGCCGGCATCATGCTGGGTCCGATTCTGGGCCCGACGCTCGGTGGCTGGCTGACCGAGAATTTCAACTGGCGCTGGGTCTTCTTCATCAACCTGCCGGTCGGCATCGTGGCCTTTCTCGGCATGGCCGCCTACTTGCCGGCCGTTGCCCGGCGGGTGCGCGGCTTCGATTTCTTCGGCTTCGCCATGATATCGCTCGGCGTCGGCGCGCTTCAGCTGCTGCTCGACCGCGGCGGCGAGGTCGACTGGTTTTCATCGGTCGAGATCTGGATCGAGCTTGGTCTTTCCCTCACCGGCTTCTGGGTGTTCATCATTCACACGATGACGGCCGAACACCCCTTCATCGATCCCAAGATCTTCCTCGACCGCAATTTCGTAACCGGGCTGGCGTTCATCTTCGTCATGGGTGTGCTCATCCTGGCCTCGATGTCGCTGCTGCCGCCAATGCTGTCGACCATCTTCGGCTATCCGACTGTCACCATCGGCGTCGTCATAGGGCCACGCGGTGTCGGCACCATGATTTCGATGCTGATCGTCGGGCGGCTGATGAGCAAGATCGACGCCCGGATCCTGGTCGTCATCGGTTTCCTGCTGACCGCGCAATCGCTCTACACCATGTCCAGCTTCACCCCGCAGATGGACAACTGGCTGATCATCAGCTCCGGCGTCATCCAGGGCCTGGGCATGGGCATGGTGTTCGTGCCGCTGTCGACCGTCGCCTTCGCCACGCTTGACGTGCGCTTCCGCACCGATGCCACGGCCCTGTTCAGCCTGGTGCGCAATCTTGGCTCGTCCATCGGCGTGTCGGTCGTAACGGTTCTGATGGTGCGCAACACACAGGTCAACCACGCCGAGCTTTCGGCCTTCATCAACCCGTTCAATCCGAATCTGTGGGCGGTCTCTCCAGCCGCCGCGAGCGGCGACCCGACGGCGCTTTCGCAGGTCGATCGCATGGTCAATCTCCAGGCGATGATGATCTCCTACGTCAACGACTTCAAAATACTCATGGTGATGACGCTGCTTGCCATTCCGTTTGTTTTCCTGCTGCGCAAGCCGAAGCAGGCGCCTGCCGGCGGCGCGCCGGCAGCGCATATGGACTAGCTTTCCATCAAATCGTCTTGGGTGTGGCGCACCGAAGCGGCACGTTTTTCCTATTTTCCGAGCACTAGGCTCCAGTAACGGAGCTTGCTGTCGCCGCTGTCGCGCACATAGGCAAGGCCGAAGCGGGTGAAGCGCGGGTCGAGCATGTTGCGGCGATGGCCTGGTGAATGCATCCAGATGTCGAACAGTTTCTCGAGGTCGAAACGACCCTCGGCGATGTTTTCCGCCGCGGCACCGGAAATTCGATTGTCCTTGACGCGCGAGGCGAAATCCTTGCCCCAGCCGGTGGTGTGGCTCATGCGGCGGCGCTGCGCCATGTAGCCGGCCTGCTGCAAGGCGGCCTGTTCGAGCTGCCGGTCGGGGACCAGCGGCGCGAGCCCGGCCGAGGCGCGAATGCTAGCCAGCGTGCTGGTGGCGGAGGAGGAGACTCCGGCGCCTTCGCCGGTTGGCAGTGAAACGGTGCTGCAGGCGGCGAGGCCCGCCAGGGCCGCGAGGCCGGTCAGCACCATGCGCCTGTTCAGATTCGGGATCGGGTGGGTTTCGATTTTCGCTATGGTCATGCCCCTGAGATAATGGCGATCATGGCTTTTGCCGGGCAGGATGGCGAAAAAGGCACTGATCTGCCGGAGTGCGGTCGCCGCCGCACTCCGGCATTGTTAAACGCGACCACCATTTTTCTCGACGCTACCGCTTGCGCTGCCGGACGGCCGTTTCTCATTTCACCAGAGTGATCATCCGATCGGCAAACATTGTGCGATTTCCAAGCGCCGCCGCGCAGTCCGACTTGACGGACGAGTTTCCGGTCATCTGTATCGTGTTGCCGACAAGCCTGAGACAGTCGCCCTGGGCGCTCATATCAGAGTTGCCGGCGTAGGAAATGGGCGCGTCCGGCGCGTAGATGAAACCGCTGAGCACGGAATTTGCGCCGCCATTCAATGTCAGAGCAGACGTGTTGCCGTGATCCTGGAAAATGGTGATGCCAGCATAAGGGCCGCTGGTGGGCGGGGAAAGGTCCACCTTCTCGTTGGCATTTATGTAGATCTGAGCGCCTTCCATGAGGAATATGGTCACGCCCTGGCCGGTCAGGCTGCCGTTTCCGCCTGGCTTTATGGTGGTGCCGCGCATGATGTAGACGCCTGGATCAAGCGTAATGTCGCCCGACAATGTCTTGTCGCAATAAGTGCCGGGCGACAGCGTGTAGGTTTTGCCGTTCGGGACAGGCAAACACAATGTGTAAGGGGGAGGAACGACGTCGGCCAATGGATCAAAGGACGCGTACCTATGTTCGTGCGGCGTTCCGCAGGCGAGACTGGCGCTGGGCGGCAACAGCCCGCTGGTGCCGCCGACGGTTGAGACACAGCCGGCTGAAACCAGTGCGGAGCCACCCCTGTTGACGGAATCGGACGCGTCCGAGTTCGCCGCGATCACGCAATTGTCCATCGAGACGTTGGTCGAGCCCTGGAGGTTCACGGCGGCGGACGCATGCGGATCGAGCGCCAGCACGCAGGCCTGCGCGCCAGGTTTTATCTTGACCGAGGCCGAGCGGTAGGCCTGCCAGGGGGCCGAGGCGCTGATGAAGCTTGGGCGGCTTATGCTGGACGACAGCGAGATAAAGTAGGCGCTTGGGCTGCCGCTTGCCGTTGCCGCGAAAGCGGAGACGCTGCCCAGATATTCCTGCTGGTCGGCCGCGCTCATATTGGCGGCGAAGAACTGCAGCCCAAGCTGCTGGATATCGCCGGCCGCCATATCGGGAGAGAACTTCGTGCCGATGGCGAGCCCAGCCGCGTCCAGCGAGTTCTGTAGTTGCGAGGCGTCATGGCTCGTGCCGATCAGATCAACGGCGCCGGCCAAACCAATCATTATTGGCAGCATAGCGAAGGCGGTCGTTATGGCAAAGTTGCCGCGCTCCGAAGACCAGAAGGCTTTCAATGCGAACATAGTCCCTCGCCGAAACTCGTAAAGCTCAGGTGATACGCCAGGGATCCCTACGAGTAATTTAAGTAAATGCTAAAATACGTAAATGCTAAAATGCAGAACAATGATTGGCCAAAACGAAAGACTGCCGAGGCACGCCATACGAAAGGCCATACGGAGAGTTGAGCACAACGAGGAGTTACTCCCCAGGCCATTAGCCCGGCGACAATCGCCGCCAACTCTGCTATCATGCTTCTCGATCTTGAAGTGGCAGCTCTGGCGGCCATCCAGGCGGTGACCGCCCCGACACACGGGAGGAAGGTTATGGCCGGCTTTCATGTCATGGCGGACGCACGTGGAATGCATGTGCAGCCAACGGTGCGCCGTATCACCACGTCGGACCTTTGGGATGCGCTGCGTCTCGGGTTCGAGGATTTCTGGGCAAAACCATCGCACTACGTGTTCCTGTGCCTGATCTATCCCATCGTTGGCCTGATCCTGACGCAGTGGACGTCCGGCGCCAATGCCATCCAGCTCATCTATCCCCTGATGTCGGGTTTCGCGCTGGTCGGGCCGTTTGCGGCGCTCGGGCTTTACGAGATCAGTCGCCGGCGCGAACTCGGCATGAACACCTCCTGGCGGCACGCGTTCGAGGTGCGGCGCTCGTCGGCTGTCCCGTCGATCGCCGTCATCGGCATCATGCTGGTGGCGCTGTTCCTGTTGTGGCTCTACACCGCGCAATCGATCTACACCGGCCTGTTCGGCGACCAGCCGCCGGCCTCGATCGGTGGTTTCATCCGCGACGTGCTGACCACCAGCAAGGGCTGGACGCTGATCCTTGCCGGCAATGCCGCGGGCTTTGTCTTCGCCGTGGTCGTACTGGCCACCACCGTGATTGCCTTCCCGCTGCTGCTCGACCGTGACGTCGGCGCCGTCTCAGCCATCGAAACCTCGGCCAGGGCGGTGATGGCCAACCCGCTGCAGATGGCCCTGTGGGGCTTGCTGGTCGCCGTGCTTCTGGTGATCGGTTCTATCCCGCTGTTTGCCGGGCTCGCCGTCGTCATGCCGGTGCTCGGCCATGCGACATGGCATCTCTACCGCAGGGTGGTCGAGCCCGAGCGGGCACAGCAGATAAGGCGGCCGATGTAGGTCAGCACTCTCAGCGCTGCGCCTCTGTCGCCATCTTCAGCGCGAGAGCCGCCAGCACGGTGCCCATCATCCAGCGCTGGATGACCAGCCACAACGGCCGTCCGGCGAGAAAGCTGGCGATCGAGCCAGCCGTCACCGCGATGACGGCATTGACGCTGAGGCTGATCGAGATCTGCGTCGCGCCGAGCACCAGAAGCTGCGACAGGACGTGGCCCTTGTCGGGGCTGATGAACTGCGGCAACAGCGACAGATAGAGCACGGCCACCTTCGGATTGAGCAGATTGGTCATCAGACCCATGGCGAAAAGCTTGCGCGGCCTGTCCCTCGGCAATTCGCGCACTTCGAACGGCGAGCGTCCGCCTGGCTTCACCGCCTGCCAGGCCAGCCACAGGAGATAGAGCACGCCGGCAAAGCGCAGCGCATCATAGGCGTAGGGCACGGCGAGCAGCAGCGCGGTGATGCCGAACGCCGCCGCCAGCACATAGAAGACAAAGCCGAGTGCCACGCCGCCAAGCGAGATGAGCCCCGCCTTCGGCCCCTGCGACAGGGAACGCGAGATCAAATAGATCATGTTGGGGCCAGGCGTCAGCACCATGCCGAGGCAGACCAGCGCGAAGGCGAGATGATTGGCTGTTTCGGGCATCTGTTCTTCCCCAGCGCGCCGCGAATGGCTGCACGATCCGGCAGCGGCCAACATGTGCCTGTCCCGGCAGGCGCGCGCAAGTGCATGGCGGCGCCAGCCTTTGTTCCAGCTAGCCCGATGCCTACGGATCAGCCGACGATGCGCAGGTTCGACAATTCGTTGCCGATTTCCTTGAAATCGTTCGACAAGCTGGCGCCGGTGGCGTTCCAGAACAGCTTTGCCGGCTTGCTCGCGTCCGTCGGATCCTTGCGGAAGCGCGAGTTCGACGAGCAGGATTTCAGCGCCTCGATCGCCTGCTGATCGGCGGTTTTGGTCGTCGACAGGTCGAGCGCCACCGTCATCACCATGATGTTGGCTGCCTTGGCGTTGTTGCAAAGCGTCGCCATCTGTTCGTTGAGCGCGTTGGTGTAGTTGCCGTTCGAATAGTCGAACTGGCCAATGGCGCTCGATGTGCCCATGAACAGGCGGCCGACCGAAGTGCCGTTGTAGCCTGGATTGAGATAGCCGAAGGACGCATAGGTCGACTTCGAATCGGCGGGGTCGGAATAGCCGAGCGACGAAGGCGTGTAGTAGGTGTTGGCGCCGTCGGTCAGCACGATCACGACCTTGTCGTTGCCCCTCTCGGTTTCCGGGCGCCCTTGCGTGAATGGCTCGCCGCTCGAAACCACCCGCCATCCCCAGGCCATGGCCTCGGGAACATTGGTGCCACCATTCGGCTGCATCAGGTCGATCGCGGCCTTGATCGCGGTGAGCCCGGTGGTGACGCTGACATCGGTCAGTGGTGTGATCGGGTTGGTGGTGCAACTGTAGTTCGGGCCATTGCCGGCGGCCAGCACCGGCGCATCGATCGGCCGCGGCTGGAAATATTTCGCCATGTTGCGCAGCCGGGATTGGCCAGTGCTGCTCGTCGGATCGTCATTCCACCAGCTGTTGACGGCGCCGTAGGCCGTCGGCGCGGCCTCATCCGGATCCTGGGTGAGCTTCCAATGATTGCCGGGCTCGTCGGGGGCGAACATCGGCACGAACATCGTTGCCGGATCGCCGACCCCTATGCCGGTGTTCGCCGAGCCGCCCGACTGCGCGGCGTCGTTGACATTGTAGGGATAGGGCCTGGCCTCGACGCAACCTTGCCAACTGGCGAACGGGCCGTAGGAATCGATATAGTCATATTCGTCGTGGTCGCGTTTGCAGGTGTTGTTCGAATAGTATTCGTCGCAAACCACGCGCTTGCTGTTGACGACACGCTCGTGGTTGGTGACGACCTTCATGTCGTGGTAGAGCGAAAACCGGGTCAGCATCTGGCCTTCGTCGGCACCCCATCCGGTGCCGCGCTTGTACCAGATGCCATTGGTCTGCTGGGCGTATTTGTCGGCTGCGTTCAGCGTCGACCAGTCGAAATTCTCGTTCGATACCGGCGACAGGCCTTCGGTGTCCATCCAGGATGAATTGCCGTTGCCGGGACCGACATTGACCGAGGCGGCAAACGGCACGAGGCCGAATTGCACCGGCCTATCGACCTGCTTGATCATCGCCGCCTGCTGGGCCAGCGTGTCGACCAGCTGTTTGGCCGCGGTCTTGAGAAGATCGATGCGCTTTTGCCCCGAGCCCGTTCCGGTGGTGGTCATCGATCCTGAATTGTCCAGCACCAAGGCGACTTCCAGAGTGTTCTTCAGCCGCACTTCCGAGGTGACGTTGAAGCTGATCGTCTGGTTCGCGTCGGTTTCGGATTTGCCGACGAGCTGGCCGAAGACCGGATAGAAATAGGGCTTGTAGTCAAGCCGCGCGCTCATCTTGAGCAAGCCGCCCCCGCTGGTGTTGCTTGGCAAGGTGACGGTGAGCGTCGTGTTGGCGGGATTGATCTTGTTGAGGTTGGCATTGAAGAAGTCGAGCGCATAGGCCCTCAACTGGTCGTCGGTCGCACCTTCCGTCAGCCGGCGCGCCGTGGCGAAGTTTGCGGCATCGAGCGCATTCGAAACCGCCTGTTTTTCGCGGCTCATCTCGGTGAAGTCGACGGCCATCGCCAGGCCGCCCATCAGTGGAACCATCGCAACGACGGTCATAAGAGCATAGTTGCCGCGTTGGTCTCGGCAGAACTGACGCCAAAGTTCATGCATGTCTTGCAGCGGCCCCCACCGACGCATTCTCGGTCGACGCCAGCTTTCCACAAAACGTTGAAGGTCATGTTTGGGAAATAGCTCGATTGCCGGGTCAGCACTTCACCAATCGCTAACCACTGGGCACCCTCGCTGACGCTCCGCAGATGCTCGGCGAAAGCTGGTGACAGGCCGGAGTGGTTCGGCTAATCCGAACCGGCTGCGGCGAACCGTCTGTCGTGGCGGTCGCAACGATCATGACTGAAGGAAACGGCATGGCGGATTCGCCTGAAATCATCGGCTCGCTCGAAGACGTGTCGAAAGCCTACTCGGCAATCCTGTGCGACGTCTGGGGTGTGGTGCACAATGGCGAAACGCATTTCCCGGTGGCGGCCTCTGCACTGGCAAGGGCTCGAGAGGCGAAAATCCCCGTCGTCCTGATCACCAATTCGCCGCGCAGAAGTGCCGATGTCGTGGCGCAGATGAACGCGATCGGTGTTCCACCGTCAGCCTACGACCGGGTGGTTACCTCAGGCGACGTGACCCGGGATCTGATCGCCGAAGGGCCGCGCAAGATTTTCCATATCGGCGCCGACCGCGACTTCACCCTCTATGAAGGCCTCGACGTCGAGCTTGTCGAGGAGTTCGAGGCGTCCGGCGTCGTCTGCACCGGCCTGTTCGACGACGAGGTCGAGAAGCCCGAGGATTACGCGGAGCTCCTGCGGCGGTTGCGCGCCAGGAACCTGCCTTTCATCTGCGCAAATCCCGACATCGTGGTCGAGCGCGGCGAACGCATCATCTGGTGTGCCGGCGCGCTGGCGCGTGACTATGCCCAGCTCGGCGGCCGCACATTGATCGCTGGAAAACCTTACGCGCCGATCTACAATCTCGCGATGAAGGAGGTTGCCGAGATTCTTGGCCGGCCGGTCGAGCGCGGCCAGGTGCTGGCCATCGGCGACGGCATGATGACCGATGTGAAGGGCGCCGCCGACAATGGCTTCGATGTTCTTTATGTCTCCGGCGGTATCCATGCCCGCGACTATGGCGATGCCCTGCAACCGGATCCGGCAAGATTGGCGGCGTTCCTGGAAAAGCATGGCTATGGTCCGGTGGCCGTCATTCCCAGACTTCGGTAGGTGACGATGGCAGCCTTCCCGCGCATCCTGGCAACCGCGCCGCTTCCCGCCGACCTGCGCGGCGGCGTGGTGGCGATCGGCAATTTCGATGGCGTCCATCGCGGCCATCAGGCGGTGCTCGAGCGGGCCTCGACTGAAGCCCGGCGGCGCGGCGTACCGGCCCTGGTGCTGACATTCGAACCGCATCCGCGCAAAATCTTCAGGCCTGACATCCCGTTGTTCGTGCTGACGCCGCCGCCGATGAAGGCGCGGCTGCTGTCGCTGCTGGGCTTTGCCGCGCTGGTCGAGCAGCCGTTCACACGCGACTTCGCCTCGCTGTCGGCGGAAGCGTTCGTCACGGATGTGCTGGAGAGGAATCTTGGCATTACCCACGCCGTGACCGGGTTCGATTTCCATTTCGGCAAGGATCGTCAAGGCGGCCCGGCCTACCTGATGGCGGCCGGCGGGCGTCACGGCTTCGGCGTCACGCTCGTCGATGCCTTCCGGGACGAGGGCGCCGAGGTGGTGTCGTCCAGCCGCATCCGCGGATTGCTGGGCGCGGGCGAAGTGGCTGAAGCCGCGGGCCTGCTCGGCTACCGCTTCACCGTCGAAAGCGAGGTGGTCGGCGGACAGCAGCTTGGCCGCACCCTTGGCTTTCCAACCGCGAATATGAGGCTGTCGGCCGAAGCCGCACTCAAGGAGGGCATCTATGCCGTCCGCTTCCGCCGCGCCGACGGCACGCTTCACGACGGCGTCGCCAGCTTCGGCCGTCGCCCGACCGTCGATGACAATGGCGCGCCGCTGCTGGAAACCTTTGTTTTCGACTTCTCCGGTGATCTCTATGGCGAGGTCTGTCAGGTTTCCTTCTTCGGTTTCCTGCGCCCGGAGGTGAAGTTCGATGGGCTCGACGCGCTGGTCGCGCAGATGAAACGCGATGAAGCCGAGGCACGCGCGCTGCTTGCCGGCGTCAAGCCGCTCTCCGATCTCGACGCGACCATGGCTTTTTGAGCCCAGGCGTGATGCCGGCTACTTTTTCAGCGCCAGGCCGACGGCGACGAAGGTCCAGCCCTGGAAGATCAGATCGATCGCCAGGAACAGACCGAGCACCCACAGGCTGTTGACCGGCCAGCCCATGGCGATGATCAGACCTGCAAGGGCGCTGATGACACCGGCAGCGACGATCCAGCCCCAGCCGCGTTCCGGCCGATGGCTGTAGCCGACCCAGGCCCTGAGCACCCCTGACGCGACCAGCGCGATCGCCAGCAGGAACGTCAGCACCGCCGAGGCAAGCAACGGATTGCCGAAAGCGAAGAAGCCGGCAAGGGCGTACAGCAGTCCGCTGAGCAGCCAGTAGAAGAAGCGGCTCCAGGTCTTGACGCCGAACGCATGCACGATCTCGATGATGCCTGCCATCAGCATCAGCCATCCTACGACGTAGACGGAAGCCACCGTGGCGACGAACAGATTGGCAAAGGCAATGCCGCCGAAGATGAGCAGCAGCACACCGAGCGCGACAAACCATCCCCATTTTGTCCGTGTCTGTTCGATCGCGATTTTCAAGGCGTCGCCATGCAGGGTCATTGTCGCGGTCTCCATCGAGGGCTGCGGAATACTGCGGATGGAAGGGTAATCCGGGCGCGGGCCGACGTCCAGTCGATGACCGGCAGCGGCATCGCGGCAAAGCGCGAACGTATGTCTCGGGTTTAAATCAAATTTTACCAAACGACCGTCAAAGCTGTCATCGGTAGTCAGGTGCGTTGTGTTAGTGGAGTGGCCATGAGTCCGGTCGGAAGAATCTCTCTGGTGTTGGCCGCTGCGATGCTGGGTGGGGCGGGTGCCGCCAATGCGGGCGAGGGCAGTTGGCTGTCGGGTGACTGGTATCTGACCGTTGGCGCCACCGGCATGGTTGCGCCGAATTTCGAGGGCGGCAAGAAGTACCTGCTCAGCGCCTCGCCGATCATTTCGCTGGGCAAGGCCGGACCGGCGGCCCGCTTCGTCTCGCGCAACGACAACATTTCGCTGGCGCTGGTCGATGATGGCGGTGTCCGCGCCGGCCTGACCGGCAAGTTCCTGTTTTCCCGCGACGATGACAACGCCGATGAGCTGAAGGGCCTCGATCCGGTGCGCTGGGGCGGCGAAGTCGGCGGCTTCTTCGAATTCTATCCGACGGACTGGCTGCGCGCCCGCGCCGAGCTGCGCCACGGCATTCGCGCCCACAACGGCTTCGTAGCCGACATTGCCGCCGACGCCTTCTACGATGTGACGCCAACCGTCAGGATTTCGGGAGGACCGCGCGTTTCCTTCGCCTCGGGCAACTATTTCGACGCCTACTATAGCGTCAACGCGCAGGAAGCCGTGGCCTCGGGCCTGAGCGAATATCATCCCGGTGGCGGGCTGAAATCGACCGGCCTCGGCGGCGCCGTAACCTGGAAGGTGACCGAGCCGATGACCGCAAGCCTGTTTGGCGAGTATTCGCGCCTGATGGGACCGGCGGCCGATTCCAGCCTGGTCAAGGAGCGTGGCGACCGCAACCAGTTCACGGTCGGCGTGTCGACCACCTATCGCTTCGATTTCACGATGTAGGTGAATCGAACGAGAGACGCTTTATTCCTGCGTCTATCTCCGCTAAAAGCCCACCAATGACGAGCTTTTCGCGCCTTCGCGTGCTGACGATACGAATTACCGGCCCGGTGTTCCGGGCGGCCTGAGGGTCGCCGGAGCCGCCGGGAATTCTGCGCGCGGCCTCTCGCGCTTTTTCCAGATCATCAGGCATGTCGCCCAAAAGTGGCCCCGGTTTTGGGAAAACGACATGCGCAAAAGTATAGTTCAACGCCCGAGCTCTTTTGCCGCCGGGCAATGCACATGGCAGACCAATGACCGATACAACTGAAACGATCGACTACTCCAAGACGCTTTATTTGCCGCAGACGGACTTCCCGATGCGCGCCGGTTTGCCGGAGAAGGAGCCGCTGCTGGTCAAGCGCTGGCAGGACATGGATCTCTACCGCAAGCTGCGCGAGAGCGCTGCCGGCCGCACGAAATATGTGCTGCATGACGGCCCGCCCTACGCCAACGGCAACATCCACATCGGCCATGCGCTGAACAAGATCCTCAAGGACGTCATCACCCGCTCGTTCCAGATGCGTGGCTACGACTCCAACTATGTGCCCGGCTGGGACTGTCACGGCCTGCCGATCGAATGGAAGATCGAGGAGCAGTACCGCGCCAAGGGCAAGAACAAGGACGAGGTGCCGGTCAACGAGTTCCGCAAGGAATGCCGTGAGTTCGCCGCGGGTTGGATCACGGTGCAGGGCGCCGAGTTCCAGCGCCTCGGCGTCATCGGCGACTTCGAGAATCCCTATACGACGATGGCTTTCCATGCCGAGTCGCGCATCGCCGGCGAACTGTTGAAGTTCGCCATGTCGGGCCAGCTCTATCGCGGCTCCAAGCCGGTGATGTGGAGCGTGGTCGAGCGCACGGCGCTGGCCGAAGCCGAGATCGAGTACCACGACTATGAGAGCGATACGATCTGGGTGAAGTTTCCGGTCGCCAGCCTGGTCCGCCCCATCGACGATGGCGAGACCAAGCTGACGGAGGGCGCGCTCGATCTGCTGCAGGCTCATGTCGTCATCTGGACGACGACCCCGTGGACGATCCCCGGCAACCGCGCCGTCAACTATTCGCCGCGCATCAACTATGGGCTCTACGAGGTCACGGCGGCCGAGAACGCGTTCGGCCCGCAGCCGGGCGAAAAACTGATCTTTGCCGACGCACTAGCCGAAGACTCCTCGGTCAAGGCGAAGGTCACCTTGAATCGTCTCCGCAGCGTTTCGGCGCAAGAGCTTGGAAGCCTTACGCTTTCACATCCGTTCAAGGGCCTGGGCGGCGGCTACGAATTTGCCGTTCCGATGCTCGCCGGCGACCATGTCACCGACGATGCCGGTACCGGCTTCGTCCACACCGCGCCCGGACACGGCCGCGAGGACTTTGACGCCTGGATGGATGCGGCGGCGGATCTGCGCGCACGCGGCATCGATCCCGCCATCCCGTTCACCGTCGACGATGGCGGCTTCTTCACCAAGGACGCACCGGGTTTCGGACCGGACCGCGAGGATGGACCGGCGCGCGTCATCGACGACAATGGTAAGAAGGGGAACGCCAACCAGGCTGTCATCGACGAGCTGATCAAGCGCAACGCACTGTTCGCGCGTGGTCGGCTGAAGCACAGCTATCCTCACTCGTGGCGGTCCAAAAAACCGATCATCTTCCGCAACACGCCGCAATGGTTCGTCTATATGGACAAGGATCTCGGCGATGGCTCGACGCTGCGCAGCCGCGCGCTGAAGGCCATCGACGAAACCCGTTTCGTGCCCGCCGCCGGCCAGAACCGTATCCGCGCCATGATCGAGGAGCGCCCGGACTGGGTGCTGTCGCGTCAGCGCGCCTGGGGCGTGCCGATCGCCGTCTTCGCCGATGTCGACGGCAATGTGCTGAAGGACGAAGCGGTCAACCAGCGCATCATGGACGCCTTCGAGAAGGAGGGCGCCGACGCCTGGTTCGCCACTGGGGCCAAGGAGCGTTTCCTTGGCAATCACGATGCCTCCAAATGGAAGCAGGTGATGGACATCCTCGACGTCTGGTTCGATTCGGGCTCGACGCATGTCTTCACGCTGGAGGATCGCCCTGACCTGAAATGGCCGGCCGACGTCTATCTCGAAGGCTCCGACCAGCATCGCGGCTGGTTCCATTCGTCGCTGCTGGAAAGCTGCGGCACCAAGGGCAGGGCGCCCTACGACACCGTCGTCACCCATGGTTTCACCATGGATGAGGATGGCCGCAAGATGTCTAAGTCGCTCGGCAACACCGTGGTGCCGCAGGACGTCATCAAGCAGTCGGGCGCCGACATACTGCGTCTGTGGGTGGTGACGACCGACTACTGGGAGGATCAGCGGCTCGGCAAGAACGTGCTGCAGACCAACATCGACGCCTACCGCAAGCTACGCAACACCATCCGCTGGATGCTCGGCACGCTCGCCCATGACGATGGCGAAGAGGTGCCGCTGGAGAAGATGCCGGAGCTGGAGCGGCTGATGCTGCACCGGCTGGCCGAGCTCGATGAGGTCGTGCGCTCGGGCTACGACGCCTTCGAGTTCAAGCGCATCACCCGCATGCTGCTCGATTTCATGGTGGTCGAGCTGTCGGCGTTCTATTTCGACATCCGCAAGGACGCGCTCTATTGCGACGCGCCGTCGAGCCTGAAGCGCAAGGCTTCGGTGCAGGTGGTGCGCCATCTCTTCGATTGCCTGGTGAAATGGCTGGCGCCGATGCTGCCCTTCACCATGGAGGAGGCCTGGCTCGATCGTCATCCCGACGCCGTCTCGGTGCATCTCGACCAGTTCCCGCAAATCCCGGCGGACTGGAAGAACGAGGCCCTGGCGGAAAAGTGGCGCCAGGTGCGGCAGGTGCGGCGCGTCGTCACCGGCGCGCTGGAGATCGCGCGCGCCCAGAAGGTGATCGGATCGTCGCTGGAAGCGGTGCCGGTCGTCACCATCAACGACGCAGCGCTCGAAGCGGCGATTTCAGATGTCGATATGGCCGAGATGGCGATCACCAGCGATCTGGTCATCGCTCATGGGCAAGCACCCGCGGGTGCCTTCACGCTTGACGACGTCAGGGGTGTCGCCGTGGTGGTCGAGAAGGCCTGGGATCGCGGCCTGGTGAAATGCGCGCGATCCTGGCGCTACACCGCCGATGTCGGCCAGGATCCGGAATTCCCGGATGTTTCGGCCAGGGATGCGGCGGTGCTGCATGAATTGAAGGCGCTTGGCCGGCTTTGACGGCCGGATCGATGCACAAATGCCACGCCGGGCGGGCGAAAACCCGCCCGCGCGTTGCCCTTAACGAGTGGTTGAGGTAAACACGCGAAACTCCGGAAGACAAATTGTCGCCGGATTTCCGTCGCAAGTGCTTGGACGATGGGGACCGGCCACCAGGGCTGGTGGCAATCGAGAGGCTGTCTAGAGTGGGACTTTTTGGCATGACCGAGAGATATAATGCGCGCCTGGCGCTGCTGGCGCCGCTTGTCGCGTCGGGCCTCGCTTTGTCCGGCTGCATGGGCTCTCCGACCTACGGCACCGACAAGACCGCCGGCGAACAGCTGGCCGGCGATATTTCGGGCGCCTTTTCATTCGCGCCCAAGCGCAAGGAGCAGATCGACTACAAGCCGCGTCCGACGCTTGTGAAGCCGGCGCCAGGCCAGAAGGAAGCGCTGCCGGCCCCGCAGGACAGCATCGAGACGGCGAGCGCCGAATGGCCCGAATCGCCCGAGCAGCGCCGCGCCCGCTTGCGCGCCGACGCCACCGCCCATCAGAACGATCCGGCCTATCAGTCTGAGATCGTCGACGACGTGCAGACGGACCCGGCCTCGGTGAAGAGGGCCATGGCGGAGTCAGGCTCGAGCCACCCGCCGGCATGGACACCGGCCGATTCCGACAAGGGCCGTGCCGCCGAGATCCAGCGCCGGCTCGCCGACAGCAAGCAGGGCGATCCGAACACCCGCAAATATCTGAGCGAGCCTCCTGTGCAGTATCGCGTCGCCGCCGGCACCGCGCCGCAGAACGAGCTTGGCGAGGACGAGTACAAGAAGGAACGCCGCCTCAAGAAAGAGGCGGAAGGCAAGAAGAGCAGCGGTTGGTTCGATTGGCTGTAAGAACGCCATATTGAGTCGCCGGGCGTAGCGCCCGGTTCAGCCGCGCCGCTCTCGAAAAAATCCTTTGAGCAGCAGGGCTGCTTCGGTCTCGCCCATGCCTGGATAGATGTCGGGCGCGTGGTGGCAGGTCGGCGAGGCGAAGAAGCGCACGCCATTGACCACAGCGCCGCCCTTGTCGTCGGCGGCGCCGAAATAAAGCCGGCGCAGCCGGGCGAAGGAAATGGCGCCGGCGCACATGGCGCACGGCTCCAGCGTCACATAAAGATCATGCCCGGTGAGCCGCTCGGCCGACAGTTTGCGGCAGGCTTCGCGGATGACCAGCATCTCGGCATGCGCGGTCGGGTCGGCAAGTTCGCGTGTGCGGTTGCCGGCGCTGGCGACAACACCAGCGCCATTGGCGATGACGGCGCCGACCGGCACTTCGCCTCGCAAGGCGGCAGCTTCGGCCTCCTTCAGCGCCAGCGCCATGAAATCGGGCCGCTTCACGCGATTTTCACTCCGATTATCTCCTCGCCACCTGACGGTGATCCTGTTATTGAGCGCAGGACCTCGAAAATCGGGACTCGGTTTTCGAAAATGATCATGCGCCACATCAAAAGTGCTACAGCGTTCGTTGCGCGCCCGAAAGGATGCGCCACGGCTGTAGCAGCGCAAACGGACAAAGGCCACATGGACGACAACGACAAGAAATTCCGACCCAGGAAAGGTCCGGCCAAGAGCGGGCCGAAAGCCGCGGGACCGCGCAGCCGTGATGGCGCCGCGGGCAAGGGCGGCAAGCCGTCCTTTGGCGCCAAGAGACCTTACGCACCGCGTGGCGATCGGCCGATGGCTGCCGATGGCGAGCGGCCGAAGCGCGATTTCAAGGGCGGCGACAAGCCTTTCAGCAAAGGCCCGCATCCCGAAGGCAAGCCTTTTGAGAAGCGCGAGGGGCCGCGCAAGCCCTACGCACCGCGCGGCGACCGCCCGGTGGCAGCTGAGGGCGAGCGCAAGCCCTATGAAAAACGTGAGGGGCCACGCAAGCCCTACGCACCGCGCGGCGACCGCCCGGTGGCAGCTGAAGGCGAGCGCAAGCCCTATGAAAAACGTGAGGGGCCACGCAAGCCCTACGCACCGCGCGGCGACCGCCCGGTGGCAGCCGAAGGCGAGCGCAAGCCGTATGAGAAGCGCGAAGGGCCGCGCAAGCCTTATGCGCCACGTGGCGACCGGCCGGCTGCGGCGGCAGCGGGCGGCGAAAAGCGTTTCGACCGTCCCAAGCGTGATTTCAGTGACCGCGCGCCGCGCGACGCCGGTGATCGGCCGAAGCGTGACTTCGCCGACCGCCCCAAGCGTGACTTCAGCGATCGCCCGAAGCGGGATTTCAACGATCGGCCGCAAGGCGCGTCAGGCGGCAGCTTCAAGCCACGCCCGCGTCCCGCCGAGGCCGCGGAAGAGGCAGGCGAGCGCATCGCCAAGCGGCTGGCCCGCGCCGGCCTGGCCTCGCGCCGCGATGCCGAGGAGCTGATCGCCGCCGGCCGCGTCAAGGTCAATGGCCGCGCCCTGACTTCACCGGCCTTCAACGTGATGCCTGATGACATCATCCATCTCGACGGCATGGAAATCCCGCCGATCGAGCGCACCCGGCTGTTCCTGTTCCACAAGCCGGCCGGCGTCGTCACCACCAACCGCGATCCCGAGGGCCGCAAGACCGTCTTCGACGTGCTGCCGGCCGAATTGCCGCGGCTGATGACCATCGGCCGGCTCGACATCAACACCGAAGGCCTGCTGCTGCTCACCAATGATGGCGGCCTGTCGCGCGTGCTCGAACTGCCGGCCACCGGCTGGCTGCGCCGCTACCGCGTGCGCGTCCACGGCAAGGTCGAGGAAAGCGCGCTTGCCGGCCTGCGCGAAGGCATTGCCGTCGAGGGCGTGTTCTACGGTGCCATCGAAGCGACGCTCGACCGCGAGCAAGGCACCAATGCCTGGCTGACGATCGGCTTGCGCGAGGGCAAGAACCGCGAAGTCAGGAACATCCTGGGTTCGCTCGGCCTCGACGTGACGCGGCTGATCCGCATCTCCTACGGGCCGTTCCAGCTCGATGACCTCGCCGAGGGCCATGTGCTGGAGATCAAGGGGCGCGTGCTGCGTGACCAGCTTGGCGAGCGCCTGGTCGAAGAATCCGGCGCCAATTTCGACGCCGATGTTACCAAGCCATTTTCCAACAAACCGGTGCGGCGCACGGAAGTTCGCGAGCCGGAGCCGGAGCGGCCGAAATTCACCCGCGACGGTGAGCGCCGCCCGATCGGCGAGGGCGGTTTGATCAAGAACCGCAAGCGCCGCGAAGGCAGCCGCGACGAGGCTCTGGGCAAACTGTCGACAAGTCCCGACAGAAGCGCGGAGAAGAGTTTTGGCGAACGCGGCCCGCGTCCCGAACGCAGCTTTGGCGACAAGCCGCGCGGCAATTTTGGCGACAAACCGCGCGGTGGCTTCGGCGACAAGCCGCGTGGTGCTTTTGGCGGCAAGCCGGGCGGCAAGAAATCCGAGCGCGAGCAGCGGCCGATCGAGCCGCCCGGCCAGCGCAAGGCCAATGTCTGGATGGCGCCGGGCGCGCGGCCGATCGGCAAGGGCAGGGCGGAAGCGGACGCTGCCAAGGCAGCTGAAGCCAAGGCGCGCAAGGCATCGTTCAAGCCGACCTATGGCAAACCGGCCGGTGCCAAGCCGTTCGGCAAGCCGAGAGGCGAACGTCCGGGCGGGGCCGGCGGCGGTGAGCGTCCGCGCAATGGTCCCCGAGGCCCCAAAGCGAGATGAGAATCGTCGGTGGTGAGTTTCGCGGGCGTCCGCTGGCCACGCCCCGTTCGAGCGCCATTCGTCCGACGACCGATCGCACCCGCGAGGCGGTCTTCAACGTGCTGGCGCATCGCTTTGCCGAGCAGTTGGACGGCGCGCGCGTGCTCGACCTGTTCGCCGGCACCGGCGCGCTCGGGCTCGAAGCCCTGTCGCGCGGTGCCTCCTATGGCGTCTTCATCGAGGAAACGGCCGAAGGCCGTGGCCTGATCCGCGACAATGTCGAGGCCTTCGGGCTGACCGGCCGCACCAAGATCTTCCGCCGCGATGCCACGGGCCTCGGCGAGGCCGGCACGCTGGCGCCGTTCGGCCTCGTCTTCGCCGATCCACCCTATGGCAAGGGTCTTGGCGAGCGCGCCTTGCAGTCGGCGAAAGCCGGCGGCTGGCTTCGCCCCGGCGCGCTGTGTGTGGTCGAGGAGGCGGCAGTGGCGCCCTTCGAGCCGGGCCCCGGTTTTTCGGTGCTGGACGAGCGCAATTATGGCGAGACCGTCATCCGCTTTATCGAGGCGGCCTGATACGCCTTCGCGATTGGCGGTTCCTCGCCCCCCAATCCTTCATTGGGGGAGAGGTGGCCGCGAAGCGGCCGGAGAGGGGGCCTTCGTAGGGCGCAGTCCCCTCTCCGTCTCGGCTTCGCCGAGCCACCTCTCCCCACTTCGTGGGGCGAGGAACCAGATCGATGCCCTCGACAATCCAAGGACTGTCAGCCATTAACCAAATGGACGCATCACTTGCGTTACGTTAGCTTCGTCTCATCTCAGCAACAGCCGATCCCAGAACAGTCCTGCCCTTGTCCAACCTGCGTCCCCTTCCGCTCATCCAGAGAGTTTTTGCGGCACTCAGCCTGCTGGTGCTGCTGGCCGGCTGCGCCACGACGCCGCCCGACAGCGTGCTGGCCGTGCCGGCGCCGGCGCAGAAATATGCGGCGATCGTCGTCGACGCCAGGACCGGCAAGCAGCTGTTCGAGGTCAGCTCGACGGCGCAGCGCTACCCGGCCTCGCTGACCAAGATGATGACGCTGTATCTTTTGTTCGAGGCGCTGCAGTCCGGCCGTGTCAGCAAGGAAACGCAGATCCCGGTGTCGGACCATGCCGCTTCGCAGCCGCCGACCAAGATGCGCTTCCGGCGCGGCGAAAGCATCGACGTCGATTCCGCGATCCGCGCCATCGTCGTCAAATCGGCCAATGACGTGGCGGTGGCGGTCGGCGAATATCTCGGCGGCTCGGAGGATCAGTTCGCCGCCATGATGACATCCAAGGCGCGCCAGCTCGGCATGACCAGCACCACCTTCCGCAACGCCTCCGGCCTGCCCGACGACAGCCAGATGACGACGGCGCGCGACATGGCGGTGCTCGGCATGGCACTGCATCAGCGCTTTCCGCAGCAGTTCCACTATTTCTCCGAAAGCGACTTCATGTTCCGCGGCAGGCTGGTGCGCGGCCACAACGACATGCTCGGCCGCGTGCGCGGCGTCGACGGCATCAAGACCGGCTACATCAGGGCGTCGGGCTTCAACATCGTCACCTCCTACAATGCCGACGGCCGCAATCTGATCGTCGTGGTGATGGGCGCCGACTCAGCCCGCCAGCGCAACGACCATGTCGAAGCGCTGATCCAGCGCAGCCTGTCGCCAACGATGGATGGCGCCAAGACCAGGCTGATGTTCGCCGAGCAGTGAGGAGTGGTCCGCGTAGCGGACAAAAAGCCAATTGCTTGGCTTTTTGAACGACGAACGCCCTGAGCCGGCGAAGGGCGAGCTGCCGTAGCAAGCATCGCGCTTGGCCGCGCGGTGACGAATGCCGATAGGAATTTTTTCTTGACTCGGTGAGGGCAGCTAAGCTACTGTTTTGGGTATGGTGCTGAGTCGCGCCAATTGATCCACTGGAAACGTAACCCGCCCGCAAGGCGGGTTTTTTTGTTACCCGCCGCCCTGCAGCGTTCTCCCGTAGCCTTGGCGTCGTTTAGCGGAAACATCCATCGCTTCGTCATCCTAGGGCGGAGCAAGGAGCGAAGCGACGCGGCGCAGACCCTAGGATCCATGCCACGACTTCAAGGCCCCGCAGCGGTGCTGAGTTCTGCTCCCGCTGCACCCTCCACAAACGTCCCGGCATGGATCCTCGGGTCTGCGCGTCCGCTTCGCTCCCGCTTCGCCCGTGGATGACGAAGTCGGGAAGCGATCAAAAACACTTGTAGTCCCACGAAATCCGTCGCGATGCTGGCGATGTTGCGGCATACGTCGCCCAGCACCCTCAGGAGCCCGCACCATGAGCACCGCCCCCAAAACGCCAGAGCAACCGGCAGACAATCAGAACGATGACGGCGGCGAATATTTCGAGGCGCCGATCGTCGGTGAGCTGGAGGCCGATCCGGTATCGGACGAGCACTTCGACACGCCCGAAGTGCCGGACTCCGAACCCGCTGGTCCAGGCGCCCACCGTGGCAAGCCGAAGAAAAAACCGTCGGCCATATCGGGCCGCAAATTCCGCAAGCGCGACCTGGTACGCATCGACACGCTGCGCCCGAGCCTCGCCGACCGCATCCGGTCGGACCATCCCGACCTGCCGGCCGGCGCCCGCATCAGCCGCGCCGAGCTCGGCCGCTACCGCATGCGCTACATGGAGGAGCTGCTGCAGCAGGAGCACGGCGAATTCTCCGAGCTCGACCGCCAGGTGGTCGAATCGATCGCCAGGCAGGACACGATCTCCGAAAACTCGGAAGAGGAGTTCGAGGAGCACCGCACCTTTGCCGACCGCGTCTCCGACAACATGGCGGCCTTCGGCGGCAGCTGGTGGTTCCTGATCTCGTTTGCCAGCGTGCTTCTGGTGTGGATCGGCATCAATTTGATCGCCGGCATGTCGAGCGCCTTCGATCCTTACCCCTTCATCCTGCTCAACCTTTTGCTCTCCTGCATTGCCGCCATCCAGGCGCCGATCATCATGATGAGCCAGAGGCGGCAGGAGTCCAAGGACCGCCTGCGCTCCTTCAACGACTACCGCGTCAACCTCAAGGCCGAGCTGGAAGTGCGCCACCTGCATGAAAAACTCGACTACCTCATCTCGCGCCAATGGACACGCCTGGCCGAAATGCAGCAGATGCAGCTCGATGCGATGCACGAACTGGCCGGTGCGAAGAAGCCGAAACGGGCGGTGCGCGGACGACGGGTAGTAGGGGGGCAGTAGTTCCTCGCCCCACAAAGTGGGGGTCCGAAGGACGGGCGAGACCCGTGGCTCGCCCCGGCAAGGTGGCTCGGCGAAGCCGAGACGGAGAGGGGAGCGCCATATCCGAGAAGCTCACACCAGTGAGAGGGCCATTCCACCTTCGCCACTGGACACCGCCAATCTCCAATTGCCCGTTGAAGCCCGCGCCTGCTTCCGCTAAGAAGCCGTGACTTGCCGGTTCACCGGCTGGTTCGTTTTCCGGATTCCGGGAAGCACCCGTAGCTCAGCTGGATAGAGCGCTGCCCTCCGAAGGCAGAGGTCACAGGTTCGAATCCTGTCGGGTGCGCCAAAAATTCCGAGGGTCCGTATCGGGGCACCGTTGGCAGCTTTGCAGTCGAGCAGCTCACCCGCTCTATCCTCACTTATGAGGTACTGTGTCATTCTCCCGCAGCTGGGCAGCGCCTAGAGCATCAGATAGATGATCCGGCCCAGAGCGCCAAAAAGTAGCGCGAAGGCTGCAATCGACTGGACGAAGAAGCCGGGATAGCGCTTCAAGGGCGCGGTGCGATACCCTACGAAATATGCAATCCGACCTATCATCCAGAGCAGCCCAAGGCCGGAAGCCCACGCGGCATTCCAGTAGATCGCGAACAGCCACATCGATGGCATAAAGATAGGAAACCATTCCACCGCGTTGGCATGTGCCCGGATGGTTCGTTCAAGGAGCGGGTCGCCGGTCATTGCGGGCGCCAGTATGCCAGTCTTCTTGTGGGTTCTCGCGACCGTCACCGCCATTCCGAATATCATCAAGCTACAAAACAGCGTCACAAGAGCTACCGGGTAAAGCCGTTCCATGTTTGCCTCCTCTCATGGTCGGGACAGTAGGCAAGCAAAGGTTATCGGCAACGGCAAGGCGCAGGCAGATCTTTCCTGACAGCCAGCGCCAATAAGAGCCGGGTTTGTCAGTTACATAATTGCCCTTTTTGTTAATCATCCGAAAACGGTGGGCAAGTTGGAATGCCATCAGCGTCCCGTGGAGGCGGTGATGGCCATCGACGTACCGACGTGGTCGGCCCGCTGCCGAAAGGTGGCGGCATTTGTTGCGCGATTGACACGCTGCCCCGTGGAAGGCAAAGAGTGACACATTGCGGATTGGCAAAGGGGAATGTCGATGAAGAAAATCTATCAGAAGCCCGTTTTCACGAAGCGTGAGCGACTGTCGTCAGTGACGGCTTCGCCCAGCTCATCCGGGACTATCGATTAACCTAGGGAGCTACAGTTTTGGAAAGCCCGCTGCCGAAAGGTGGCGGGCTTTTTGCTTTCTCGAGGAAACGAAAGCCGATTCCGCAAGTCGGCACCGCCAACGTCAATTTCAAGTTCGGCAGACGCAAGTGCCTGCGGGACCGCGTGCAGGGCAAGGTTAGCGGGCCAGTGCCAAAGGCCTGAAGAAAGACAAGGCGGAATGGTTCAAGCCCGGCCTTGTCGGACGGGTGCGAAGAAATGCATCGCCATGCGAAGCCGCTGGACTACCCGGAGGAGAAGTAATGCCCGTGGTAAAAAGGCCCCTGAAGCGCGAGAACAGGCTCTGCACTCGCGATCTAGACCATCAGGCTTAATTGCTGGATTCCTGTTGTGCCGGTAGCGTAACCGGGCTGGGGTGTCCAGCACTGGCCGGCACGGCGTGTCCAACCCCAAATTCGCAACCGTGCCGGTCTATTGTACCAATGGGAATGAATGTCTCGGGCTTCGACCTTTACCCCCTTCCGCGCAAGAATCGTCTGCATTGCCGCCATCAGCTCTTCGTCCCACTGATAGGGTTTCCCTAACGGTCGAAGGTAAGCTAGCGCGGGCCCGCCGAGTCGCGTTACCCCGCTACCGCCCGCACACTCTCCCGCTCCACCAGCGGGCACTCCAGCTTCGTGATCGGGTACCGCCCCCTTCCAGGCGCTGCCGGCGCTTCGAGTTGCTCGATCGCCCATTGGCCCATCGCCATGTGCGGCAGGATCGAGGTGGTCAGCGGCGGGAACAAGTGCCTGGCTATTTCCTCGTCGTCGTAGCCGACGACGGAAATATCCCCAGGAATGTGCAGGCCGGCTTCTTTCAGCGCTTCGTAGCAGCCGATCGCGGTGCGGTCGTTCTGGCAGAAGATGGCGGTGGGCTTTTCCCTGAGCGCCAGCAGCTTGACGGTGGCGGCGTAGCCGGCGCTGGCCGACCAGTCGCCTTCGACCACCAGCTCGGGGTCGAACGGGATGTCGGCGGTGGCGAGCGCGCGGCGGTAGCCTTTCAGCCGGTCTTGTGCGGCCTGCATCCACGGCTCGCCGGTGATGGTGGCGATGCGGCGGTGGCCGTGGCTGATCAGATGCCGGGTCGAGCTTTGGCCGCCGGCGATCTCGCTCGGCACCACGGCCGGGAAGGCGTAGTCGGCCGTATAGCAGTTGAGCAGGATCACCGGGATGTCGAGGCCGTAGAGATAGTCGGGCGCGGATATCTCGCGGGTGAAGATGGTCATGTAGATCAACGCTGAAATGCCCCGCTTGGTCAGCGCCGAAATGGCGCGCGGCTCCATGACGGCATCGCCCAGCGTCTGCGCCACCAGCAGAACGTTGCCGGCATTCCACGAGGCCTGGCGCGCGCCCTCGATGGCGACCACGGCTTCCGGGCTGGTGGCCAGCTGGTCGACGGCAAAGCCGATCACCCCGTCCAGCCCTTCGAAGGCGGGCCCCCCGAAGGCGGGCAGCGGCGGGTGAAGGGCCTCGAAAGCGGGCGCGGTGTAGCCAAGCGTCCGCGCGGCTTCGATCACCCGTTCGCGGGTCTGCTGCGACAGCTTGATCCCCGGCGAATTGTTGAGCACGAAGGAAACGGTCGCCTGCGAGCAGCCGGCCGCCCTGGCGATATCGATCATGGTGACGCGGCCCTTGGCGCCCTTCGCCGGCGCCTTGCGGCGCCTCGCTGTGTCGCTGGCCCGATCCGTCGTCTCGCTCATGGCAAATCCCAGTCTGGCTGGCCGGTCAGGCCGGCAAGGTGGCGTGACGCCGTTGGTTTATAGGGATAACGTCAAGGCCGTTTATAACTATTAGTATGCCGAAGGTCCATCCGCCACGCATCTCCATACGAGCGAAAGCTCAGATAACAAAAGCCTTGGGTGGCAGATCGGCAGCGGCGACGGCTTGCCGGCGGGCACACCGCGAAATCGCTGCCATTGGCTCGGAACTAATACTGTTTACTAATACAAAAATGCGCTGTACCGTCAATCCGTCGCATCTGGCCGGTCACGTCCGGGGCGGCGGGAGAGTACGAAAAATGGCCCGGTGGCTTGCGGATACTACCTCCGCCGGCCTTGTCTCGGATATGTGATATGTCAGACAAATCGGACTATTTACGAACGAAGGATGAGTCTCTAAGGTCCATGATCGTGGCTGGAACGACGCCATTCTTTCGGTGCCGGGAACCCCTTTGAGGAGGAGGGCGTCCACGCTGCAAACGGCAAATCAGGTCAGTGCAAGATCGGCCGGTCCAACGACTGAGCCAAACGGGAGGTTGAACATGAAATCCTTGATACGAAATGCATCCGTAGCCGCGACCGCGCTGCTGCTTGGCCTGTCGGCCACGGCAATCGCGCGCGCCGACGACAAGCCGACGCTGGCTTTCGTCGTCAACGGCGCTTCCGATTTCTGGAAGGCCGCCGAAGCCGGCGTCAAGAAGGCGCAGGGCGAACTGCCCGACTATACGCTCGAGCTCAAATACCCCGAGCAGTCCTCGGTCGCCATCCAGCAGCGGCTGATGGACGATCTGGTGACCGCCGGCGTCAAGGGCATCATGGTCTCGGCTGTCGATCCCAAGACCTCGACCGATGGGTTGAACAAGATCGCTTCGGAAACGGCGCTGTTCACCACCGACTCGGACGCCCCGCAGACCAAGCGCGTCGCCTATATCGGCTCGTCCAATGTCGATGCCGGCAAGCAGGCGGCCGAAATCGCCAAGAAGGCGATGCCCAATGGCGGAAAATGCCTAGGCTTCGTCGGCCTGCTCGGCGCCGACAATGCCAAGGAGCGCATCCAGGGCATGAAGGACGGCCTCGCCGGCACCAAGATCGAGCTGATCGACGTGCGCGGCGACGACATCGACCAGGCGCGCGCCAAGAAGAACGTCGAGGACGCGCTGGTCGCCAGCCCCGACGTCACCTGCATGGTCGGCTTCTACTCCTACAACACGCCGCGCATCTATGAAGCGCTGCGCGACGCCGGCAAGCTCGGCTCGATCACCGTCGTCGGCTTCGATGACGATCCGATCACGCTGGGCGGCGTCAAGGAAGGTACCATTGCCGCCACCGTAGTGCAGCAGCCCTTCGAATGGGCCTATCAGGGCATGAAGCTGATGGCTGCCTATCTCAAGGGCGACAAATCGGGCATCCCGGCAGGCAACCTCATCATCATCCCGACCAAGATCATCGGCAAGGATGACGTCGACGCCTACGCCGCCAATCTGAAGGCGATGGCCGGAAACTAAGACTTGAAGCAGTTCAGCCGGCTCAACGTCGCTTGGGCCGGCTGCTCGCATTGACGAACCGCGCGCGCATCGTCAGTCTGCCAAAAGCCAAGAGCATGATCCCGAAAAGTGGAAGCCGGTTTTCGGAAAAGATCATGCTCAGAAATTGGCCCGCCAATCGCTGCCAGGCATGATGAACTATTCCGATACATCCATTGCTGCATCCGTGACCGCCCCGTTCCTCAGCCTTGAGAACGTGCGCAAGACCTATCCGGGCG
>NZ_RZQL01000006.1 GCF_003997935.1 Mesorhizobium sp. M7A.F.Ca.US.006.01.1.1
CCTCGATCACTTTCACCGCCATATACGCCTTCCGGGTGGCCGCCGAAGCCCGGCTTCTGGCCAATGCGCTCGCCGCAACAGAGCTGGTGCTGCAGCGCGAGCAGCACCTTTCGGCGCTCGACGGGCTGGCCGCCGCCGCCGCGCACGAGCTCGGCACGCCGCTCGCCACCATCGCGCTTGTCGCCAAGGAGATGGAAAAGGCGCTCGGCAAGGATCCGAAATATGGGGAAGACGTAACGCTGTTGCGTTCGCAGAGCGAGCGTTGCCGCGAGATTCTCAAGCGGCTGACCAGCCTGTCTTCCGAGGGCGAGGCGCATCTTTCGCGGCTGCCATTGACCTCGCTGGTCGAGGAGGTCACCGCGCCGCACCGGGACTTCGGCATCTCGATCAAGCTTCGGCCCGGCGAACGCATCGGCCCCGAGCCGGTCGGTCGACGCAATCCGGGCGTCATTTACGGCCTCGGCAATCTGGTCGAGAACGCCGTCGATTTCGCCCGCAAAAGCGTCACCGTGCGCTGGAGCTGGGACGAGGCCACCGTCACCTTCTCGATCATCGATGACGGCCCCGGCTTTCCGGCCGAGATCATCGACCGCATCGGCGAGCCCTATATGTCGACGCGCCAGGGCAATGAAACCGGCGGCGGTCTGGGCCTCGGCCTGTTCATCGCCAAGACCCTGCTCGAACGCTCCGGCGCCGTGCTCGATTTCCGCAATTCGAGCGGCCTGGGCGAGGGCGCCATGGTCCAGATATCGTGGCCGCGTGGTGTGTTCCTCAATCCGGAAATCACTTCGGCCAGCATGTTCGACACCGCCTGAGAGCCTTGAAGGACCTCTAAAAATTGGACAAGGAGGCTCAGGAACTATATTTGCGTAAAATTAAGGCAGCAGGAATTTTGAGACTATGACAGGCGACGAGAATATTGGCGCAATGGTTGAAGGCGAGGACACCTCGCTGCTTGTCGTCGACGACGACAAGCCGTTCCTCACGCGTCTGGCCCGCGCCATGGAAGCCAGGGGCTTCGTGGTCGAGACGGCCGAGAGCGTCGAGGAGGCGGTTGCCAAGGCGCGCGCCAATCCACCCGCCTACGCCGTGGTCGACATGCGGCTCGGCGACGGCAACGGCCTCGACGTGGTCGCGGCCATCCGCGAAAAGCGCGAGGATTCGCGCACCATCATCCTGACCGGCTATGGCAACATCGCCACCGCGGTGACCGCGGTGAAGCTCGGTGCGGTCGATTATCTCTCCAAGCCCGCCGACGCCGACGATATCTTCGCCGCACTCACCCGCACCGCCGGCGAGCGCGCGGCGCCGCCGGAAAACCCGATGTCGGCCGACCGCGTCCGTTGGGAACATATCCAGCGCGTCTATGAGATGTGCGAGCGCAACGTCTCCGAGACAGCGCGCCGGCTCAACATGCACCGCCGCACCTTGCAGCGCATCCTGGCCAAGCGCGCGCCGCGTTAAGGCCGCCGTTTGCCATCTTGCCGATTGAAGCCCGCCGAAACAGGCGGCATGACGGAGGCGACATGCAGGATCTGAAGCATCGGCCGGTTTCCGTCTTCCGCGAATTTCTCGATAGTGAAGCGGCCGGCGGCATCATCCTGATGGTGGCGGCGGCTCTGGCGCTGATCGTCGCCAACTCGCCGCTCGCCGAAACCTATTTCTCCGCGCTCCACGCCTATCTCGGCCCGCTCAGCGTCTCGCACTGGGTCAATGACGGGCTGATGGCCGTGTTCTTCCTGCTCGTTGGGCTGGAGATCAAGCGCGAGATGCTGGACGGCCAGCTTTCCACCTGGCCTCGGCGTGTGCTGCCCGGCATTGCAGCCGCCGGCGGCATGGTGGTCCCGGCACTCGTCTATGTGGCCGTCAACCGCAACAATGCGGCCGCCCTGTCCGGCTGGGCGATCCCGACCGCCACCGACATCGCTTTCGCGCTCGGCGTGCTGTCGCTGCTCGGCAGCCGCGTGCCGGCTTCGCTGAAGGTGTTCCTCACAGCACTCGCCATCATCGACGACCTCGGCGCCGTCATCATCATCGCCATCTTCTACACCAGCGGCCTTTCGCTGGCTTATCTGGGTGCCGCCTTCGCCGTTATTGCCGCCCTTGTCGTGCTCAACCGCATGCGGGTGATGACGCTTGTGCCCTATCTCGTTCTGGGCGTCGTCCTGTGGGTTCTGGTGCTGAAATCCGGCGTCCATGCCACGCTCGCCGGCGTGGCGCTGGCGCTGACCATCCCGCTTGAGCGCTCCGCCGGGATCGGCCACGATCTCGACCATTCGCCGCTGCACCGGCTCGAGCACGGCCTGCACAAGATAGTGGCCTTCGTCGTCATCCCGATTTTCGGCTTTGCCAATGCCGGCGTTTCGCTCGCCGGCCTCAGCGTCAGTGCGCTGATCGAGCCGTTGACGCTGGGTGTCGCCGCCGGCCTGGTGGTCGGCAAGCTGGTCGGCGTGTTCGGCTCCTCGGCACTTGCGATCCGGCTCGGTCTTGCCGACCTACCTGCCAATGCCGGCTGGACGCACATGGTCGGCATATCGCTGCTGTGCGGCATCGGCTTCACCATGAGCCTGTTCATCGGCCTGCTCGCCTTCGCCGGCGACGTGGCGCTGCAGGACGCGGTCAAGGTCGGCATCCTCGCCGGTTCCTTCATCGCCGCCATCCTGGGTGCTGCCGTGCTGCTCATGGCACCCTCCAAGGGTGGCGTGGAGGACGATGAAGAGTAGAGCCGGTCATAGACTGAAGGACGTCCGCTACTCGCTCTCACCCTCCAGCGCCGGCACCGACACGCCGGCAAGCTCCGCCGCCAGCAGCCGCGAAGCGCCGGCCCGCGCGATCCGCAGCATCAGCGCCTTGCGCGTTGCCGCCGCCATGCGGTGCTCGGGCGCATCGCGCAGGATTTCGGCGCCGTAGCCGTCGGAGAAAATGAAGCCACACTCCTGCGGAAAGATCTCCGAGGGCACGCCGGGATGGGTGGCGAAGAAGAAGCGGTCGGAATGCAGCCGGTAGTCGGGCCATTTGCGGTCGACCCTGAAATCCTCGATCGAGGATTTGATCTCGATGATCCAGATATCGCCCTGCCGGGTCAGCGCGACGAGGTCAGCGCGGCGGCCCGTAGCCAGCGACAGTTCGGGCAACACATGTGCGCCCATATCCATGAGCAGCCGCTGTACGCCGCGCCGCACCAGCATGGCGCGCTCGGACTGGCGGCCGTCGATGAGAGGGTTGATGGGGATGGGGGAGATGATCGGCATGCCGGGCACCATGCCAGATTCTGTTCACGGTTTGAACCTGCTTTATGCAGGCGATTATGTCGTTGACAAACCAATCTAGAAATAAGCGGCTAGCCGTGCTTCATAGGGGATGCTTTTCTCCCAATCCGACGCCTTCACTGACATCGAGCTAGCCCGCGCCTTACGGGCCGGCGTCGCGCACGAAAGAGGGCGAATGCGTTCCTTGCTTGACGATCTTGCACAAACTCGAATGGAAGTCAGAGACGCCTCTGCAATCCGCCATCATGGGCGGGCCGATTTTCTCAACAGCTTCGCTTCACGTACCAACGATGCCCAATTCAGACCCAGGAACACTATCAGTTCGCGGGCTTGATCTTCGGTAATCCCGGCCTCTTTGACCAAGCGTTCAACGAAGGCCGCCTCTGGACCAATTACCGGTTTCTTTGGCTCATCCATGGTGGATTCTCCAAGATGCTGGCCAAACTATGAAGGCCGCCGAACGTTCCGCTCCACGGGCTCACGGTCTAAAAGCGTACCGTGCTGGGCGCTACCCTGCAGTAGGGGCTGACAGGCCGGCACTGATTTGACCTTGCAATTTCGGCGTACGACTTCGTACATTCATACTTGCTCATGAAAAGCGAGGGGCCACGGTATGATTCTGTCGGACTTCGAATTCCTGGCCCCGGAAAATCTGGCCCTATGCCAGCGTGTGTTCGACCAAGTATGCGCCGACGCCGACATAGACCGCGCCTCGATTGAGGCAGAGCAAATCGCGGCGGCAGTGCTCAATGTTTTCCAACTGCTCCCCGGGGCCACGGAAACCGAGTTGCTCGCCTCGATCCGTGATCGTCGCGATGCTTCCCACAAGCGGACGGGCTGACCGAAGGTCGTTCCTTTAGGCCCGGCGTTTGTTAATTTTACGCTTCAAGAGAAGTATCACCAGAACGGTCCGCATAGACTCATGCTCGCGGCTATCAATCTCAACCGTCCAGTCGTCAGGGGGATTGTGCCATACGAAATCGCAACCGCGCAAAGCCTCGCGAAACGTGTCCGGGTCAATGCCCGCAGCGTTCGCCATTTCTGCGGCGGTAGTCAGTTCGGCCATGCCCAGTGCTCTCGCTAATCGCGCACTAGCAATCTCTCAAGCGGGACTTAGTTCCCAAGGTCGCTGGGCACAAAGTCGCATGGCAGGCGCTACTCAACGGTAGGGGGAATGGCTAGACCAAAGCGAGGCCCGGTGCGACCTAGAGGGGTGTGATTTGGGGGATCTAAGTCGCACCGGTCACTCTTGCGGGTCGATTTGGGCGACGACCGCATGCTTAAGCTACAGGCATATTAGCTAGCGCGCAATTAGCCCTATAGGCTCTACCCAGCCGTAGGGGAATGCGCTTCCCTCCAAAAAGAACGTAAACCGAACAAAATCGTCAAATGAGCTGCCGAGTCCGCGTTGACTCGGTTGCAACGCTCCACGATGCTCAACCTGTTTATTTGGGGCGATTCGTTGTCACAAATAGATAAGACCGGTTCAGGTGACACTGAACCGGCCTTTAGAAGCAACCGCCGGTGAGGGCGGAAATTTGTGGACCACGACGGGACAATTGTCGCGTTCGTGGCGCAAGTCAAGACCCTTGCCGGCTATTTCGAAAAGGAATAGCCATCATGGCTACCAAAGCAGACGAGCCTTGTTACAGGCTCACTTTTGACGACGCCGTTACGGTTCAGATTGAACTTATGCACGGCGAGAAACAGAGTCGCATCGCTGCTCGATACGACACGAACGGCGGTCGCATCTCTGAGGTAAACACCGGCAAACTTCATCCCGGTAGCCGAGCAGAAGCGCTTCGTCGTTTGAACTCGTAACCTACAAGGCGGCGGGTGGTTACGACTTCCCGCCGCTTTGCTTTCCCGCCTTCACTACCTTTTTCAACACACGGTCAAAGGCTTCCTCTGACTCGTCGGTTTCCAGTTCGCGCGCCTTCTCGACAAACTTCTGATATTGCTTGTCCTTGGCTGACTGGCCGGCTTCCAGTTCGGGCGCAGTACGCCGCTTGAACTTGCCGAGTTGTTGGTTAGGTTGTTTGTTCATTTCAACACCACCTCGGGTCGAGCATGCCTAAAAGGCACTACACCATATACTGCGATGAATCTTCAAAGAAAGGCCCGCACTTTTCCAATTTCTACGGAAGCGCCTTGATCCAATCCGCTGACCGTCAAGCGATCGAAAAGGTTCTCAGGGAGAAAAAAGAGGAACTCAATATATTCGGCGAAATGAAATGGACAAAGGTCACCAAGGCGTATCAGGAAAAGTACATCGAATTCATCCGATTGTTTTTCGACTTTGTGGTGAGTGGCCGGGTGAAGATTCGGATTATGTTCACCCATAACTATCATAAGCCCAAGAACTTAACGGACGAACATCGCGAGAATGAATACTTTCTGCTATACTACCAGATGCTAAAACACGCATTTGGATTGCGCCACTGTAATCCAAATGGAATTGACAGGGTTTTTATAACAACTCTTCTGGACGACATGCCGGACAGCAAAGAAAAGATAGAGCGATTTCGTAATTACATTTGTAGCATATCAAAGACGAACGCGTTCTATGGTTGTGGGGTGTATTTCCCGAAGGAACAAATAGCACAGGTCAATTCCCATGAGCATGACATTTTACAGGGCTTGGACATAATCCTGGGGTCTATGTATTTTCGTTTGAACGATCTACATAAGGCAAAGCCTGATGGAGCGAAACGACGCGGCAAACGCACGTTGGCGAAGGAAGCGGTCTACAAAGAAATTAACCGCCTAATTCGCGGGATCCATCCCAATTTCAACATCGGAATCAACACCGGTACGCCCAACGGCTACATTGACCGATGGGAGCAGCCATATCGCCATTGGCGATTTATGCCCAGAGAGTTCGAGATCGATGAGGAAGCGGTAAAGCCCCGCTAGGGCCTACATAAATACTCCTAGTGGAACTAGAAGCTTCGACCGAAGCAGGGCTCGCGAATCAAGATATAGCGTTCTAGGAGCGATTCAAGACCATTAGGCTTGACACGGTAAAAAAATTCCTTATATGGGCGCGCCGCCCACAGTTTTTCGTTCCGTTACCGAAACTTTCCGCGTTTGTTTCGCCATCGCGCTTCGCCTTTCCACAACGGAAGCGTTAGCTGCACCGGCTTTCTGTAGTGATCATGCTTCGCTGTAACGAGGCCCATGATAGGTAAGGCGCTTACCAGCGGCACCCTTCAAGGCGATGAGTGAACGAACGTTGTCCTCGATGCCCAAGGCCGAACGGTTGCTGTATCGGAAGTCGAACTCTGCCAAATAGCGGTGCAAGTGGTGCTCGCCACAATGCTGGTAAATGCCCTTCATGCCGCGCTTGAAGATCGAATAGTAGCCTTCCACGGTGTTCGTGTGGATGATCTTCTCGCCTTCGTAGCGAACATATTCGTCCTTGGAATGCGTGACGACATCGTGCGAAGCGAATTCCTGGCCCACGCGGCGATACATGCCAGCCTCGTCAGTCATCAAGGCGCTTTCCTTGGCGATGTTGGCACGAACGATAGGCATCACGGTGCCAATGCGGGCGGTATCGACGTGGAAGGAACGGGCGCGGCCACCACGCTCGACAAGCGTAACGACAGAGTTCTTGTGTGCGCCGCCGCCACGCTTCACAGGCGTGCCAGCAAGGCGGCCAATGTACGTCTCGTCAACTTCCACGGTCTTGCCGTTGCCGCCCATGGGGGAGAAGTCGCCAGAGCGCATGGCCTCGCGAATGCGGTGCGCCAGAAACCAAGCCGCCTTGTAGGTGATTTCCAAGGTGCGGTGCAGCTGATGGGCGCTGATACCTTTCTTGGACGAACACATGAGGTGGATAGCCTGAAGCCAGATGGTCAGCGGCAGGTGACTTTCTTCCAAGACCGTGCCCATGCGGACAGTGAACTGGCCCTTGCAGTCGCGGCACTTGTAGAGGCCGTGGCGCTCGATACCGTTCGGGTTTTTCTTCGATGCCTTGGTGCGGACGCCTACCAGCTTGTAGGGCTTTTCCATCGAACCGCAGTGGTGGCAGACCGGGCCATACGGCCAAAGCATACCCTCGACATGCTCGAAAGCGGCGGCTTCGTCGCGGAAGTGAGGGCGGGAGAGAACGGACATGGCGAAAGTTCCTAAGCTGTTGGAATCTTTATGCCTTGTCTGGTTTGGTTTGTCAACGACATAATCGCCTTTATGCAGGCGAATATCCGGTTGACAAACCCAATAATATATAGGAATATATACCTTAAGTCGGCATCCATACGTATTTGACAAGCCAGGCTGCGCAGGTACGCCTTAGCCGCGCGCTTACAGGGGCACTTATGGCCGAAAGAAGCAAAACTACGGACGCGGTCCTCAAGGGTCTTTTGGTCGCACAGGTGCTGGTTGGAGGCGGGTTCGTTGGCTTTTGGCTATGGGCAGGGAAAGCCACCATCCCAAGGCACGGCGGTGGCTGGCTTGACCTTGATCGGATTCAAGACCCATACCTCTATTGGTTTCTACTGATTGTAATTTCAGGCGTGACGGTCGCCTTCCCGATCCGGTATCTCTACCAGGGCCCACCGAAGTGGTAGGCGCTACCCAGGAGGCCCTTATCGACCGGCCATTGTATATTTGACATACCCGGATATACCCAAAAGAAGTCAGGCATTGATCCTTGCTAGATAGAGTTTGCGGTGCATACCGTCGCTTTCATGGGAACGGGCGACGCAAAATCGAACACTACCGAAGGCCAACAAATGTGGGCCTTTGACCTTGACACTCTGCGCAAGGCTTTCAGAAAGTCCGTTCAGGAGCACAAGGTCACGGCGGCTGATTGGGCGGAACACGCCAAGCAGTTCCTCGAAAAACAAAGAGATCGTCAGCGCGAATCGACTTGATATGCCGCGCCGGTCAACTTCCATTTGGCAGCTTCAAGATAGCAGGAAAAAGTCTTTGCGCGTCACCAACCAAAGCCGGATGCAACCGCTTTAGTTCCGCGAATGCCGAATGGCATAAGCAGGGAGACGTCACTTCGACACTTCCGTGAAGTGCGCAACCCATCTGCGGTGGTGCATGGCTCTATGTAAATTAGCTAGAGCGAATATAAGCGAAAGGTGATATTTTGGAGGCAGCCGGGGCTCCCCCAATACACCCCGCTCCGGTCAGGCCCGGTGGCGGTCCACCCAAAGGAAGGCTACCGGGCCGATCCCTGCAACCAACCGGTGACCCGCTCGTTGATCCCATGCCGGGTTGATCCCCCGGCACTCCAGGACCTGCCCGCTGCCGAGGGGCGGCGGGCCTTTTTTGCCGATTGGGTTCAAGGCCGCAGCGATAGCGAAGGCCCCGGCGGACGCCGGGACCTTCGCGTTGCTGGTCTCGTCAGAAGTGGATCCAGAAGGATCGGCGGAAACATCTGCGGCGCCAGGAACCGTGGCGCCAGTAGCGACGGCAAACCCGCCTCCAACCGCGTCGACGACGGCGGCGGTGCCACCTGCGGTGCCGCACGAACTCGACGCCGTCCCGGACATCGGGACCATCCGGGTCGAGAATGTCGTCGGACGGTTTGTCGAGTTCATCGAGAATGCCGGGCCCCGTATTGGGGATGCCGGCCAAGGCGGTGGCAGGACGCGCGATTGCGACGACGGTCGCAGCCCCTGCCAGCCCAAGCATTCCAGTCAGAAACAATCGCCGATCCATGCCAACCTCCATCGTTGATCATTTCGACAAGGGAAGACATAGAGCGGCGGATTGACGCGCCCAGATGCCAAAGAAAATTGGGTCTATCGTTCTGCCGTGCGGCGGCGGGGCTTTTTAGCGGTCTCTGACAGTCCACGCGGCCAGATGCGCCTGTTCCCGTGGATCATTCCTCCGACAAGCCGGTCGCCGTTGCGGCCGTTTCAATGCTCACCGGCACGCCCTGGCGCAGGGAGTTGCTGACCGTGGAAATCGCCGCGGCCCTTGTGATGATCTCCGCGGGGTCGGAGCCGTCCAGCGTCGTGCATGAAACCGTCATGGTTGACGAGGTCGCGAGCAAAGGCTTGCCTTCGAGGTTCAGCGTCACGGTCACGGCGATGTTGTCGAGCGTTACGCCCATTTCCTCGGCGACGTAGCGAAGGTCGTTGCAGAAGCAGCCGCCGATCGCCAGGGCGAGCAACTGGCCGCCATTGAAGCCCAGGCCCATGCCGCCGGCCTTGCCTTCGGGCCGGTCGACGATGATCGTGTGGCCGCCTGCCCAGCCCATGGCCGCCTGCGTGTCCTCCACATTGCGCAGTTCGACGGTCATCGAGACCATTGCGGATGTTCTCCCGGCAGGAGTCGACCAGGCGTCGGGCCTCGTCGACATACGGTCATCATGCAGGCGCGGAGGCGCCCTTGTCGCCGGGCAACGCCGCGCCCGCCATGTCATCAAGGATCGGACAATCCGGCCTTTCGTCGCCGTGGCAGGCATGGATCAGTTTCTGCAGCGTCGAGCGCATCGACTGCAACTCGCGCACTTTCTCCTCGATCGCCGTGACATGGGCGGCGGCGATTTCGCGCACGTTGTGGCTGGCGCGGTCGCGATCCTGGTAAAGCGCCATCAACTGGCGGCAATCGTCGATGGAAAAGCCGAGATTGCGCGCACGGCGCAGGAAGGCCAGCCGATGGATATCGTCTCCGGAATAATCGCGGTAACCATTGGCGGCACGCGCCGGGGCGATCAGGCCGATCTCTTCATAATAACGGATGGTCTTGGCCGGCAGGCCGGAGCGGTGGGCGGCGTCACCGACATTCATGACGGTTCTCCTCGATTTCCAGGAACCTGTGGAGCAGGCCCCTTGAATTTGCTTCACAATCCTGTGAGTCCTGTTGCCAAAATGCCATAGTGATACGCTTACCGGTACGTCAAGGCAGGCATATAGGCATCGCGCGCTTGGCAAGCAAAGCAAATGCCAGCATGAATGATGATGAGAGAGCGGCCACTCGTGCCGCCGAGTTTGGGCGGGGCACCGGATCACCTGATGCGCATGAAGTCGTTTGCAATCATCGCCGCACTGGCGCTCTCCACTGCTATCGCCGGTTGCAGCACCATCGGCTCGCAGATCTTCTCCAACGACTATGGCGCGGTCACCGACGCCGGTTACCAGCTGCCGCGCATCCCGATCGAGAAGGTGCCGATGAAGTACCATCGGCAGGAAGTGAACTACGACAGCCCGGAAAAGCCGGGCACGATCATCGTCGATACGCAGAACAAGTTCCTCTACTTCATCGAGGGCGACGGAAGGGCCATTCGCTACGGCATCGGCGTCGGCCGCGAGGGCTTCGAATGGCATGGCACCGCCCATATTGCGCTCAAGCGCGAATGGCCGACCTGGACGCCGCCGAGGCAGATGATCCAGCGCCAACCGGAATTGGAAAAGTTTGCCGGCGGCATGGAGCCGGGCCTGAAGAACCCGCTCGGCGCGCGCGCCATGTACCTGTTCAACAAGGGCGGCGATTCAGGCTATCGCCTGCATGGCAGCCCGGAATGGAATTCGATCGGCAAGGCGATGTCGTCTGGCTGCATCCGCCTGATGAACCAGGACATTATCGATCTCTATGACCGCGCCTCGGTCGGCGCCAAGGTCATCGTTCTCTAGAGGCAGTTTTCGTACGCGGACCGTCTAGGCAACAACGGACGTCCCAAGCAGAAAACCGGGCAATTCGGCCCGGTTTTTTGTTGTTTGCGCGATGCGACGCCTGCTCAGTGGTCAGGACACCGCCGAGAACGAGGTGGGGACCAAAATTTGGTTGGTGATTGTCTCGGTGATCTGGCCATCACGTTCGGAATCTTCCCGCGCCTGCGTCCAGGCAGGGTCCTTCACGAACGCCGTCCAGCGCTCTTCACGTTCGGCCAGCGATTCCCATGCCAGCATGTAGGTCAGTTCGTTGTTCGAAGCTCCGATCAGCGTGGTAAAGAAACCCGCTTGGCGGATACCGTGCTTTTCCCATAATTTGAGGGTGATCTTGTCGAAGCGATCAAGAAGCGCCGGCAAGCGCCCCGGCAAAGCCCGGTAAACCCGAAGTTCGTAGATCATTCTGGAGTTCCTTCTGGCCGATGCGCCGGAAGCGAAGAAATCGGACCAGATGGTCAGCAGGGTAGAATTATCAAAGGGGCGTCAGGAGACCTGCTCGACCTGCTGTACCTCCGGCACGAAGTGACGCAGGAGATTCTGGATGCCGTGCTTCAGCGTCGCCGTCGAGGACGGGCAGCCGGCGCAGGCGCCCTTCATGTGCAGGAACACCGTGCCGTTCTCGAAGCCGCGGAAGGTGATGTCGCCGCCATCCTGGGCGACCGCGGGGCGCACCCGTGTATCGAGCAGTTCCTTGATGGTGATGACCAGCTCTTCGTCGGCCTTGTCGTAGAACTCACCGGTCTGGCTGGTCTCGGCGGCCGGGCCAGCCTTGGCCATGACGGGCGCGCCGGACATGAAATGCTCCATGATGGCGCCGAGGATCGCCGGCTTCAAATGCTGCCAGTCGGGGCCATCCTTGGTCACGGTGATGAAGTCATAGCCGAAGAAAACGCCGGTGACGCCAGGAATTTCGAACAGCCGGCCGGCCAGCGGCGAGGCGACGGCCGCGCTGTCGGCATCGCGGAAATCGGCGGTGCCTTCCAGAAGCACTTCCTTGCCGGGCAGGAATTTCAGCGTCGCCGGGTTTGGCGTCGATTCGGTCTGGATGAACATGGCCGTCTCCGTGCCCGTTTGGGCATCTAGTTTGGAACAATTCTAAATAGGCTCAATTGGCTGGACATTCAAGCGAAACGCATCGCCGGAACAGCTGGCTGGCGGAATGTTTTTGCGCGCCCAAAATCGGACCGGCATCACCTGAAGAGCAGAATCTCAGGCCAGGCTGTCTATTTCTTCGTCCGACAGGTTCTGCGGCACGACGGTCACCGGGATCGGGAAGGCGGCACCTTTGCCGGCCACGGCGCCGACAAGCGGCCCAGGGCCTTCCTTGCCCGCGCCGGCGGCCAGCACCAGAATGGCGATGTCCTGGTCTTCCTCGATCAATTTGTGGATCTCTTCCGTCGGCTTGCCTTCGCGCACCACCATCTCGGGCTCGATGCCGAGCTTCTGGCGCACCTTGTTGGCATAGCTGTCGAGTGCGGCGCGCGCCGTGGCGTTGGCTTCCTCGCGCATGATCTTCTCGACACCCAGCCAATGCTGGAAATCGTCCGGCACGATGACATAGAGCAGCACCAGCGTGCCGCTGGTGCTCTGCGCCCGTTTCGAGGCATAGGCGACGGCACGCTCGCATTCCGGCGTGTCGTCGATGATCGTCAGGAATTTCCTGCGATGGCCGGCTTCGCGGCTGAGGCGTTTGGAGACCATGTCTATCTACTCGGTGTCTTACGGCCGCAATCTGCCACTGTGGCGGACCGGCGGCAAGTCGCCGGCCTTGTGCCAGTGCGCCCGATGTCGCGATCAGCCCTGCAGCAGGCCGATAATGTCGCGCACCGTCTTCATCGTCGCTTCGGCCAGCACGCCGGCGCGCTCGCCACCGTCCTTGAGCACCGCGTCGACATAGGCGCGGTCATCCGAAATGCGGCGCATCTCGCTGGCGATCGGCGCCAGTTTTTCCACTGCAAGATCGGCCAAGGCCGGCTTGAACACGGAAAACTGTTGGCCGGCGAATTCCTTGAGTACATCCGCCTTCGATATCTCGGCGAGACCCGCATAGATGCCGACCAGGTTCTCCGCCTCGGGCCGGCCGGCCAGGCCGTCCAGCTCGCTCGGCAACGCTTCCGGGTCGGTCTTGGCCTTGCGGATCTTCTTCGAGATGTCATCGGCATCGTCGGTCAGGTTGATGCGCGACAGATCCGACGGGTCCGATTTGGACATTTTCTTGGAGCCGTCGCGCAGCGACATGATGCGCGCCGCCGGCCCGCCGATGACCGGCTCGGTCAGCGGGAAATAGCCGTTCACGGTCTCTTCGCCGACCTGCATCTCGACGCCGACGCCAAGGGCCGCGATGCGGTCGGAGAAGTCATTGTTGAATTTCTGCGCGATGTCGCGGGTGAGCTCCAGATGCTGCTTCTGGTCCTCACCCACAGGGACGTGGGTGGCACGGTAGAGCAGGATGTCGGCCGCCATCAGGGACGGATAGGCAAGCAGGCCGAGCGAGGCGTTCTCCCGATCCTTGCCGGCCTTGTCCTTGAACTGCGTCATGCGGTTCATCCAGCCGATGCGCGCCACGCAATTGAAGATCCAGGCAAGCTCGGCGTGCTGCATGACCCGCGACTGGTTGAAGACGATGTGCTTCTTCGGGTCGATGCCCGAGGCCAGGAACGCAGCGGTGATCGACCGCGTCTGGTCGGCCAGGTCTTCATAAACGAGCTGGGCTGTCAGCGAATGCAGGTCGACGACGCAATAGATGCAATCGGAGGTGTCCTGCAGGGCAACGAATTTCTTGATGGCGCCGAGATAGTTGCCGAGATGCAGATTGCCGGTCGGCTGGACACCGGAAAAGACGAGTGGCTTGAAGGCGGTCATGATTGTCCTCATGGCTTGTGGAGGGCCGTTTCGCGCGCGGCGAAAGTCTTGCGACGGCGCGCTTATGGACGAAGGCGTGGAGAGGATCAAGAGGCGGTCGGGAGCCTCAAAGAAGCTATCAGTATGTTGACAACATCATGTAGATTGCTACATAATTATTGCTACAATTCCGATAGGCAGGGCTGTGATGACGATCAACATCAACAACAAGGAGGCGGACAGCTTGACGCGCGCCTTCGCGAAGGTCGAGGGCGTCGGCATAACCGAGGCGATCGTGATCGCCATGCGTGAGGCACTCGAACGCCGGCGCAACCGCGAGACGCCGTTGGAGACAGCGGCAAGGCTCCGCGCCGAGTTCGGAATTGAGCTTAGCGATCGGGCGCGCAACCCGCTACCGCGCTCGATCTATGACGAATTGTCGGGCGAAGACTGATGTTTGTCGACGCAGCCGCTATTGTTGCGATGCTGAGCCAAGAGGCCGAAGCTGAGCGCTGTGCGCAAGCGATTATCGAAGCATCGGCTCCGTTCACCTCGGCGATCGCCGTCTGGGAAGCCGCGATGGCGCTTTCACGATCGGAAAAGCTGGCCATACCGGTCGATGTAAGCCTGAAGATAGTCAGCCGTTTTCTCGAAGAGCGGGCAATTGCCTTGCGGGAGCTTCCACCAGCTTCAGACGCAACATCGCTGTCCGTTGAGGCTGCGTTGCGGTTTCGCAACAACGCTATCCGCCTGAACTTGGCCGACTGTTTTCACTACGCTTGCGCGCGCTACTACGGCGTTCCGATGCTTTCGACTGCGGACGAATTCCGGCTCACGGATCTGGAGACTGTTCCCTAGTCGGCGGCGATCCCTTCCGTCCAACATTGCGCCTGATCATGCCGAAATCCGCGCCGCCGGTGGCAAACGCCGTGATGAAGTAGAGCAGCGCCCCACCTGCAACCAGCGACAGCAGCGTCGTCGCCTTGACGATCAGCGGCGAGCCTGGCCCAAGCCTGACCGCGAACCAGTGCTCTGCAAAATAGAGTGCTGCCCCCATCACCACCGCGGACAGCACCAGCCGTGGAATGCGTTTCATCAGCGGCACGTCGCGGCCCCAGTGGCCGCGCCGGATCAAGACGCCGAGCAGCATCACCGCGTTGACCCAGCCGGCGACGGCCGATGCCACCGCGATGCCAGGCGCGCCCATCCGTGGAAACAGCGTCAGCGCCGTGGTGACGTTGACCGCCACCGAGATGGCGGCAAAGATCATCGGCGTGCGCGTGTCCTCACGGGCGAAGTAACCCGGCGTGAAGGCCTTTATCAGCACGAAGGCCGGCAGGCCGAGGCCGAAGATCGCCAGGATCGCCGCCACTGTCGGCGTCGAGCCGTTGGCGGCGAACGCGCCGCGCTCATAGACTAGCCGCACGATCGGCTCCGACATCACCCAGAGCGCGGCGGCTGCCGGCAGCGTCAGGAACAGCGTGAACTCGACCGAGCGGTTCTGCAGATTGGCCGCCTCGATCAGATTGCCCGACTTCAGCGCCCGCGACAGTTCGGGCAACAGCACGATGGCGACCGCAACACCGACCACGCCGAGCGGCAGCTGGTAGATGCGGTCGGCATAGGCGAGCGAGGAGACCGCGCTGTTCTGCGCCGAGGCGATTGCCGTGCCGATCAACTGGTTGATCTGGGTGATGCCGCCGGTGATGGCCGCCGGCAGCGCCAGGACCAGCAGCCGCTTGACGGCAGGCGTCATTTTCGGACGGCGAAAGCCGATCGAGATGCCGGCATGGCGCACCGCCACCCAGACGATTGCCAGTTGCACCAGTCCGGCGGCAAGCACGCCCCAGGACAGCCCGTAGCCGACGGTAAGCGCGTCCGAGCCCTTGTACCAGGCATAGGCGAGCACGCCGATCAGGATGATGTTGAGGAACACCGGGGCCACCGCGGCGGCGAAATAGCGGCGCAGCGAATTCAGCATGCCCGCCATCATGGCGCCCAGCGACATGCAGATCAGATAGGGGAACATGATCGTCGCCAGCGTCACCGTGGTGTCGAACTTCCCCGGCGTGCCGGCAAAACCCGGCGCCACCAGATAGCGCACGATCAGCGGCATCGACAGTTCCATGATGATGGTCAGCGCCAGCAGCGCCGTGAACAGCACACCGAACACTTCCTCGGAAAAGCGCTTGGCGCCTTCGGTGCCGTGGGTCTCGATCTCCTTGGCGAACAGCGGCACGAAGGCGGCGTTGAAGGCCCCCTCGGCAAACAGCCGGCGAAAGGTGTTGGGGAACTGGAAGGCGGCGTTGAAGGCATCGGCGACCGGTCCGGTACCAAGTGCGGCCGCCATCAGCATCTCCCGGCCGAAACCGAGCGCGCGGCTCATCAGCGTGCCGGAAGCGACCGTTGCGAATTTCTTGACGAGGCTCATGCTTTTGGGAACTGCCTGCGCAATTGGGACAAAGTGATGGTCGTTGTCACTCGGCCGCCGCCCTGGACTTGCCACCGCGTTCGGGCACGATGCCTTCGAGCGTTGCCATCAGCCGATTGCGGATGGTGGCGATGCGGGCCGGGCTATCTATCTTCTGGCCAGTGAGATCGGTGACATAAAAAGTGTCGATGACCTTTTCGCCGAAGGTGGTGATGTGGGCCGATGCGATGTCGAGCGACAGGTCGGAAAGCGTTCCGGTGATCTCCGACAGCAGCCCCGGCCGGTCGAGGCCCTCGACCTCGATGACCGAAAAACGGTTCGACAGCGTGTTGCGGATTTCGGCACGCGGCGGGATCTTGAACACCTTGGAGCCACGCCGCGGCTTGGTGCGCTTCTCGATCATTTCCGGCAGCCAGCTCTTGCCCGACAGCACGTCCTCGATCAGCCGGCCGACACGCTCGGCACGCCGGCGCTCGTCCTCGTCGCGGTCGAATTCTCTGCTGATCAGGATCGTGTCGAGTGCGCGGCCGTCCGACGTCGTGAAGATCTGCGCGTCGACAATGTTGCCGCCGGCCCCGGCGCACGCCCCGGCGATAACCGAGAGCAGGCGGGGGTGGTCCTGCGCCAGCACGGTGATTTCGGTCACCGCCTCGAACTGGTGGGTCTTGACCATGGTGGCAAGCTTGTTGCCCGACGCGTCTGCCTCACGAATGAACTCGGCATGGCGCAGCTGGTCTGCGAGGTCGACGGTCAAAAGGTAATTCTCGTAGTGCTGGCCGACATAGCGCTTGCGGGCCTTGTCCGGCCAGTCGGCAAGCGCCTCGGCCAGGCGCTCGCGCGCCGCCGCCGTGCGCTGGGCCCGCGATACTTCCGAAAACCCGCCGGTCAGCAGCAGTTCGGTCTCGTAATAGAGCGTGCGCAGCAACTGGCCCTTCCAGCCGTTCCAGACACCCGGTCCGACGCCCCTGATGTCGCAGACGGTCAAGATCAAAAGCATCTTCAGCCGCTCCACCGACTGCACGATCGCGGCGAAATCCTCGATGGTCTTGCGGTCGTTGAGGTCGCGGGTTTGCGCCGTCATCGACATCACGAGATGATGCTCGACCAGCCAGGCAACGGTTTCGGTGTCGGCCGGCGACAGCCCCATATGCGGGCAGATGCGACGTGCGATCCTGGCCCCGGCCTCGGAATGATCCTCCGGCCTGCCCTTGGCGATGTCGTGCAGCAGTACGGCGACATAGAGCGCTTCGCGGCTCTTCTTCAGCCCCGGCATCAGCGTGTGCGACAGGGGGTGGACCTTTTCGCCGTCGCCGCGCTCGATCTCGGCCAGCACGCCGATGCAGCGGATCAGATGCTCGTCCACCGTGTAGTGATGGTACATCGAGAACTGCATCATCGCGACGATCTTGCCGAAATCCGGGATCAGCCTGCCGAGCAGCCCGGCTTCGTTCATGCGCCGCAGATTGAGTTCGGCATTGCGGTCCGACGTCAATATGTCGAGGAACAGCCGGTTGGCCTCCTCGTCGCGCCGCAGCGACTTGTTGACCAGGCCGAGCGAACGGGTCAGCAGCTTCAGCGCGTCAGGGTGGAATTCCAGACCGTGCTTGTCGGCGAACCAGAACAGCCTGAGCAGATTGACCGGATCGCGCTCGAACACCTGGTCGTCGGCGATGTTGATGCGGTGGTTGTCGACAATGAAGTCGGAGGTGCCGGCAAGCTTGCGCTTGCGCCGCGAGAAAGTCAGGAAGATACGGTTGAAGCCCGGCACGTGCTTGGCCTGCTCTTCCTCGAGCGCGGCGCAGAAGATGCGGGTCAGGTCGCCGACGTCCTTGGCAACGAGGAAGTAGTGCTTCATGAAGCGCTCGACCGCCGACAGGCCGGGGTGTGTGGTGTAGCCGAGCCGTTCGGCGATCTCGCGCTGGATGTCGAAATGCAGCCGTTCCTCGGCCTTGCCGGTGAGGAAATGCATGTGGCAGCGTACCGCCCACAGGAAATCCTCGGCCTTCTGGAACTCGCGGTACTCGCCCTCGGTGAAGACGCCCTTGTCGACCAGTTCCTCGCCGGTGCGCACCCGGTAGAAGTATTTGCCGATCCAGAACAGCGTCTGCAGGTCGCGCAGGCCGCCCTTGCCGTCTTTGACGTTGGGCTCGACCAGATAGCGGCTTTCGCCGGCCTTGGCATGGCGGTCGTCGCGTTCGGCAAGCTTGGCCTGGACATATTCGGGGCCGGTCGTGCGCACCACCTCATGGTCGAAGCGCAGCATCAGTTCATCATAGAGCTTTTCCTCGCCCCACAGGAACCGTGCTTCGAGGATCGAGGTGCGGATGGTGACATCGGTGCGCGACAGGCGCAGGCATTCGTCGATATTGCGTGTGGCGTGGCCGACCTTCAGCCCCAGGTCCCACAGCATGTAGAGCATGTATTCGACTGTCTGTTCGCCCCACGGCGTCTGCTTGTAAGGCAGCAGGAACAGAAGGTCGATGTCGGATCCCGGCGCCAGCGTTCCACGGCCGTAGCCGCCGACAGCGACGACGGCCATGCGCTCTGCGGAGGACGGGTTCTTGACCCGGTAGACATGGGTGACGGCGAAATCGTAAAGCGCCCGGATGATCTCGTCCATGAGATGCGATAGCCGCGCCGCGCATGCGCTGCCGCCGCCATCGTCCATCAGCATGCGTTCGGCAATGGCGCGCCCTTCCGCCAGTCGTCCCTTGAGCAGCTGGAGCACGCCATTGCGCGCAGCCTGCCCTGAGCCGTCGCCCGCCGTGGCGGCGGTCAGCGCGGTCATCTCGCGGCGTAAGGCTTCGCCGTCGATCAATTCGTCGAGCTTCAGGGAGATTCTTGCCATATATCCAGTCGGCCTTGCCGTTTCGGCGGCGTCTATAGCGCGTTTTGGCGCCGCTGGGTATGGGGCGTTGAAAGCCGGTTCAAGACCCCGATGAGCTTTGGCTCGGATAGATAAATGGAATGACCATTCTCCGCTTCAGTCGATGGAAATCGACAATGCGCTTGCCTATTCGCCGAGCCTCGGCTTTTACCTTCGCTATGGCTGTCTTTCTGCGTTTTCCGGTCCCGGCGGGTGCGGCGCACTGGATATCCCGCTTTTCCCTGAGCAGGCTTGGCAATTGCAGCCCCCTGTCGCCAAGGAACTGATCTTGCGCGCAGAGCGCAGGAACAAGCTGATAGATCGTCTTGCCTCGCAAAACCGAAAACTCCGGATTGAAGACAAGGTCGTCGACAGCGATGCCGATCTCCTCGGTGGCCTTGATCAGGTCGAGCGCGGTTCGCCTGGAGATGATGTAGCCGGCGGTTCCTATATGTCCGGCGTCGAGTTTGGATGTGGAAAAGCCGTGACCGATGGCAATGCGCTTGCGTCGGATCACGGTCTTACAAAAATAGCTTTCGAGCTTGACGACTTCGGCATCGGCTGGGATCCAGTCGCTATCGCGAAGCAATGCGCCGGCTTTTGCGGCAAAGACGATGTCGTCCTCGAAGATTGCCCCATAGCGAGCGTCGCCTTGCGCGATGACAGCCCAGCAGGCCCGGTGACTGAGCAGGCAGGCGATCTCGCCGTCGGTCAATGGCAGCCTGTTCCGATATCCGACATTTTGCGGCATCTGGTCCAGGTCCGGCCGGTCCCGTGCGTCTATGGCCTGAACGCGTTCGAACGGGACGCCGATGCGGGCAAATTCCGCCGTCACGCGGGCAAGTCGATCGGGAGACCGATCGAGATTGATGACCAGACGCTTCATTGCCAAAGAAAATCTCACCCCGGGACGCTCGCTCTCTAGCAGGCGTGGTGTTGCCGCGTGAGACTTTTTTTGGGGAGGATGGGCGCACCGTGGACCGGAAAAGAAAAGTCAAAGCAGCCCTTGACCTTCCAGTTACTGGAAGCCCTATCTCCGCGTCACACACCGACCCATCGAGGCATTTTCGAATGACGCATTCCGATCACGATCATCACGCGCATGGTAGCTGCTGCTCGACAAAAGGAGCTGTGCCTACCACGAAGAGCGTCGTCCGCGACCCGGTCTGCGGGATGATCGTCGATCCTGCTGCCGGCAAGCCGACGGCCGAGCATGATGGCCATCTCTATCATTTCTGTAGCCAGGGCTGCCGCACGAAATTCGTCGCCGCGTCGGAAAAATTCCTGACGGCCACCGATCCGGTCTGCGGTATGAGCGTCGACCGCGCGACAGCCGGGCATTTTGCCCGCCACGAGGGCCAGGGCTTCTATTTCTGCTCGGCCGCCTGCCAGCCGAAATTCGAGGCCGAGCCGCAAAGATATCTCGGCGACAGGCCGGCACCGCAGCCGATGCCCAAGGGCACGCAATACACCTGCCCGATGCACCCGGAGATCATCCGCGACAAGCCCGGCTCCTGCCCGAAATGCGGCATGGCCCTGGAGCCGATGGGCGTACCAACGGGTGACGAGGGGCCCAATCCGGAACTGATCGACTTCACCAGGCGGTTCTGGGTCAGTGCCGCACTGTCTGTGCCGTTGCTGATCGTCGCCATGGCGCCGATGCTCGGCCTGACCTTCGAGGCTTTTGTCGACGAGCGGACGAAGGTCTGGCTTGAGCTGGCATTGGCCAGCCCCGTCGTGTTGTGGGCGGCGCTGCCTTTCTTCCATCGCGGCTGGGATTCGCTCGTCAACCGCAGCCCCAACATGTGGACGCTGATCTCGCTCGGCGTCGGCGCTGCCTATCTCTACAGCGTCGTCGCCACGCTGTTTCCGGACATGTTTCCGCATCAGTTCCGCGGCCATGGCGGTGCGGTGCCGGTTTATTTCGAGGCTGCCGCCGTCATCGTCGCGCTGGTCTTCCTTGGCCAGGTGCTGGAGCTGCGCGCCCGTGAAAAGACCGGTTCGGCAATCCGCGCCTTGCTCGATCTCGCGCCGAAGACTGCGCGGCTGATCGCCGCCGACGGTTCCGAAAGCGATGTGCCGCTCGATGCGGTCAAGGCCGGCGATCGCCTGCGCATCCGCCCCGGCGACGCCGTGCCGGTCGATGGCACAGTGCTGGAAGGCCGTTCCTCGATCGACGAGTCGATGATCACGGGCGAACCCTTGCCGGTCGAGAAGACCGAGGGGGATGCGCTGACCGGCGGCACGCTCAACAGACAAGGTTCGCTGATCATGCGCGCCGAGCGGATCGGCGCCGAGACGACGCTGGCGCGCATTGTCGAACTCGTCGCCAAGGCACAGCGCTCACGCGCCCCGATTCAAGGGTTGGCCGATCGCGTTTCTTTCTACTTTGTCCCGACCGTGGTGCTGGTGGCGATAGCGGCTTTTATCGCCTGGGCGATCTTCGGACCCGAGCCCAGCTTGATCTTTGCCATCGTCTCGGCGGTGTCGGTGCTGATCATCGCTTGCCCCTGCGCACTTGGCCTCGCCACGCCGATGTCGATCATGACCGCCACCGGGCGCGGAGCGCATGCCGGCGTGCTGATCAAGGAGGCCGCGGCGCTCGAGCGCTTTGCTTCCGTCGATACGCTGATCGTCGACAAAACGGGTACGCTGACCGAAGGCCGGCCGAAACTGACCGATGTCGTCACGGCAAACGGCTTCTCCGAAGACGAATTGCTGGCGCTTGCCGCCGGTCTGGAGAAAGGCTCGGAGCATCCGCTGGCCGAAGCCATCGTCGACGGCGCCGCCACGAGCGGTATGACCGTTGCCGAGGCCAGCGACTTCGAGGCGGTCACCGGCAAGGGCGTTTCCGGTTCGGTCTCGGGAAAGACGGTCGCGCTCGGCAATGCCGCGATGATGGCGGACCTTGGCGTCGACATCGCATCCATCTCGGCTAAGGCCGAGGCGTTGCAACTCGAAGGCAAGACGGCGATGTTCGTCGCTGTCGACAAAAAACTGGCCGGCATCGTGGCCGTTGCCGACCCGGTCAAAGCGACCACCGCCGAGGCGATCAAGGCGCTGCATAACAGCGGCTTGCGGATCATCATGGCGACCGGCGACAATGAACGCACGGCAAGGGCGATCGCCAGAAGCCTCGGCATCGACGAGGTCCGCGCCGGCCTGTTGCCGGAGCAGAAGGCAGCCCTCATCGAGGAGCTGCGCGCCGGGGGCAAAGGTGTCGCCATGGCCGGTGACGGCGTCAACGATGCGCCCGCGCTTGCCGCTGCCGATGTCGGCATCGCCATGGGTACCGGCGCCGATGTCGCTGTCGAAAGCGCCGGCATCACTCTGGTCAAGGGCGATCTCAACGGCATCGTGCGGGCGCGCACGCTGGCCCAGGCGACGATCCGCAACATCCGCCAGAACCTGTTCTTTGCCTTCCTCTACAATGTGCTTGGCGTGCCGGTCGCCGCCGGCGTGCTCTATCCGCTCACCGGCACGCTTCTGTCGCCGATGCTGGCAGCGGCGGCGATGAGTCTGTCCTCGGTGTCCGTGATCGCAAACGCATTGCGGCTGAGAACATTGAAACTCTGATCCAAACCCCCAAATACGAAACCATCCAACAGGAGACCATGAATGACCTTGGCCAAAAAAATCGTGCTGCTGCTGATGGCGGCTGGAATGCTGGTTGCCGTCTTCCTCGAAAGCGTTCCGGCGCAAAGTGAGGAAATGAAACACGACATGGGTGCCATGGCGACGGATGCGACCAGCCCTTCGACGGAAGGCTACAAGGCGGCGATGGACAAGATGCATGCCGACATGATGGCGTCCGACTATACCGGCAATGCCGACGTCGATTTCGTCAGAGGCATGATCCCGCACCACCAGGGTGCCATCGACATGGCCAAGGTCGAACTTGCCAATGGCAAGGACCCGGAAATCCGCAAGCTGGCCGAAGGCGTCATCGCCGCGCAGGAAGCCGAGATCAAGCAGATGCAGACCTGGCTCGCCGCTCATCCGGTGAAGTAGCTTTCGGTAATTGCCAAGGCGGCGAGAACGCCTCTGGATTTCTCGCCCAGCCTGTGATGCGATCCGGCCGAACTGGAGCCCGCCATGCCGTCGACCATCAGAACCACCAAACTGCCCTCAGGCGAAGCCGTTCAGGTGCTTGGCCAGGGCACATGGAAGATGGGCGAGGATAACAGTCGCCGCACCTCTGAGGTCAACGCTCTCAAGCTCGGCCTCGACCTCGGCATCACGTTGATCGACACCGCCGAAATGTATGCCAGCGGCGGCGCCGAGGAGGTGGTGGCCGAAGCCATTGCCGGGCGCCGCGACGAGACCTTCCTGGTTTCGAAAGTTCTGCCATCAAATGCTTCGCGCGCGGGCGTGCAGCGCGCCTGCGAAAATAGCCTGAAGCGCCTGCGCACCGACCACATCGATCTCTATCTCTTGCATTGGCCGGGCAGCGTACCGTTGGTGGAGACGGTCGCGGCTTTCGAGGCCTTGAAAAAGGCCGGCAAGATTCGCCACTGGGGCGTCAGTAATTTTGACACCGACGAGATGGAAGAGCTGATTGGCCTGCCAGGTGGCGACAATGTCCAGACCAACCAGGTGCTCTACAATCTGGTCCGGCGTGGGCTCGAATTCGACCTGGCGCCCTGGGGCCGGCAGCGCAACATTCCGCTGATGGCCTATTCGCCGGTTGAGCAGGGCGCGTTGGCGCGCAATGCCGGGCTCGACGCCATCGCCACCCGCCACGATGCGACCGCGGCACAGATCGCCCTGGCCTGGGTGATGCATCAGAAAGGCGTCATCGCCATCCCGAAGGCCAGCAGCCAGGAGCATGTCCGCCAGAATGTCGCCGCGCTCGACATCAAGCTGACGCCGCAGGACATCGCCGATCTTGACCGCGCCTTCCCGCCGCCGGCGCGCAAGCGCGGGCTGGAGATGATCTGACTACGGCCCCGCCAGCCCTTTTAGCCGGTAGAGCGCTTCCAGCGCCTCCCGTGGCGTCATTTCGTCCGGGTTGATGTCGCCAAGTGCCGCGCCCACCGCGTCGCTCTTGACCGGCTTCGGTGCTTCCCGCCTCACCGCCACCGAAAACAGCGGCAAATCGTCGACGAGGCGGTTGGTCTTGCCGGAAACCTCGCCCTCTTCCAATTGGTGCAGGACTTCCTTGGCCCGGTCGACCACCGCTTCCGGCAGGCCGGCCAGCCGCGCGACCTGCACGCCGTAGGAGCGGTCGGCGGCGCCCTTGCCGACCTCGTGCAGGAAGACGACGTCGTTTTCCCATTCTTTGACCCGCATGGTGACATTGTGCAGCCGCGCCAGCTTGCCGGCCAGCGAGGTCATTTCGTGAAAGTGAGTAGCGAAGATCGCCCGGCAGCGGTTCTTCTCGTGCAGATATTCGACCGCCGCCCAGGCGATCGACAGGCCGTCGAAAGTGGCGGTGCCGCGGCCGATCTCGTCGAGGATCACCAGTGCGCGCTCTCCGGCCTGATTGAGGATCGCCGCCGTCTCGACCATCTCGACCATGAAGGTCGAGCGGCCGCGCGCCAGATCGTCCGAGGCGCCGACACGCGAGAACAGCCGGTCGACGACGCCGATATGGGCCGAGGTCGCCGGCACGAAGGAGCCGGTCTGGGCCAGGATGGCGATCAGCGCGTTTTGCCGCAGGAATGTCGACTTACCGCCCATGTTGGGGCCGGTCAGGAGCCAGATCGCGCCGTTCCTGGCGCTCCCCTCCGGCGACAGGTCGCAATCATTGGCAACGAACGAGCCTTCGCCCGAACGGCGCAAGGCCTGTTCGACCACCGGATGCCGCCCGCCCGCAATCTCGAAGGCAAGGCTGGAATCCACCACCGGCCGGCACCAGGCTTCGCTTTCCGAAAGCAGCGCGAGTGCCGCTGATACGTCGAGCACGGCCAGCGCGTCGGCGCCGGCACGGATTTTTTCCGCCTCACCAACCGCTTCCGCCGTCAGCGCATCGAAGGCCGACAGTTCGATGCTCAGCGCCCGGTCGGCGGCATTCGCGATCTTCGTCTCAAGCTCGGCAAGCTCGGTCGTCGTGAAGCGCATGGCGTTGGCCATGGTCTGGCGGTGGATGAAGCGCGCCTTGGCGCCATCGCTGCCGGTCATCACAGCATGATGGTTGGCGGTCACCTCGATATAGTAGCCGAGCACATTGTTGTGCCGGATTTTCAGCGAGCGGATGCCGGTCTCGTCGATCAGCGAGCGTTCCAGCCCGGCGATCACTTTTCGCGATTCGTCGCGCAGCGCCCGCATCTCGTCGAGATCAGCATGGTAGCCGCCGCGCACGAAGCCGCCGTCACGCTTGAGCAGCGGCAGTTCGTCGCCAAGCGCCTGTATCAGATGCTGCGAAAGCGCTTGGGGCAGTGCATGGATGGCGGCGAGTGCGGCCGTCAATTCCTGCGGCAGGGCGGTCGCGGCGAAGATTTCGGCGATCGCGGCAGCCGCCTCGAAACCGGCGCGCAGCGCGCCGAGATCGCGCGGCCCGCCCCGGTTGAGCGCCAGCCTGGACAGCGCGCGGGGCATGTCGGCAACGCTCTTCAGGCTCGCCCGCACCGCCTGGCAAAGCCGCGTTTCGGAACGGAAGAACGACACCGAATCCAGCCTGGCGCCGATCGCAGCCGGGTCGGTCAGCGGCGCCATCAGCCGGTCGGCGAGCAGCCTTGCGCCGCCGCCCGTCACCGTGCGGTCGATCGCCTTGAACAGCGAGCCGTCGCGGCTGCCCGACAGTGTGCGCAGCAGTTCCAGATTGCCGCGTGTCGCCGGGTCGATGAAAAGGGTCGAACCCTGCTCCTCGCGTTCGGGCCGCGACAGCGGCGGGCGCTCGGCTTTCTGCGTCTTTTCGACATAGGCGATGGCGCCCGAGATCGCCGACAGTTCGGCGCGCGAAAAGGCGCCAAACGAGTCCGGCGTCGCCACATCGAAGAAGCGGGCGATGCGCCCTGTCGCCGACGCCGAATCGAACAGTGACGGTGGTTGCGGGCTGGCGACGCGGCCGAGCACGTCGAACACCGGCTTCAGCTCCGGGTCGTGGAACACCGGCTCGGCAACGATCAACTCGCGCGGATCGACGCGGAAGATGTCGGCCAGCAGCCGGTCGGCGGTGGTGTCGGTGACGCGGAAGGCGCCGGTCGAGATGTCGATCCAGGCCAGCGCGAAGGAGTGGTCCGCTCCGCCTTTCACCCGCCCCAGTGCCATCAGGAAGCTCGATTCCGACGGCGCCAGCAATTTGTCCTCGGTGATAGTGCCAGGCGTCACCAGCCGCACCACGTCGCGGCGCACCACCGATTTGCCGCCGCGTTTCTTGGCTTCGGCCGGATCCTCGATCTGTTCGCAGACGGCAACGCGGAAACCCTGGCCGATCAGCTTTTGCAGATAGTCGTCGGCGGCATGCACCGGCACGCCGCACATCGGAATGTCGAGCCCTTGATACTTGCCGCGCTTGGTCAGCACGATGCCCAGTGCCCGGCTCGCCTTTTCGGCGTCGTCGAAGAACAGCTCGTAGAAATCGCCCATGCGGTAGAACAGCAGCGAATCGGGGTTAGCCGCCTTGATCTCGATGAATTGCTCAATCATCGGCGTGGCGCCGGCGTGGGCGGTCGGCACCGGCGTCATCGCCTCGGGGGCGTCTGGCTCGTTCGGGCTATGCATGTTCATACGCGGCACGCTAGCAGATGTGATGGTGCGGTTTAATGCCGGCGCTTCGAAAAACAGGGGACGACGGGACGGCGACTTGTCCGCAATTGCCGATGCGAACGGCGATTCCAGCACACTGGCGGTTTACACGCGGCAGCGCGTGGTCTTAATTCGGGCCGAAACAAAGCACCCGCTTCAACGAGGTGCTGCACCGGCGAGGAAATCAAGAACATCATGGCCAGGAAAACCGAGAACAGCGGTCCGTCCGTCAGCGCGCAGGAAGCGCTCGAATTCCACGCCATGGGGCGCCCCGGCAAGCTGGAGGTCGTCGCCACCAAGCCGATGGCGACGCAACGCGACCTCAGCCTCGCCTATTCGCCTGGCGTCGCGGTTCCTGTCCTGGCCATCGCCGAAGACCCCTCGCGCGCCTTCGACTACACGACGCGCGGCAACATGGTCGCCGTCATCTCCAACGGCACGGCCATCCTGGGCCTCGGCAACCTCGGCGCGCTGGCCTCCAAGCCGGTGATGGAGGGCAAGGCGGTGCTGTTCAAGCGCTTCGCCGATGTCGATTCCATCGATCTCGAGGTCGATACCGAGGACGCCGACGAGTTCATCAACTGCGTGCGTTTCCTCGGGCCCTCTTTCGGCGGCATCAATCTCGAGGACATCAAGGCGCCGGAATGCTTCATCATCGAGCAGCGCCTGCGCGAATTGATGGACATCCCGGTCTTCCATGACGACCAGCACGGCACCGCGATCATCTCGGCCGCCGGCCTGATCAACGCGCTGGAGATCACCGGCCGCGACATGAAGACCACGAAAATGGTCTGCAACGGCGCTGGCGCCGCCGGCATCGCCTGCATCGAGCTGATGAAGGCGATGGGTTTTGCGCCCGAAAACATCACCTTGTGCGACACCAAGGGCGTGGTTTTCCAAGGCCGCACCGAAGGCATGAACCAGTGGAAGTCGGCGCATGCAGTCAAGACCGAGGCACGCAGCCTCGCCGAGGCGCTCGACGGCGCCGACGTCTTCCTCGGCCTCTCCGCCAAGGGCGCGCTGACCACCGCCATGGTGCAGTCGATGGCCAAGAACCCGATCATCTTCGCCATGGCCAATCCCGACCCGGAAATCACGCCGGAGGAGGTCGCTGAAATCCGCACAGACGCCATCATGGCCACAGGGCGTTCTGATTATCCCAATCAGGTCAATAACGTGCTCGGCTTCCCCTATATCTTCCGCGGTGCGCTGGATGTCAGGGCAACCACCATCAATGACGACATGAAGATCGCCGCCGCCCAGGCGCTGGCGGCACTGGCGCGCCAGGACGTGCCAGACGACGTCGCCGCCGCCTATCAGGGCAACCGGCCGAAATTCGGCCCCAACTACATCATTCCGGTGCCGTTCGATCCGCGCCTGATCTCGGCCATCCCGATTGCGGTCGCCAAGGCGGCGATGGATTCCGGCGTCGCCCGCAAGCCGATCCTCGATCTCGATCGTTACGCGCAGGAACTCTCCGCCCGCCGCGACCCGATCGCTTCGACCCTGCAGCGCATCTACGACCGCGTGCGCCGCCAGCCCAAGCGCATCGTCTTCGCCGAGGGCGAGGAGGAGCAGGTCATGCGGGCCGCCGTCTCCTATGTGAATCAGAAGCTCGGCACCGCCATCCTGCTCGGCCGCGACGACGTCATCAAGGAAAACGCCAAGCACGCCGGCATCGACCTCAACAAGCAAGGCATCGAGATCATCAATGCAAGGCTGTCGCGCCGCAACGGCATCTACACCGACTATCTCTACGAGCGCATGCAGCGCAAAGGCTTCCTGTTCCGTGACTGCCAGCGGCTGATCAACAACGACCGCAACCACTTCGCAGCCTGCATGGTGGCGCTGGGCGACGCCGACGGCATCGTCACCGGCGTCACCCGCAACTATTCGACAGCACTCGACGACATCCGCCGCGTCATCGACGCCAAGCCCGGCCACCGCGTCATCGGTGTCTCGATCGTGCTGGCGCGGGGCAGGACCGTGCTTGTCGCCGATACCGCCGTGCACGATATGCCCAATGCCGAGCAGATCGCCGACATCGCCGAGGAGGCCGCAGGCTTTGCCCGCCGCATGGGCTACGAGCCACGGCTCGCCATGCTCGCCTATTCCACCTTCGGCCATCCACAGGGCGAACGCTCCGAACGCGTCCAGGAAGCGGTGCGCATTCTCGACAAGCGTCGTGTCGATTTCGAATATGACGGCGAAATGGCCGCCGACGTCGCCCTCAACGCGCGGGCCATGGCGCAATATCCCTTCATCCGTCTGACCGGCCCGGCCAATGTGCTGATCATGCCGGCGTTCCACTCGGCCTCGATCTCGACCAAGATGCTGCAGGAACTCGGCGGCTCGACGGTCATCGGTCCGCTGCTGGTCGGCCTGAACAAGCCGGTTCAGATTGTTTCGCTGAACGCCAAGGACAGCGATATCGTCAACATGGCGGCGATCGCGGCCTACACGGCGGGGACTTGAGGGGGGAGCCCTAGCGGTGAGTCCGCGAGGCGTTCAGCCGGGCGCGAACACGCGCGCGGCCTCGACGACCTCGTCGACCTGATCCTGGCGCAGCATGTCGATCGGGACGCGACCGTCGAGCTGCGCCGAGGGACGCGTCAGCCACAGCCATGCGAGCCTTGGATTGGTGATCAGCGACAGCACGTCGCGAATGCCTGCAACCGGCCGGCCGTCGACGAACTGCGCCAGCGGGAAGACATGTTTGCGGCCGCCCTTGCGCAAGGCGATGACCTCACCCCGCCGCTGCCAGCGGTGCAGGGTCGAGCGGGCGATGCGCAAATGCTCTTCCAGATAGGTTGAGCCGGCGACGCGGCCCGCCCAGTCCTCGATCAGCATCGATTCGAGATCGTCGGACTTTGGTTGCGAAGGAGGCTCGACATCGGCCAACGGGGTCGTCGGCGGATTTGTCACGCCGGCAATACCGGCTTCGCTGCGGCGCGCGGCTTCCGCCGCCAGCGCGCGCACGAATTTCGAGGCCAGGCCGGGCAGGTCGGCATGGATGGCGTCGATGGCGCGCTGGTACTTCGGCGACAGCAAGGTGACGGCGGACGCTATGCTGCCGGCGATCTTGCCGACCGAGACCATGGTGGGCTTGTTGATGGCCTCGTCATAGTGGGCAAGCGCGCGTTCGACGTCCTCCGCGACCATCTCCGCGAAGTCGCCCTGCTTGAGGCCCTGGATCTGAAATCTGTTCATGCATCTGTCTTCTGGCCGCGCGCTCCCCCTCAGCTGCGGCCGATTGTTGAATTTCTAGTGCGGAAAACGGAAATCGCGGCGGCAACGAATCCGGGCGCACCGAAATGTCAGTCGCGGGACGCCCAGATTGCGTGTAGGTGCGATGTGTGACAACAGCGCGACGGTGAGAAGCGGTCCGCGCAGCGGACGAAAAGCCAATTGCTTGGCTTTTCGAGCTTCGAACGCCCTGAGCCTGCGAAGGGCAGCGGCGCGACCGGCCGCCTACGGCACAAGCGCCGGGCTTAAGGTTACAGCAACCCCGCCTGCTCAGCCTCGCGGCGCAGATTCTGCCGTGGCCTGGGGCCGATCTGCTGGATCACCAATCCGGCCGCCAGTGAGCCAAGGTCGCCGCAGGTCTGCAGGTCGCGGCCTTGCGTGTAGCCATGCAGGAAGCCGGCGGCATAGAGATCGCCGGCGCCTGTCGTATCGACCAGTTCCTTGATGGCGGTCGCCTTGATCACCACCGTCTCGTCGCCGCGCACGATGACGGAGCCTTTTTCCGAGCGGGTCACGGCGGCGATCCTGCAATCCTTGCGGATCTGCGCCAGCGCCTCGTCGAATGACGATGTCTGGTAGAGCGACTTGATCTCGTGGCTGTTGGCAAAGACGATATCGACCGTGCCCGAGCGCATCAGGTCGAGGAATTCGTCGCGGTAGCGGTCGACGCAGAACGAATCCGACAGCGTCATCGACACTTCGCGGCCTGCCGCGTGCGCCAGCTTCGCCGTCTGGCGGATTGCCTCCTTGGCGCGCGGCGGGTCCCACAGATAGCCTTCGAAATAGGTGACCTTGGCGCCAGACGCCTTGTCCGCTTCGACATCCTCAGGGCCAAGCTCGACGCAGGCGCCGAGATAGGTGTTCATCGAGCGCTCGCCGTCGGGCGTGACGAAGATCATCGAGCGCGCCGTCGGCGGCTCGCCCTTGAGCGGCGTGGTGTCGAAGGCGACGCCCTGCGCGTGGATGTCGTGGGCGTAGATTTCGCCCAGCGCATCGTTGGAGACCTTGCCGAAGAAGGCCGCGCGGCCGCCAAAGCTGGCGACACCGGCCGCCGTGTTGCCGGCGCTGCCGCCGGACGCTTCGATCGCCGGGCCCATGCGGCTGTAGAGCAGTTCGGCGCGTTGTGTGTCGATGAGGTTCATCGCGCCCTTGATGATGCCGTTGGTCTCGAGGAATTCCTCGTCGCACTGGGCGATGATGTCGACAATGGCATTGCCGATGCAAAGCACGTCATAATCCGGCATCAAAATCTCCGCCAAAACCCGAGCCGGCTTCTTGCCACGCCGGCCGGGCGTGGTCTCGCGAGTTGAAATGGGTTGCCGCATGCGCTTGATCCAGCCGCCCTCACGCAGCTGCCGGTCCGGCTTCACGCAGCAAATCGTCAGCTTTGTCCGTCTTCTCCCAAGTGAACTCAGGCTCTTCACGCCCGAAGTGTCCGTATGTCGCCGTCTTGCGGTATATCGGCCGTAAGAGATCAAGCATCTTGATGATGCCTTTCGGTCGGAGATTGAAAACCTCGAGAACAAGGCGCTCGATCCTTTTTTCCTCGATCCTTGCGGTTCCGAAGGTATTGACCATGACAGAAACCGGACTGGCCACGCCGATCGCGTAGGCAAGCTGAACCTCGCAGACCTCCGCAAGGCCGCTGGCAACGATGTTCTTCGCGACATACCGGGCGGCATAGGCCGCCGAGCGGTCAACCTTGGATGGGTCCTTGCCCGAAAAGGCACCGCCGCCGTGACGCCCGGTCCCACCGTAGGAATCGACGATGATCTTCCGTCCTGTGAGGCCGCAGTCGCCGGCAGGCCCACCGACCACGAACCGCCCTGTTGGGTTGACCAGAAATCTGATCCCCGAAGTATCCAGGTGGGCCGGCAGGACCGGTTTTATGATCTCCTCAATGACGCCTTCGCGGACCGTGGCTTGTGAGACCGCTTCGTCATGCTGCGTTGACAGGACTATGGTATCCAGCGCCACCGGGCGGAGCCCTTCGTAGCGTACCGACACTTGAGATTTCACGTCCGGACGCAGCCAGCCAAGCTGTCCCGCTTTCCGGACCTCGGCCTGTCTTTTCGTCAAATGGTGAGCGAGTTGGATCGGCAGGGGCATCAATGTATCCGTCTCGTTGCATGCGAATCCAAACATGATGCCCTGATCCCCTGCCCCTTGCCCGAGATCCTGCCCTCGTCCTTCATCAACGCCCTGGCTTATGTCGGGCGACTGCTCGGTGAGGGCCAGAACGACGGCGCAACGTCGACCATCAAAGCCAATCGCATCATCGTCGTAGCCAATATCGAGTATCGTATCGCGGGCGACTTGGCTGTAATCGATGTGGGCATGGCTGGTGATCTCGCCAGCCACAACGACCATCCCCGTCTTCACCAACACTTCACAGGCGACGCGCGCCTTCGGATCGGTGCGCAGGACCGCATCGAGAATGGCATCGGAGATGTTGTCTGCCATCTTATCGGGGTGTCCCGCGCCGACGGATTCGGAAGAGAACACGAACTGCCTGGTCATAAAAATGCCCTCGCTTCAAGTGCTGGAGTTAGTGAGGAGTTTCTGGATTGGGGTGGCTTATCGGTCGGGGATGCCGGGAACATCGAACGCAGTGCAGAAGTCGGCAACGTCTCTTCGTACGCTCGCATGAACTTCCTGGTCATCGGGCTGGCGGCAGACCGAGTCGATGAAAGCGGCGATCTGCACCATCTCCGTTTCGCGCATGCCCATGGACGTCACCGCTGGTGTCCCTAAGCGGATGCCGCTTGTCAGCGCCGGATGCCGCCGGTCGCCCGGGACCATATTGAAATTCGCAATGATGCCTGCACGCGATAAGCGCTCCGCATAGGCTTTGCCTGACAGCGACCGGTCCCGAAGATCAAGGATCAGCATGTGATTGTCAGTGCCCCCGGTGACGAGTTCATAACCTCGCTCCAGAAGTGCCTGGGCCAGAGCCTTGGCGTTGTGGACGATCTGCTGACCGTAGACACGAAAGGACGAGTTCGCTGCTTCCTGCAAAGCGACGGCAAGCGCGGCGATAGTATTCATATGCGGTCCGCCTTGCAGAAGAGGGAACACGGCGCGGTCTATACGTTTGGCCAGATTGTGTTTGCTCTTCGGATGATGGAGGGGCTGATAACGGTCTTCATTCCTTGATAAAATGAAGCCACCCCGGGGACCGCGGATCGACTTGTGAGAGGTGCTGGTGACCACATCGCAATGGGACACGGGGTTCGGATGCACTCCTGCGACAACCAGGCCGCAGATGTGGGCGATGTCAGCCACCAGATACGAGTTCACCTCCGAAGCAATTTCGGCCATTGCCGCGTAGTCAAAAATACGCGGATAAGCAGTTCCGCCGACCCAAATTAGCTTCGGGCGTTCCCGCTTGGCGGTCTCGCGCAAGTGGTCATAGTCAATTTGCTGTGTCTTTTCGTGCAGCCTGTACGGGACGCGCTGATAATCGCTGCCGGAAAAATTGACGGACCAACCGTGAGTCAGATGGCCGCCTTCGGGTAAAGGCAAGCCCATGACTTTGTCACGGGGGCTCAAAAGCGCGCGATAGACAGCCTGGTTGGCTGGCGAGCCTGAATAAGGCTGGACGTTGGCATGTTCACTGCCAAATAGCGCTTTCAGGCGCTCGATCGCGAGGGTCTCAAGCTCATCGACGATCTCGTTTCCGGCGTAGTAGCGCGCACCGGGGTATCCCTCGGCATACTTGTTGGTGAAAATCGACCCGGTCGCTTCCAACACCGCCGAGGAGGCAAAGTTCTCGGAGGCGATCAGTTTGAGAGTTGTCCGCTCCTGACGCTCCTGTCTTAGAAGCAGTTCGTGAACGCGGGAGTCGACGGCGGCTAAGTGAGGCCGCCCGTAAGTGTCGGGCTGCGCGATGGCGCCGCCGGCGGAGTTATCCATGGTAGTCGCGCTCCATTTGGACTGATCTATTTCACGATCAAGCAGGCGGTCCCTTCAACCGCGCGTCTTGTATTGCTTCCAGGCGTTGTAGGTCTCTTTTATGATGGCCATCATCGTGGGGCAGGAGATCGACCACCAATTGAGCCAGCTCGCCATCCTTGCCTCCTGCTTGCATATGGTACGAAGACTGCGGACGTTGTTCGTTGCAGCAAAGAAAGTTGGCTCTGACCAGCCGCCGAACGTGGCGTCGAACCTGCTCGCGAGGCAGACCGGTAATATCGGCCAGCTCGCCGACGGTTAGATCCGCATGCGCGCAAAGGCCCAGGATTCGAAGGCGATCAAGATGCGCTGCCGTCCTTAGGCGATTTACCAGTGTCAACATTGGTTAGCATCAACCCGGACGGGATGCAGCAAGCCGCTAGCCCTTCTATCCCCATCAATCCGCATGAGACCTCTCTCGTCATTTGCTGTAAATCCGCTGGTATGGATGCTAATGGAAGATAGATCACAGTCCTTTCTACGACTAAGACGCCAGATATTGGGGCTAATGTACCACCTGACAGGAGACTACACTCACGAACATTATGTGAATTTTTTTTAACGTTGCTGAGAATCAAGGGGGAGGTTTGGCGAATGTCTCGCCGTCGACTGTCGAATCCTGCCCGACGGGATTATAGGGTGCGTAGCCTGCTTGTCCTTTCCACATGACCAGCGACGATGGGGCGAAGGCGGCAGACATAGCTCTGGAGCATGCTGCGGTATCTTTGGCCTGAAGCCGAGGAAGGCGGACCGTGGCTTCCGCGCCGCTGCCGGGAGCCCGCGAACAGGCCAAGTGGATCAGCCGGGTGTTGCCGTCATAGAGCGTGAGACCCAAAGCTGGCCAGCCGCGCCCTGAGGCTGACGCACCGCTCAGCGTCCACCTTGCTCTCGAAGCCCATCGGCATAGCGCCGATAACGACTTGACCGCGTGCGTGTCGACGAGCGATCGGTGAGCGCAAGGATCGAGGGTGCAGTGCAGGATAATGCTGTTTTAAATCAGCGCTGTTTTCAGCCGACTGCCTTGAGCGTGGCACGAGGATATAGGCCCAAGGCAGGAGATCATCGTCTGCTGTTCGGGAGGCCGCCCTGGGCGCGCGACAGCCGTTCCTTCGGCTGCGCCGCTCCGCCACCATCCGCGCCGTGCCTTCCGGAGACCATTCCCGCTACCGGCCGGCGCCCGTGAAAACCTCGACCCGGCGCACCGGCTCGAGATGGCTGGGCTCAGCGTAACTCTGAAGTCGTCATATACCGAAGTCTTCACAGACTTCGGACATCCCCCTCACAGTCCGATCCAGATGGCGTCAGGAACACCGCTTGCGTTGATGCGGATGAACCCCTGCTTGTGCCACAATGACCCTTATGTCAGCGCGCGAGCCAAAGCTTCCGCGCAAGGCGACGGCTAGGATAAGGCAATGCCGACGAAGGGCACATTGCTTGCCACACTCTGGAATGATGGCATGCTCGGAAGGCCTAGGCTTTGCTCAGGGCCGCCTGCAAGGCGCGCTTTGAGGTTATTCACATAGCCTTCTGCGTAGTCCTGCGCCGTCGAGACCGAAAGATCAATGCCTGCCGCCAAGGCCTCTTCCATCAGGTGCTTTACGAGCCCATTTCGAATGGCCAGCTTGACCTCGGGGCCTGCGATAAGGCCGATCGCCTGCGCGGCCATATTGAGGCCAGCTTCCTCCAGCGCTCGCTTCATATCGCCTCCGTTAATGGCCGTACGCAGGAGATTGGCTGCTTGCGACTCAGCCTCGAGAACCATCGAGGCAAGATCGGCTACTTGTCCGAGGCCCGGAATGAAGCTGAGCAGTCCCACCGCCGTTGCCGCCAAGTCGAGCACTTTCGTCTCGATTTTGAGCACGGAGTCGACGACGTGCATGACGGCCCCGCCGTTCTTTTTGGCTGACTTAATGTCAGGCTGGTCCATCAGGCCCATCTTCATGTCCGCGACGGCATTCTGCTCTTCTGCGGTTTGGGCGCCGTGGGTGATTGGCTGCTGAACGTTGCGGTTCGCAGACGACATGTTTGTGCAAAAATGGGCAAAGTCTTTTTTGCTGATATTGCCGGAATCAACCGTATGCCCGCCGCCAAAGTCGAAGAATTTATGATGGGTCTTATAGCCCGTGATCGAATTGTTCAGGAGGCCAAACAAAAGAGGATCTGAAAGGAGCTGAGAGGCTGCTTCCCGCACTTTCGGATCAAGGCTCTTGTCGTCTTTCATTTTCGCCAGTTTGTCGCGAGTCAGAACACCGCTTCCAAAGAACGTGTCCTGATGGTCCTTGATCATCTCGACCGTATTCAGCTCAGTTTGCGTGAGGCTCATCGACGATGAGGCGACTTGCAGGAAATCCTCTTTGTGCATCTTCCCTTTCGAGCCACCGCACAACTGGTTCCAAGCATCGGGGTGATCGAGGAAATATTGCGCCGCCGCAATGACCTGGGGCGGAAATTTGCCGTTTTTCGATTCGCCGCCGACCATTTTCTTGAACTCATCCAGACTCAGGTCCTTGGACAGATTTTCGGAGTACCGGTAAAACTCCCGCAAGGCATCGCTCAAGGTCATGACCGAAGGCTGCAAACCTCCGCTGCCGTCGGATGGTATGTAGTTCTGCTCGTAGCTTCGCGCTTGGGCTTCCTGAAATGCAGCAACTTGTGGGTGGTGGTTTGAAAATCCGGCCAAGTCCTTGGCGTTGATCTTGCCTCCACAGCGGCCGTCGCCCTGCGAGCCAATCGCATAAAAAAGTCCCGAATCCTGCTGCAGTCCCTGGATCGCCGCTTTCAGATCCGGTGGCGTAGAGGGATCATTGGCTTTGTCGGTCAACGACTTCCAAGTAAGCGGGCATTGGTCCTTGTGACGGTTGAGTACCGCAACAATCTGCAACTCAGCCGTGGTCAGCGACCCACCGTTCCACGTGATTCCGGGGCTCGGCCTGGGAGCCGGCTCGATCTTCGGAGTGACGCCGAGCAGATGTTGGGCTTCAGTCGCCTTGGAGCGTTGCGATTGGTCCTCCTTGAGAGCCGCCCTCATATTTGGCGGCAGCAGATCCAGTGGGTGTTGCTCCAAGCCATTCAATGTCAAGACATCCGGTGCCAGATGGCCCAAAGGGTCCTGCCGCAATTTATCCATTGTCGAATCAAGATTCGACGCTGGCAGATCCCCTTGCGCGAAAGAGCCGGGCTTGTCTGCCAGCACACAAGTGGACAGCATCGCTTCGAAGCACGATGCACTTTGCTGATGCTGGGTCGCAAAATGGGAAACTTTCAGGCCCGGCCAACCCCTTGCGGACTGTAGCGAATTTGAGCGGTAGAAAGTTGAAAGATTACTGGCCGACATTATGCATCCTCAGACGTGACGTTGAAATCCCCACAAGAGACCCCGACAGAAGATCCCTTGCGTTTCACAAAATTCGACAATTCCAAGCGTCGGCAGGTCACGAATGCGCCTGCCCTGCCTTCAATTGCTGTGTTCCGGGCCGGCTCCAAGGTTCGGTCCAACACAATGGCCGGAGTCACCGCGAGAGCTGCCGGGACTCATCATGAGCGGATTAGCTTTCGAGAAACTGACGAGTTTGCGAAGAGTTCACAAAGGGGTAGCCGCAGTCATGTTCTTCAGAGCTGCGGGAAATCCTCAATGTTCATTTCTTGCCCAGCTCAGGCTTCCCGCCAACGCTATCCTGTTGTGGGATGTCAGAAGAATAAGAAGCATCCGGTCGTCCGTCGCGAACGACCGTAGTGGAGGAGCCGCGAAACAAGATCAGCACTGATTCCTTTGGCGTTGCCGCTATGTGAGTCTGCGCCTGCGCCTGCGCCACCAAGCCGTTAAAGGTCTGCTCCACGAGTGCGACGAAGCGCGGTGGACCGGAAACGAAGACGAGGCCATTGCCTGGCACGGGTTTGACCACATAGCGCTCGTCGGAGATATCAAGCTTGTCGAGAGCCCCCTTGAACGCATCGAAGCGAATCGACGTCATCAAAAGCATTCGAGTTTGCGATTCTTGTGCAGCAGACACATAGAGCACAAGGCCGTCATAGTACCATTGTAGACCGTAAAGGTTCGTCAAGCGGTCGAGGAACGCGCGCGGTGGCAAATCAGGCATACGTCCGCGAATTCGCCCCTTCACCGCAGGACTGATGTTGACCCTGATATTCAGGTTGTTGCCGAATTCCTGCAACGCTGCAGCGAGCTCCTGATCCAGAACCGTGTATCTATAGGGTGTCGCCGGAAGGGACAGCGGGACTGCATGCGCCGGGTGAATCCCGGTGGACAGAAAAAACCCGGCACAAAGAAGTCTCAAAACATGCAGGGTGACGGGTTGGATAAGCGTTCTCGGCATGTCGCACTGATAAACCAAACGCTGAAATCATCACAAGTGACTAAATTGCCGAAGAGATTTTAGATTGTCGAAATGACGCCGCCGTTAGTCAGCTTGTTGTCAGCTTGCCCCCCTAGGAGTGTTGCGCCGACACCGGGTGATGAATGGGCGGGGCTCGCCCGGTCAGAGAGAGCAACCGAGTCCTTACATGATGATGCCTGTCACGTCGATCTCTGCCACTCTAACGGCTGGCCTCCCCAGGGTCGGATCACCGTCGATTGTCGAGCAGGCCCAGTTTGAGCGCGCCTTAGGGCATGCAGCCGACTCGCTGAAAAACGATGCCGCCGCGGGGCCAGCGAGTGCGGCGCCAGTTGCTGCGGCGATGGATGTTCAGCGCGCGGCTGCGCCGACGAGCGGCATGGGCGATCGCGTGTTGCAGACGATTTCCTCCCTATATCCACACAACACTGTTTCCTTCCCCGCGCTCGACCATGACATAGCCCTTTCGAAGGGCGCTCTACCGGGACCGGCGCAGAAGCTTCCCGTTCCAGGTGAGGCGGGAACCGGAATCTCGGGCATTCCCCAACAAGGGCAAGACTTCGAAACGATGATGGCTGGTCTTCGGGATGTTTACAACGGCGTCACCCAGGTGGCGCTTATCTCCAAAGGCGTCAGCGGCGTCACATCATCCGTGAATAAACTTTTGAAGGAAGGCTGAACCGCGCGCATGATTGGCTTGGCCGAGGGCGAAATCATGCGTGGCCTGTCAGGGTGGCGGTCGGTTAGACTTGTCATGCTGCCAGTTCTCGTCGCCCTCACTGCTTGCAAAGCCGACCTCTACACGCAATTGCAAGAGCGTGAGGCAAATGAAATGCTCGCACTTCTTGAAGACAACGGGGTCGCCGCGATCCGGGTGGTCGCCAAGGATGGAACCAGCACGATCCAGGTTGACGAAAAGCTGCTCGCCTTCTCAATCAACCTTCTGAACGCCAAGGGGCTGCCGCGCCAATCCTTCAAGAACCTCGGTGAGATATTCCAAGGATCAGGCCTGATTGCCTCGCCGACCGAAGAGCGTGCCCGTTACGTGTATGCCCTGAGCGAAGAGTTGTCGCGGACGATCAGCGATATCGATGGCGTTTTTTCTGTACGTGTTCACGTCGTGCTGCCGCATAACGACCTTGTGCGAGCCGGTGCCACGCCATCCTCGGCCTCGGTGTTTATCAGGCACGACGCAAAAACAAATGTCGCGGCTCTGCTGCCAAAGATAAAGATGCTTGTAGCCGACAGCATCGAAGGCCTGTCCTACGATAAGGTGGAAGTGGTTTTGGTGCCGGTAGAACGTTCCGCACACGAGCAACGGCCCGATCCGACTGCTGTTTTGCCACAAGCATCACTACCTCTTCCTGCGCCACTTCTGGCGACCGTAACAGGTTTTGCCGCAGCCGTATTCGCCGTGGCCTGTTATCTCTTGATCGGCGTTGTTACGCGTCGGCGCAAGCAATCAACCGGCGTTTCCAAGGTCGAGGGGCGCCGGGATGCTTCTGCTGTCGAGGCCATTCGCAAAAGAATGCCTGCAATTGGACGTGGGTGACATCTCATTGCCAATGCCTATACAGACCGCCCGACCTGATGGTCCGCACTTTCCGGGCGCGAGCGAGCTTGCGGCTTCGGCCCATCCAACCCGTCTTGCGGCGCGTCTTGATCCAGCGTTATCGGCCGAAACGTTAGTGAAGTTGCAGAAGTGTTCCAGACTGCATCCAAGGCTGGCAGAATTGCTGGGCAACGATGACGTGGATCTGAACCACATCGGCTGCAGGCCGGACCTTCTACGCGGGCATGATCCATATCGAGCGACCCTTCTTGCTGGTAGTATCTGGCATGCCCGTTCGCTGGTCGCGTTTGTCTCTCAGCCTGAGCTTGCCATCCTTGTTAAACGCATCGGCGTGGATGCACACGCATTCGGAATCCGACACCTGCTGCATGCTGTTGACAAAAGACTGATCTCGGACCCAGAAAAACTCGCTCAGCAAATCGAATACGATGGACACGCATGTCTTGGAGCTTGGCTCCAGGACAGTTCAGCGACCGAGCGTAACCGCGTGCTTCTTCGATTGCCCGAGGGGACTGCCGCGGAGACTCCAGCACATGAGCATTGGACCGCCGCCGGCCAATTGCTTTCACTTGTAGTAGCTCATTTTGAGACAGAGACCCCGGTGAAATGACAGTCGAACTTTCCGAGGGGCCAATAGCGCCGCAGATGCGTCCAGTCGGACCACTGATACCCGCGAGCGAGCTCGAAACCTGGCACAGCGCCGCGCAAGCCCTTGCCGCGGCAGAACGGCATCGGCAGCGCGTTCGAAACTGGGCACGCGCGGTTTACCAGCGGGCGTGGGCGCGCGGCCACATGGAGGGCTCGAATGCAGGCACCGAGGAGATGGCAGGGTTGATTGCGGAGACAATCTCCGAAATCGCGCGACGAAAGGCGGCTCTGGAGCAGGAATTGCCGCAGCTCGTGATGGAAATATTGAGCGATCTTATCGGCGCTTTCGATCCGGGCGAGCTATTGGTGAGGGCTGTTCGTCACGCCATAGAGTGTCAATACAGCGGCGCCGACGTTTGCCTTCATGTTTCTCCCATGCAAGTCGACATGCTTGCACGAGAGTTTGCTCGATGCGACGGCCAGGATGGTCGACCAAGGGTGCGGATCGAGCCCGACCCGACATTGTCGCCGCAACGCTGCGTGCTGTGGAGCGAGTACGGCAATGTTGACCTTGGACTTGACGCCCAGATGCGCGCGCTGCGCCTTGGTTTCGGGACGCTCTGTGAGAAAGGCGAGCTATGAGAAAGCCCGTCCCAGAACATAACGCTGACGCCCACACTCGAGCTCTCGTTCCAGCAATCTCGTCTTTGAGGGCTGCGGCCAAGCGAATTGACACGCGTGCGGTGCGCGGTCGGATCACGCGGGCTATCGGCACACTGGTTCATGCCGTCTTGCCAGACACTCGTATTGGGGAACTTTGCCTCCTAGAGGACCCGCGAACCGGGCTGTCGCTCGAGGCCGAGGTGATCGGCCTGTCGGGTGATGGTGTATTGCTGACACCGATCGGGGACTTGGTGGGCCTATCCAGCCGCGCAGAGGTCGTGGCCACTGGCCGAATGCGTGAGGTGCCCGTCGGCGGCGATTTGCTCGGTCGCGTGATCGACAGTCGTTGCCGCCCATTGGACGGCAAAGGCGAAATCAAGACCGTCGAAACTCGGCCCCTGCATGGCAGAGCCCCCAATCCGATGACGAGGCGCATGATTGAGCGGCCATTCCCGCTTGGGGTCCGTGTCCTCGATGGTCTGCTGACGTGCGGCGAGGGCCAGCGGATCGGGATTTATGGCGAGCCAGGTGGTGGCAAGTCGACGCTGTTGTCACAGATCGTAAAGGGTGCCGCCGCTGACGTCGTCATAGTGGCGCTCATAGGCGAACGTGGACGGGAAGTTCGTGAATTCATCGAAAGGAATCTTGGTGAAGAGGGCCTTCTCCGTACGGTCGTCGTGGTTGAAACATCCGACCGCTCGGCGGTAGAGCGTGCGCAATGCGCTCCAATGGCGACTGCGCTCGCGGAATATTTCCGCGATCAAGGCCTACGCGTTGCTCTCATGCTGGATTCGCTGACGCGCTTCTGCCGCGCTATGCGCGAAATAGGCCTTGCTGCGGGTGAGCCGCCGACGCGACGGGGCTTTCCTCCTTCCGTTTTTGGCATGCTGCCAGGCCTGCTCGAGCGCGCCGGCATGGGTGAGCGGGGCTCAATCACGGCCTTCTATACGGTGCTTGTAGAGGGTGATGGCACGGGTGATCCAATCGCCGAGGAATCGCGTGGTATTCTCGATGGCCATGTCATCCTCTCACGCGCTATTGCGGCGCGATCGCATTTCCCCGCTATTGATGTGCTGCAGAGTCGCAGCCGCGTCATGGATGCAGTCGTTTCGGGGACACATCGCAAGGCAGCATCCATTTTCCGCGAGCTCCTGTCGCGCTATGCCGAGACCGAGTTCTTGATCAATGTTGGCGAATACAAGCCAGGTGGAGATCCCCTGACTGACCGGGCTGTCGCGTCAATCGACGAACTGAGGGAGTTTCTGCGCCAGAGCGAAGATGACGCGTCAGATTTCGAGGAGACGGTCGCATGGATGTCGCGTCTGACCGCGTAAACTGGATTCAGTCTTCGAGTATACGGCTTCTGAAGGAAATGCAAGAGCGTCGTGCCCTTGGCGAGCTGTCCAAGAAGGAAGCCCAGCGCGATGTGGCCGCCTCAGCCGTACAAAATGCCTCTAGGGAGCTTGCAATGATACAGCAACATTGTTCAAGAAAAGAAGCAGCGCTCTATCAGCATCTGATGTCACTCGACAACTTGTCTAGCGCAGCGCTCGACCGTCACCGCCTTCACACTGAACAACTTGCCGCTGAGATCAATTCCAGACGGCAGATGCTTGATGATACCCAAATCGCTCAAGAGGAGGCTGAGATGGCGGCGTCCAGGACGAGGGAGCTATGGGTCATATGTTCGGCGGCAAGGGACAAATGGCAACAAATCGAGGACGACGTGCGGCGCGCCGTCGAGACTCATTCGGAGGCCGCAGCCGAGATCGAGGCCGACGATGAGATACTGCTGAAATATGCGAGGGGGTCGCTTGCCTAAATGCCGCGCAACCGGATCCGACGGTCGCAAGAGGTCGTCCGAATGACACGACCGTGCAGTCTTTGATAGGCGCTGCGGTCACACCCGCCATGTTCGAACCAGTTCTGAAACTGTCCCACACGGTTGTCTCGTGGCTCAATGATACAGCAGCGCCGCGCACGCCGTTTCAAAGCCGGATCAACGAGGTGCCGCTATCGGTGCGAACGGCAGGGCTTGTCTGGCAGCAGGAACCTGCTGCCATTCCGATGCTTGACTGCGTCTGGAGAGTGGGAGCCGAAACGGTCATCTTGTCACTGTCGCGCCCGCTCGTAGAGGAGTTCATCACGACAGTGCAGAACGGCTTGGCCTTCCCTTCCGAGCCAACTGCTTCGCTAATTCTCGAACTCGCTCTGGAGCCGCTTGTCACTCGACTGGAGGAGACGACGCGTCTGAACGTGCAACTCGTGCGGGTATGCGAAGCCACGATGCTGGCTCCTCATCTTGAACTCGACATCATTTTCGGCGCGGTCAAGGGCAAGGGCCGTCTATTCCTGTTCACGCCACTTGACGGCTTAGTACCGCCTGCGTTTCGCGCGCTAGGCGAACTGCTTGCCCAGTTGCCGCGGCAGCTGGGCGGGCTGCCTCCAGAGCTCCCGCTCATTGTTGCAGGAGAGGTCGGCACGCTTCGCCTTCCTGCGGCGCTTCTTCGAAGCGCATGTGTCGGTGATGCATTGTTGCCCGATATTGCGCCGTTCGGCCGCGGCCAGATCACCCTAGCTGTCGGCCAGTTGTGCGCCGAGGCGGATCTTGACGGCGATGAATTAATCTTGCGGGGGCCTTTCCGCCCGCGACCGTGTCCTTTGGAGAGTGCGCATATGACACAACCCGGATCGCAACTGGAGCTTACTAAGGATCTCGACGATGTCGAGATCGTGCTTGTCTTTGAATGCGGCCGCTGGCCTATTTCTCTTGGGGAATTAAGAAGTGCCGGCGAAGGGCATATTTTTGAACTTGGATGGCCGATCGACGGCCCGGTCGACATAGTGGCCAATGGTCAGCGTATCGGGCGTGGCGACATTGTCCGCATCGGAGAAGAGCTGGGCATCAGGCTCCGTGGCGGGTTTGCATGCAATGAGTGAAGCTCAGCCGACAATCCTGGCGCTTCTTGCGGTTACCGCCGGACTCGGTCTGCTGGTTTTAGCAGTTGCCACGACAACGGCCTTTGTAAAGGTATCAATTGTTCTTTTCCTCGTCCGCAATGCGCTCGGGACCCAGACCATACCACCCAATGTGGTGCTGTACGCCGCGGCGATGATCCTCACTATGTTCGTTAGTGCGCCCGTTGCTGAGCAGACCTATGACCGCATGTCGGATCCCAAGCTCCACTATCAGACATTCGACGACTGGGTAAGCGCCGCTAAAGCCGGAAGTGAGCCCTTGCGCGAGCATCTCAAGAAATTCACAAATGAAGAGCAGCGGCGATTTTTCCTATCTTCGACAGAAAAGGTCTGGCCAGAGGAAATGCACGCTGCAGCCACGCCTGATGACTTTGCAATACTTGTACCATCTTTCTTGCTATCAGAATTGAAGCGCGGATTTGAGATAGGATTTCTACTTTATCTGCCTTTTATTGTTATAGATCTGATAGTGACAACTATCTTGATGGCAATGGGTATGTCGATGGTCTCACCAACTGTTATATCTGTTCCGTTCAAGATCTTCTTGTTTGTTGCCATTGATGGTTGGTCAAAATTGATGCATGGGCTTGTGCTGAGTTATACGTTACCGGGAGGCTGATCATCACTGAATCCAGCATCATTACTCTTATGAGCCAATCACTGGTGGTTTTCATGATCTGGATTCTACCGCCGCTCATTGCATCAGTGGTTGTCGGCCTCGTCATCGGCATCCTCCAGGCGGCGACGCAGATCCAGGATGAAAGCTTGCCGCTCACCGTGAAGCTTCTGGTCGTTGTCGCGGTGATTGGGCTGTTTGCTCCTGTGCTAAGCGCCCCGCTCATAGAGCTAGCCGATCAGATCTTCACCGAGTTTCCCGCAATGACACTTAGCTACTAGTCCGCCCCATGGACGCGCCATCGGCCGATATTCAAATTCTGATCCAGACGGCTTTCGAACTCGTCGTTGCGGCAGGTCTTGGGGCAGCCCGCGCGATGGGCATCATGCTGATCTTTCCCGTATTCACACGCTCGCAGATCAGTGGGCTGATCCGGGGCTGTTTGGCTGTTGGCTTCGCACTACCATGCCTGGCACACGTCAGCGGCGGATTGCCGGCGCTGGATCCTGATACGCGCCTGATCCAGCTAACCCTGCTCGGATTCAAGGAAGTTTTTGTCGGTGTACTCCTTGGCACTTTTCTTGGCATTCCGCTTTGGGGCCTTCAGGCTGCCGGGGAGCTTATCGACAACCAACGCGGCATCAGCAGCCCGACCGCTTCGGCCGATCCCGCGACGAACAGTCAGGCTTCCGCGATGGGCGTTTTTCTGGGGATCACTGCGATTGCCATATTCGTCGGATCAGGAGGCCTGGAAACTTTGATCAGTGTCCTGTACCGCAGCTACTTGATCTGGCCGGTGTATCAGTTTCACCCGACACTGAGCGGGCCAGGAGCAATGGAGTTGTTGGGGCTTCTCGACAGCATAATGCGCACGGCATTATTGGTTTCGGGGCCTGTCGTGTTCTTCCTGATACTGATTGATATATCGATGATGCTGCTGCGTCGCTTTGCCCCGCAATTTAAGGCGAGCCAACTGTCTCCGGCAATCAAGAACATTGTCTTTCCAGTTCTCATGGTCACCTACGCTGCCTATCTGGTGGAGAGCATGAAACTGGAGGTCACACGTGCCAACGGCGTGCTGGAGTGGTTCGACAAATTGCTGCCATGAGCGACACAAGTGAAGAGAAGACACACGCCGCCAGCCCGAAGAAGTTAAGTGAAGCGCGCAAAAAAGGACAGCTGCCACGTAGCTCCGATTTCGTCCGCGCGGTCGGGACTTGCGCTGGGCTCGGCTACCTTTGGCTAAGAGGCAGCGTGATCGAGGACAAATGCCGGGAAGCGCTCCTATTAGCCACCAAGTTGCAGAGCCTACCTTTCGATACCGCGGTGCCGCAGGCATTGGTTGTGCTCGTCCAACTCACAGTCGCGGCTGTTGGCCCGCTGCTTGGAACCCTTGTCGCCGCGGTGATTTTGGCCAGCCTGCTAGCCAATGGTGGATTTGTCTTCTCTCTGGAGCCGATGAAGCTCAGCTTTAAGAAAATTGACCCCTTTGAAGGGCTGAAGCGCTTGGGGTCTGCTCGTTCCATGGTCGAAGTCTGCAAGACCATGTTCAAGGTATTGGTTCTCAGCGCAACCTTTTCCATTGTCCTTCTCGGGATGTGGAAGACAATGGTCCCTCTGCCGATCTGCGGCATGGGCTGTGTTGGCCTCATCTTTATGGAGACAAAATTGCTGATGGGAATTGGCGCCGGCGCACTGCTGGTCGGCGGACTGATCGATCTTCTGCTCCAGCGCGCGTTGTATCTGCGCGAAATGCGCATGACCAATACCGAAGTGACGCGCGAGTCGAAGGATCAGCAAGGAGCGCCAGAGTTGAAAGGTGAACAGCGTCGCATCCGCGAGGAGGCGGCCGACGAGCCTGCGCTTGGCGTGCATCGCGCCACGCTGGTCTTAACAGGAAGGGCGGTCCTGATCGGTCTGCGTTACGTTCGCGGTGAAACCGGGGTGCCGTTCTTAGTTTGCCGTGCCGAAGGTGAGCGCGTTTCACATGTGTTGAGCGAGGCGCGGGCACTACGCCTGACGATCGTCCATGACCATGTCTTAGCGCGTCAGCTGATAGGCACTACAAAACTCGGCCACGCGGTTCCTATGCAATATTTCCAGCCTGTCGCGAAAGCATTCTTTGCCGCAGGCTTGGCCTAGTCATGGAAGTCCACGACTGCCCAGTTCAAAACTGACCTGGCTCCATGCTAGTGGCAAATGTCGGCTGGCCATCCGTGCCCCAGTGTCTCTGTCAGGCCAACCGCGCAACCGCGGGCCTGGGGCAATCACTCCCCTCGGATCTGCCACCCAGCAACTACGGCAAGTCCTCCGGGCATGACCTTGCAGCCTCTGCTGGCCGGTGCGTGGCGCAGTCCGAGGTTTTGAGGCCGGCAGTGCGGATTTGATTGGTGCAGCCGTTGGAATGCCCTCGTCAGCTAGTCGTCAACTAAGCGCCCTATGTTGAACAGCCGTGCTAACTTGAGCTCGGTTGCGAAACATAGGAGTACGAATCGTCATGTATGGTCGAATTGGTGGCTCATCCGATAGTTACCGCGCGCATAATGCCGGCGAGCAATCGGATGCAGGAAGCGAAGGGTTCGCGGACACATTTGCCCGAATGCACTTATCCGGATCGGAAGGTAGCGGCGCCTCATCATCGGCGGCTCCCCAAGCATACTCCCTCAATTCCCGACCTCCTGTGGTGGAGATCAACAGGACTTCCTTCAGGAGACAGGTGAGGCAATTTCATGGTGATGAAATCACGCACATCGCCGACAATCCTCAAGAGTATTCGGAGTTCGTATCGTCACGAGCCAGGCGCACCGCGGACGTTGCTCAGCAATATGGCATCCGTCGAGATACGGAGCACGCGCGATATTTCAGTTACCAATTGGGAGACCGGAGTGCCGGACTGCTGAGAATGGAAGGCGGATTCAGCATGAACGAGTTCGAATCGGAAAGTTGGCGGGAACAATTTCCTGGTCGAACTGAGGTCACTTCCATAGTGGATCTTCAAGTCGCCCATCCGCTCGTCGAAAATGCGGGCGATATTCTGCTGGAGCATCAACTTCGGATAGACGGCGACCGACCGTTGCTGAATTGGCGTGCGGCTAATCCGGAAGCACAAGCGCGCGCGCAGACGATGGGGTTTGTTGAAGTGGATCATGGCGACCTGGTGCTTGACCCTACGCAGCATCCCGACAAATGGACGAAGAACAGTGCCGGTGAGTGGCAGCGTGCAGGCAAACCTCCACTCTATCTCCACAAAACCGAGGATAGCGACAGCAGCGATAGCGGGTCCGACGACGATTTCATGTGATTTGTCGACCCGCCGCCGAGCCTTGCAACTGGTGACGGTTGCAAGGCTGTTGGCAGTGAATGCTAATTGTCCGGCGACAGCCCCGCCTTAGCGCCAGCGCCGCCGAGCAATCCAGCCCATCTCCCAGACAATAAACTGCGGATGCGCATCGTGGGTGCTTGCGAGCGGATTGTATTCGGGCCGGAACTCCGCCTCTTGGAACCGAGCTCTCCCGAATCCAATTTTCTCCACCACACCGTTGGGTCGTTGCGATGCGCCGATCCCGATCGGATCGGCTATGCCTGCTCCGCGCTCGCAGGAAGACCTTCCGCCTCGATCTTGGCGGCGCGATCTCGGCGATAAGTTGGATGGGAGGCAAGATACGCCGCCACGTCAACAGCCGGTAACGCGACATCGCAAATCGGCCCTGACGGTAGCCGATCGACTCCAATCGCCGGACCGCAACTCGCGCAGCGGCATTCGCGGTTTGGCCAGGAGAAATGCTCGCTGACTCACAGCGTGGCCGGCCGCATTCTGAGTGCCCTGTCATGCAGCCTGCGCCGACGGGAGCTCGGCACGCGAATGGCGTGGTTGGCGGCCAAGCCCTGAGGTCAACAAGGACTTACAGAAAGCGGGGGTGAGTTTGCCGCGATGAATTATGACCTTCTCGCGACCGGACCTAGCATCGGCTTCCTCTCGCTCTCGATTGTAGCCGCGCTGTTCGTTGGATTTAACGTGGCAAGCGGTGAATTCGGAATCAGCCAGCCCTTCCAAGTTTCTGGCCATGACGGGGCGACTCGTGTGGATGTGCACCCACATCGGGCTCGGCATCGCACCATTGACCAGCATCTTGGGCTGCAGCTTCATCTCAAACAGCTTTCCTGGCTCGCCACGCAGCGCGACCGGTGCCTCCGGCGGCATCAATTCGTCGGCATTGCACAAATGTTCCAGGTATTTTTGCGCCGGAAATGCGTAGGTCTTCATGCAATCAGTCGTAATGCCGGCTTTTCCTTCATTCAATGCGTTGGCCTGTCCCAGCACCATGTTCAGCAACCCTTTGAGCTGGTCTGTGCGTTCGTGCACTTTGGGTAGCTGGGTGGAGGTGAGTAGCAGGCGTACATTACGCCCCTGCAACCCGGCGAGACAGGTTTGCATCTCAATGGCCTGGGCTCGCAGGTACTGGGCCACATCGTCCACGACCTTACCGGCCTCCTCAGGCTTCATCTGGCGCACTTGGGAGACGACGCTTTGCTGACCGGCCAGATCGAACTGCAAAAGTTCGTCCAATCGTTTGAGCCGCTCCGTCAATACCTCCATTGACAACGCGGCGCCCCCGATTGTCGAGCCTGCCCCCGACGAACTCGCAGCCACCTCTTGCGCTCTCACCTGTGTACTCGCAACTTGATCCGAGCGCGCGAGAACCTTGGCTGCTGGCACTGTGCCGGCGTTCGCAGCGACTGGTGTTGATGGCTGCCCGGCGGCAGAAGTCCCGGCGCGAGCTGCCGACTTATGCTTTGACTTCCCTTTCCTTCGCGCTGTAGTGCCTTCTGACACTGCAGCCGTACCAGCAGTGTCAGCCGGTATCGCAGCGCCTGCCCTGGCCGGCATCGCAGCGCCCGCCTGGGCCTGTGGCGCCATGATGGCTGACGGCGGAGACTGCAGGTTCAACAAGTGCATGGCATCGTGCGCAGTGATCCATGCATCGTCCACGATCCGTTCGAACAGTTTCAATGGGAGGCCGGCATCTGGGTAGGTATGGCTTAGCTTGGTATGCACCTCGTGCAACGCCAATCCAAAATCCGAAAGCCGCTCCATGATTTTTTCTACAACCGCGCAATCATGAGCGTTGAGTGTTTTGCCATCATCCATTATGCCCTTCGCCAAAGAGAGGGCGCGAAGAGCTTCTTGAGCGGCGCTTGCCATCAGCTGCACCACTCCATTTCGACCGACGAGGAGTTCCTTCAAATCTGGCTCGAACCTGCTCGCCCGCAGTTCAATCTTGGCCCGCGCAAGACCGATCCGCTCACGGACCAGCCAGATCCTGACACTCAGTACCGAGCCGGCACGCAGCCGCAGTGCGCACCGCTCGGCTTCCCGCATCACGGGCGTTCCACTGGATAGGCTAGCGGTGGCAGCGCAGGCGGATCGCTGCCGTTCGGAGCGCCATGCCTTTTTTTCCCACCACTTAATTGCCGCCGTATGGTGGTTCTCCACATTTAAAATCAACAGCTCCTGCCGGTCCGCCTGGGAGTAGGAGTAGAGTTTATCGACCATACCTGCCGCTTTCTTGGTCTTTTTGTCCAATTTCGTGATCGTCGACAGGCCAAGTTTGTCTACTTCATTCGCGGCGTCGCACACGATCTGGCAACATCTACGCACCTTGTCGTCTGGCATAATTGTCTGCGCCTCAGCCGCAGGCAGGCTAGCGCGGTACTCCAGAATTGCTGAGGCTGCATCGACGACCCCACTGATCAGCTCCACCGCCTCCTCGGGGACGTCGGTTTTCCTGGCCGCAGCCTCGCAATCAGTCAGTTGTTGAACAAGACTGTTCATTCTGAGCTGTGTCGGACTGATATCTTTATTTGACGATGAGCTGGTGCCTTCCACCTGCGCGGTTGATAGTTGGCTACCGACCGGCGCCATGGCTTCGCCCTCAGACATGGAGGGAGAACCGCGCCGCCTTGCGGCTGCGCCACGTGGCGCTACGGTTCCGCGTGGTGGCGCAGCGGCTCCACGTGGCGGTGTGTTCAGGATTTGATCTTCGCCAATCGAGGCGCCTGGCAGACTTTCGCGGGCATCGCCTGGACCGCGCGCAACTGGAAGGGAGGAGGGCCTCCTATCGGCGTCCCCAGAGCGCATCTGCTCCACAACGGAATCGAATGACTGTCCACCTTCTCCCGCAGCAAGACTTGATTGCGAAAGGGAACTGCTCGCCCGCCCCGCGCGGCTGGCTCCAGTTTCAGCCTGCGATTTCCGTGGTCGGCCAATGCCCTTCATATTGCGTCTCCGTAGTAGGCGAGAATGTGCTGCTATTGTGCTGGCGGCTGACGAGACCAGCGGCATCTTTCGGTTAACGTCACGGTCAGCCAGACCCGCGACGGCGTAATGTTCCCGCCAAAGTGCTTCTCAGTAGCAGGCCAAGATTGGCCCGAGCTCACAGGACTTTCGCAACGTTGCCATCGATGTCCTGAGATTATCAGCGCTTCAGTCCGCCGATTTCCAGGAACAGCGAATGAAATCAGACCAACTCGGCTAGCTCCCCTTCCTAGACACGTGCCTGACGATTTTATTGATGCGTCACTCCTCTCGTTCGCCACCGACAAAGTCACACATTTGCTTCAGAGAAGCGTGTGCGTTGCGTATCACGCGGACCATTTCGATCTATAGTTACAAAAAGTGTCGAGACGGGACCTTTGGATCCGAAGGTCAGGCACGGCCGGCCTAGATAGACCGCTTGGCTGACGATTAGCTGACGATGGGAGTTCTCACGAACAGGGCAAGAAAATCCGACCGCTTCAAGCTTTCGATATGGTGAGAAGAGGATCCGCACCGGCCTCCCAAAGCCGGCAGACCATCCCATGTTCGTACGGTCGCCGACCTTCTCGAAGCCAATGAGCTCACCGCGCCGGGCCGTGATGTGCAGGCGAGAGAATGGTGATGCAAAGACCGAGTTCCTGCTCGTTGCGTGCGCCCGTGGAGCCAGCAAGAATACGGTCATTGCGGTCATGCAGCACGTGGACCGTGTCTCCTGTTCGACACCACAGCATCGAGGATGCAAACGAGCTGCTGCGGCTGCCATTCGGTCGCGGCATGCGTGGACGGCGGGATTGGCCGAACAGCCGAGATCGTGGTCGACTGTTCGATGCGAGAGCAACATCCTGCAGAGCATACGTTTTTGCGCTGGCCGGTTTTTGTCAAAAGCCGTCAGGTTCTCGAAAGCTCCCGCCCTTAGCTTGATCGAGGCTAACCTTTAACACGTCGCCGCCAATGGCAAATGCCGGAGTACCTGATGATAGCAGCAATTGGGAGTGGAGTTGGCAACCTCGGGACTTCCTTGATCCGAAAGGGCCATGGGGATTCGAAATCCGAGCATTCTGGTGATGGCAAGCCGGCTGATGGCAATGATGGCAAGCCAGCTGGTGGGAATGATGGCAAGGCAGCTGGCGGGAACGATCGGGCGGATAACCGGACCGTTTCAAATGATCAACTTCAAGACAACTCACAGTCTGCAGCACAAAGTGAAGCCTTCCAAAGTATCCTGCGATCGTTCGCGTTCCAATTCGCGAACGATGCGATGGCTGAGGCCGATGAAGCTTTGGATGACACAGAAGATGCCTGACGCGGGAAATCCGGCGTGAGGTCATACAGGCCGTTATTGACGGCACAACTCCAACAGAAAAAGGAATGATCATGGCTGCAGTTGATAATAATAAAAAATCAGGCAATACCAATACCAGTAGCGCCGGCAATACCGATAAAACTAACAGTGGCACTCCCGGCAATACAAGCGGAGCTGATGCTACTGCTTTTCAGGCGCAAGTGCAGGAACTAACCAATGTTAGCTTGGAGGCGACGAAAAGGAGTGTCCAGTTGCGCACTCTAACGACCAATCTCCAGACCATCAAGAAGGCCGCCGACGAACGCGTTTCGTAATGTCGGAAGCGGGTTTTAGACTGCCCCCTAGCGCGTCTCCTTATTGACGCGACGTAGTCCCGAAATGAGCCGCATGGCAATTGCCATGCGGCTTCTATCCTGTTTGAGAGATGCTCTGTGGATGACGCCGTTTCCCTCCGTTTCGAAGTGCGTTCGGGGCACTATTGCGGTCTGACCGGCAAGACGGATCTTCAAAAGTGTTTAATCGGCAGCGGCTTCGATGCCGATTTGGTCTTTGTCGAGCAGGGACTGGCACCGCATCACCTTCGTGTAACTCTTCTTGGCAAGTCGATCGAACTGGAGGCGCTTGCACCCGGACTCAGTATCGAGGGCAACCGGAATATCGCCGCAGGCCAGTCCGTTGTTGTGCCCCTTCCTGTCGTCCTGCTCGTAGGCGAGATGTCCATTGCTTTGTCCGTGCAGGATGCAGAGCCGCCTGGTTCGACCGGCATACCGCGCCTACCGATCGGTGTGCTCGCCATGGTCATAATCAGCTCACTCGGGATCGGCGCGCTTTCAGGCACGATCTCCTATCTTGGCAATGCAAGTGGATCGAGCCCCAATTCACTTCGGGCTGAAGTCGCGTCCAGAACGATCAGTCACCGCGCTGACAATGAACTTACGGAGGCAGCGGCCCAAGAGCTGCAGGAGGAAGTCGATCGAGCGGGTCTTCTCGACGTCAAGATTGGGTCGGCAAAGGGTGTTGTGACCGCCGAAGGCACCGTCACGTCTGAATCGGTCATCAGTTGGCAGAAGCTTCAGCAATCGTTCGATCGTCGCACCAAGGGTACTCTAACACTGGTGAACGGAGTGCTCATCAAAGAGGAGAAGGCGCCATCCGCAATCGCGGTCGAAGCTGTGTGGCATGGGGTCCAACCATATATTGTCATCGACAGCGAGAAGTATTTTGTCGGCGCCATTTTGGCTGATGGATGGGTGGTCGAACGTATTGAGGACAGCCGTGTGCTGCTGAGCAGGAATGGCCGCATTGCTGCTCTCCAATATTGAAAGCTCGCAGGCCCCATCAAGCAGCACTCTATGGCCAGCCAAACATCCTGTCGCGCTCGGTGCTGACAAGCTGGCTGCGTTGGAAACATTTGCTGCCCAGCCATTTCGCGCCTGCTTGTGGCTCTCATGCAGGGTCACGCGCTGGCCAAGGCTGAGGCGCCTTCGGAGTTCGAAAGCCACGTTTCATGGCGTAACAGCAGAGTAAGTCTCAACCGATTGCAAAGGTGTCTCGATGGCCAACGTCCTGCGTGACTTCATCAAGCGTGCGCCGGCCAGCCCGGATTTAATGGTTGCGTTGATGCTGCTTCTGGCTGTCGCGATGATGGTCATGCCTATCCCGGTCGTGGTGGTCGACGCCCTGATAGGATTCAATATGGGGTTGGCCATACTGCTGATGATGGTTGCCCTGTATGTCAGTACTCCACTTGATTTTTCCTCTTTGCCCGGCGTTATTTTGATTTCCACTGTATTCCGTCTCGCGCTCACGGTCGCAACGACGCGACTGATCCTGGCCGAGGGGGAGGCCGGCAGCATTATTCATACTTTTGGCGATTTCGTCATTTCAGGCAATATCGTGGTGGGTTTCGTCATATTTCTGGTCGTCACCATGGTGCAATTCATGGTCCTCGCGAAGGGTGCCGAACGGGTGGCAGAAGTGGCGGCGCGTTTCACGCTGGATGCTCTGCCGGGCAAGCAAATGGCGGTCGACGCAGAGCTACGCAACGGCCACATCGATGCCAACGAATCCCGCCGGCGGCGCGCCGAATTGGAGAAGGAAAGCCAACTCTATGGCGCGATGGACGGCGCGATGAAATTTGTGAAGGGCGATTCCATCGCCGGGCTGGTGGTTATCTGCATCAACATGCTGGGTGGAATTTCGATCGGCCTGCTCTCCAAGGGCATGTCCTTCGGCGAGGTACTGCATCACTACACTCTGCTGACGATAGGCGATGCATTGATATCGCAGATTCCGGCCCTTCTGCTCTCCATTACTGCGGCGACCATCGTCACCCGTGTGACTGGGACGGCGAGGATCAACCTCGGTACAGAAATGGTCAGTCAGCTCACGGCCAGCACTCGAGCCTTGCGACTGGCGGCCGGCGTCCTGGTTGTAATGGGGTTCGTTCCTGGGTTTCCCCTCCCCGTCTTTCTGATGCTGGCCGCAGTGTTCGCTGCGGTAAGCATTGTCAAGGCTGATGTGCTGGGCGCCGGCACTGCCGATGCGAAAGGTGGAACTGCAGCGGAGCCTAAGCAAGCCGCGCCTGCGAAGGAATTCCCGATCGCATTTTTTCTAGCGCCAGATCTTATGCAGGCGGTCGATCAAGCCGAATTGCAAAAACATATTGGGCGCGTTTCGCTCCTGGTCACAGCCGATCTGGGCATTATCGTTCCTCGCATCCCTGTCTTGGTTGACGAGCAGCTGCCTGAATCGCAATTCCGAATTGATGTCGAGGGCGTGCCAGTCGAACAGGACGCCTTAGATCCAAACCAGATGGCGCTCCGAGCCGATGTAGCGCACGTCGACTCGAGCGGTGTCCCCCTTAGACGTGAGCCGAAAACGGACAGACTCCCGGTTGAACATACCCCTGCAAAGGCCCTTACGGGCGCCGGCACGGAGCATAGGGCTCCCGGCGAACTCCTCGCCTTGCGCGTCCATGCAGCGTTGACCCGCTACGCACCGCGATTGGTGGGCATCCAAGAGACCCGACATTTCCTGGGCCGAATGGAGCAGGAATATTCTGAGCTTGTGAAAGAGGTGCTACGCACGACGCCGATTCCTCGGATTGCCGATGTTCTGCGCCGCCTCCTGGAGGAAGGTATCCCAATCCGCCACACCCGTCTCGTGTTGGAGGCATTGGCCGAATGGAGCGAGCGTGAGCAGAACGTTGCCCTGCTGACGGAATATGTCCGTTCTGGTTTGAAGCGACAGATCTGCCACCGCCATGCCAACACGGAGGGCATCGTGTCCGCCCTGGTCGTCGAGCGCGAGAGCGAGGATGTGATGCGTGGCGCGGTTCGAGATTCGGATGCAGGCCCCTATCTCGCACTGGAGGATCGGCAAAGCGAAGCGATGCTATCACAGATACGTCAGGTCCTTTCGAACGCAGAACCGGGTCAAACCCGCCCTATTCTGTTGACGTCGATGGATGTCCGACGTTTCGTCCGCGGCTTTCTGACGCGAAACGGGGTTGATCTCGCCGTGCTGTCTTATCAAGACCTCGCCTCCGACTTTACAATTCGCCCCGCAGGATCCGTCACACTCCCGCACGGATCGAACAGCGGATTGTTAGAGTAGTCCCACCTTTCCTAACTGAACGCCACGCGCCTCCCCGATAACTGAGAGATAACATGAATAGTAATACAGTTTCTCCATCGCCTATGTTTCTGCGCCGGAACTCACTTCTTTTTGCCGTACTCGCCATTCTGCCTTTGGGCGGTTGCGCCAGCTGGCAAAAGCCGGCTCTTTCCGTGCAGGAGACATCTTCCCCCGAGTTGCTCAGCGCCGATCAAATCGATCCGGCTATGCGCGAACGCATTTTGCGCGAAGTTGGTCAGGATGTTCAAGAGCGGGCTTTGCGGGATGAGGTGAAGCAGCACCCGGACAATGTTGATGCGGCGATACGACTTACAAATGCCTTGGTGGGCCAGAAGCGCCCGCACGAAGCGGTTGAGGTGCTCGACAGCGTCTTGGTTGCAGCCCCAGGAAACGTACGTGCATTGAATGCGAAGGGCGTGATTTTGGACATTGAGGGGCGGCATGACGCGGCACAGGCCCTGTATCGGCGAGCTCTCGAAAACGAGCCAGGCAATCAGATGGTGCAGCATAACTTCAATCTGTCGCTTGCCTTTAACGGCAAGTCCGAACAACCAAGGTTAGCACGATCGCAATAGGTGGGCACAGTGCATGCGCAGCCTGTTCCCCGGCTCGAACACGCGCTCGGCTCCCATCATAGATGGCCCCCTGAAGAGAGCCATATCTATGCAAAACAGTTGCTCCAGATCTGGCCGGCAGAGATCGGCAGGAGAGCCGGATGACATCACGCGGCCACCCGCAAGGCCACCCGCCTCGCTTCGTTGCCAGAGCGCCCTCTCCCTCGCCGGTCACCGTCTCGCAATGCGGCGACCTGGCTTAAGGCGGTCGACCGAGCGCCCGATGCAGTAGCCATGAATACGTAACGCAGCGATGGACCCGCCGGATCGTGTCGCGCTTGTGCTGGCCGTCCCTGCCATTACAGCACGGTGATTGTAGCTGGATCATATTCTAGAGGCATCGATGGTGTGGATGCCTTCGATCCAAACAATCGATTTGTTGAATTCGTCCGCCTGAGGAAATTAGCTGCGGCGATCCGACTTCCGACGCCTGCAGGCGCAAAACCAACAGCGTGAGCGCTGCGGGTCCGGAGGCAGGCTGCAAAGTGCAATCACCAGCGCTGATAAGCGGCAAGTGAAGAATGTATCGCTCGGGCAACTCCTGTGTTGTGCACGGTTGCCCCGCGAGGTGAACTGTAGCAGCTTGGCAGCTCAGCGTTCACGAAAGGAGAAAAGATTTGGGGCCAAGCAAAGACCGGCTTTTTTGATTGTCTTGCTGTATCGCTATGGTGGGGCGGGCGCGACCGCTCCCATAATTCAATACGCTGCCTTTAGCGATGGACGATGACGGGATGCGTCGCCGAGACTTCAATGGTGGAGGAGCAGCGCACCCGTCGATCCATTTGCTTTCAGCGGCAACCGCCACTATGAAGCGACACTTCGCCCAACTGTGTTTCAAGCTGCCCGGAGAAGTTTATGACAGAAGAACCCCACAAGACCGACATCCTCATCGAGCTCACTGCCGATGTTGTATCAGCCTACGTCTCCAACAACCCCGTCCCGGCGGGGGAGCTTCCTGCCCTGATCGCCCAAGTGCACGGGGCTCTAAACGGCACGGCTGGACTCATACCGGCAGAAGAGCCTGTGCCTGTAAAAAAACCTGCTGTCCCGATCAAAAAGTCGATCGAACCGGACTACATCATTAGCCTTGAAGACGGCAAGAAATTCAAATCGCTAAAGCGCCATCTGGCGACGCACTATGGTCTGACCCCAGACGAATATCGCGCCAAATGGGGTCTGCCGTCGGATTATCCCATGGTGGCGCCGAATTACGCCGCTGCGCGCTCCGCCTTGGCCAAGACCATGGGACTCGGCCGCAAACCGAAAGAGCCGGAAGCCCCAGCCACGGCGCCGGCGAAACGGACCCGCAAGAAGGTCGCAGCCTAAATCCGTATCAACAGTCGTTCGGACGCGCAGCAGCCGTTGGCCCAATCTGCGCGGAATCAAAGGGCGGGGATGAGCCCCGCCTTTCCCGTCCAAGAGCCTCATTTCCAGAGTAATTCATGATGGCTCCAGCAATCCCTGCCGCGGCATTAACTTGCATGCTCCGGCCCGGGTTTCGAGCCGTCAATGCGTTCCGGCGATGACGAACCTTGCCAAGGCTTTCCCGGACCGTTAGCCAGCCTTGCTGAGGCTGCCTGCAGAGGACTTTCCCGTGCGGCGATCCTGTTCCACCTCGTAGTTGATCTTCTGGCCCTCATTAAGGGTCGACAGGCCCGCTCGTTCAACAGCGGAAATGTGGACAAAGACATCCTGACCGCCGTTGTCAGGCTGAATAAAACCAAAACCCTTCGTGCTGTTGAACCACTTCACCGTTCCAGTCGCCATATCCATTCCTTTGTAATAAGTCGCAACTTAGGCAGGCCATTCACGCCAGCCTGATTTGTACACGAGACTTTAGGCGCATCAAAATCGGAAAATTGCAAGGCCCACTCGATCGCCTGATCTCCAGCAGCAACTGCAACATATGCGAGGCGCGTGCCAGACGAGGCGTATGCCAGACGTTTCGTCGTGCGCTGTCGCTCGAACGTTGACAGAAACAATGACACACCTTGCAAACTCGGCACATCTTGTGGACGTGCTCGGGTCGCTTCTCGACTGCGATACCCGCTCCTGACCGGGTATCGTCGGCCAAAATGAGAGTTTTTGTCATGTGCCGCCAGACCGAAAGATCAGGCGCGCAGCGACCTGCACATTCAAACCGGAACCCGCGAACCTCGATTAGCTTCTGCCTGCTCCGAAGGGCGGTAGCCTGCTCTGAGGCGGGCCACTGTCGGGTTGAAAACCAACTGTCGGGTTCGGAACCCCAGATTGTCGGCAAGGTACGCGCCGCCCACTGGTTGGCCAAAGGGGCACTGGCTCCTGATCCTGCCGCCATGCTCGCCCGATCTCAACCCGATCAAGACAGGTCTGCTCAAAACTCAAGGCGCGGCTGCGGAAGAAGGCGGCCAAAACTTTCGACGCTCTCTGCGGAACTCTCGGCGATATCTGCCAGCTGTAGGAGCCAAATCAAAAACCATTAATTGCGACAGGTGATTTTATGACATTCATTGCGAAGAGGCCAGAATGAACAGCGGAAGAGAGTAGCAGCTCTCTGGTCGCGGCGAGGTGGATCGTCGACACGATCGGCACCTGGCCCGTGCGGGGATCGCACCGCAGCCAGCACCAGAGCCAGACCTTGACCGCTTGCCTTGCTCAGGCGCCACAACAACGAGTGGCTGGAAGCAGATCCACGTGAACTCAGCGATATCGATCAGACGATGCTTACCCTCATGAAAGCCGATCCCGACGCTGTCCAGCGCCGCGAAATCCTGACCAGCATATGGCGCATCGGATGCCACCGCCTGCACACTCACCATCGACATGCCGGAACTCGGAACCAAAGGCCGCAAGCCTCGCCGGCCTCGGCAAAATGGAGCGGCCGCGCCTTCATCCGGGGCGGCCGGGCCAATGTTCGCCAGGCCCTCTACATGCCCGGCCCTTCGCCCTGCGCTTCAACCCCGACCTCAAGGCAAAATACCAGGCGCTAAAGGCGGCAGGCAAACCCGCAAAGGTCATCATCTTGTTGCGAAAGCTCCTCATCCTAGCAAACGCTCTCCTCAAGGCGCAGCGAAAATGGCCCCTAAAACCCTTGACCGAAACGGATACCTTAGCCTTTCAGGTGAGGCGGGCCGAGATAGACCAACCGCGGGTTTAACTTCGCGAGTTTAAGCTGATTATGCCGATGCAACTCTAGCGCCTGCGCGACCGTTTTAGCTTCCATCAACAAGGCGGCAGGCTGGGAGGAAGTACCCTCCCCTGCCGCGAACAAGCTTTGGACAAAGCCCCACCTTGTCCGTAATGTGATCGGGAGGCCGGGGCGCGGCGGTGCTCAGCGGATGTGACGCGCGAGATCTGCGACCCTACCCATCAGCACTTCCATCGGTCCTCGCTGGAAGATGCGCAGCCAAAGCACCGCAAAAGTGCTGATAACCACAACGAAGCCAAAGAGCGTGGACAGGCTCTCGTCTTTGAAAATGTTTATCTTCATAAGATAGGCTATTCCCGCAATGTGCAGCACATAGGCCGTCAAAGACATCGAGCCGACTGCGATTATTGGCCAGACCAGCTTTCGCAGACGCGGGAGCGCATCCACAGCGAGCATGCAAGCCGCCAAGATGATCATTGCGCAACCGGTGCTGCCCACGATCGAAAGCGTCGTTTCGCTATGAGGTGCGGCTATCCATGACGACTTGACTATAAATGACGACTTGGAAGGCTCAAAAGCGCCGTCAACGTCAGACCACCACAAGGAGGTTTCAGTCAAAGCGCGGGAACTCAGCGCGAGCAAGGATCCCCCATGGCCCAACACGGCCAGCGCGACCCCCGCCAGACCAAGGCGCCAATGCGCTGCTAGCGTATTAAGATTAAGGCGCGCGATGGCCATGCCAGCGATGAGGAAAGGAACCCAGGTCACCGCGGGATAGTAGCCGTTGACCATGAGGTTGAAGACCGGGTCGAGGAGGTTGGGGGCAACCGACAGAAGGGAGGAACGGACTTGCGGGAGAACTAATGCCGTAGCGGCAGCGATCAAGCCCAGCTGATATGCGCTGAGCCGATGGAGCGGCAATACCAACAAGAAGCAAATTCCGTAGTATTCTAGGATGACTTCGACCTGGGTACCGAGGCAGCCCAGGATTGAGCCAAGCGCGAGCAAAACAAGGGCACGAATTGCGACTCTGGCGATGGCCTGTCTACCGGCTATCCCCGACTTCGGCGCCTTGCGACCTGTAATCAGGAGGATTGAAAAACCGGCCAATACGGCAAACAGGGCCGACGGCCGCCCATGGGTTAGTTCCATCAGAAACCCGACTAGTCCTCCTTCGCCGGGGTCGGGACCGAGATGGGCGGCATACATCCCGAAGACAGCCAGGCCCCGAGCGAGGTCGATGCCGACCAGCCGATCTACTACCGACCCATTCCTAGCGTCGGCAACCGGTGCCTTCATTACCATGGTAGATTCCCTTGTTGGGTGTGTGGATCGCGGGAGCCGCGATAGGAGAGCCGGTCGGCTGCTGCCGTCGCCTCGTGAAAGGGTTCAAAACATCGCGCCATCTGGCGCATCGAGCCGGCGACAGAGCTGTTCAGCCATTAGCCTGGGGTAAGAACAACAGATCGGCTCACAAAGCCTGTGTCACGGACCTGAAAAGTGGTGTCGCGGAACCGTCGTTTTTTGCATGATGGCTAAGCCGAGAGATCCACTGCACCGACGAGAGACTCAGCGACGTTAGATATCCGATCAGTACGCCGCGGCTCCGCCGGTGACGATCACCCCGGGTGTCAAGGCCAGGGCGTAAACCTGCCATAATCTGTGGTAGTGCGCCCGCGACCAATCCGTTCGACAAAGCTCGGCGCATGGTCGAGCCAATCATATTCTTCCATGTGGCTGTTGCCTGAAAAACCGAAGACGCCGTTCGCTGGTCCAGCTCCAGACCTCGGCCTGCGTCGGTCATTAGAACCGGCGCGCCTGTTTCCCAAATCAATTTGCTGATGCAGCCGCCGGGGGTCACATTGAGCAAAAGTGCCGAGTTCAGGACGGGTTTCATAGGGGCTCTTCGTTTGGCTTTGTTAACGACCCCTTTCTTGCAAGTTGTAGCTGACAGCAGCCTGAAAGCTCCCCAAATAATTCGCTGCCGCCGGTTCAGCCTATTGTCAGCTTCGACCAATAAGATGGGAGCCTTGCCCTCATACCGGAGCTCGGCAGCATGATGCGAATACTGCTCACTGAAGACGATAAGGACCTTGGAAGTGCTATGCACGATCATTTGGTGGCTGGTGGCCACGCGGTCGACTGGGCCAAGAACCTGTCCGAAGCGCGCGATTATGCAGCTGTGGTCGGCTACGACCTTATTTTGCTCGACGTTCACCTGCCGGACGGCAATGGGATCGACTATCTGCGGGAGCTGATCAAGGAACTTGAATCGGCACCGGTCATCATTCTGACAGCCTGCGATCGGATTTCGCATCGCATCGAGGGCTTCAACGCTGGAGCCGACGACTATTTGGTCAAGCCGTTCGATCTGGGGGAACTCTCAGCGCGTATCCATGCAGTGGCACGTCGCCATGGGCATTTTCCGGAGCCGCAATTTTCGGTTGGGACGCTTTCCATACAGGCAGCCGAGCGACGCCTCTTCCGCGACGGGCAGGAGGTCTACCTGACTTGACGCGGATGGGCGGTGCTCGACTACCGTCTGCCCCAGCCCTGCACGGTCGTTTCAAAAGGGAAGATCGTGGACGCGCTTTTCGGCAGACGGCGCTGATTCATACTCTAAAAGAAAATTCGGCTTCCAGTTGCCTTGGCCATGACTTTCCTTCCCGAGAGATGGGTGACAGTTCATTCCGGATAGATGGGTTACACTTTCGGCCCTTTGCAAGGAGAGCAAGGTGCCTTGGAAGGAGTGTAACGTCATGGAAGAGCGGCTGAAGTTCGTCGCCCGGCTGCTGGACGCGAGAAGATGGCGGTGCTTTGCCGGGAGTTCGATATCTCGCGCAAGACCGGCTACAAGATCCTCACGCGCTACAACGACAGCGGCCTGGAGGGCTGACGGACCGATCGCGGCGGCCCTATCGCCACGCCAATCAGCTTCCGTTTCAAATCGAGAAGCTGATTGTGCGCCTCAAGCAAGACAAGCCGACATGGGGTGCGCCGAAGATACGCGAGCGGCTGGCCCGGCTGTATCCGGATGTGCACCGGCCCGCGATCTCGGCCGTGCATGCCGTGCTCGACCGCCACGGCATGGTCGAGCGCCGCAAGCGCAGGCGCAACAGGGCGACGGGGACACCACTTTCAAACGGCTGTCGCCCTAACGATCTTTGGTGTGCCGACTACAAGGGCGAGTTCGGCAGAGAACACGGCCGGGACAGGGGATCACAAACACTTGACCGTTCCAGACCCTGGCAGTGGCGCATCGATTGACCGTTGGCTCTGTTCGTGGGCACCGAAAATAGGGCCTTCTTGGTCCTCGGCAGAGAATATGGCCCGGACGGGGGATAACAAACACTTGACCGTTCCAGACTCTGGCAGTGGCGCATCGATTGACCGTCGACTCTGTTCGCGAGCGCCGAAAATACGGACGACCCCTATGGTCAAAGTGCACTTCTGACCTGCTAGGCACTGTTCGATAACTGGAGGCACCCGCTACGGTGCCCTCGTATTTAAGACACCTGTCAGTTTCAAGCCTGGACATTGACGCGTGGCGCGGCTGCCATTCGTTGACCGCCACGTCGAATTGCCCGCCAACCAGTGTACAGCCGCCGGTGGTCACATTGAGCAAAAGTGCCGAGATCAGGAGGGGTTTCATAAGGCCTCTTCGTTTGGCTTTGTTAACGACCCCTTTCTTGCAATTGTAGCTGACAGCAGCCTGAAAGCCCCCAGATATTCGCTGGCGCCGGTTCAGCCTACTGTCAGCTTCGATCAATAAGGCAGGAGCCTTGCCCTCATACCGGAGCTCGGCAGCCTGATGCGAATACTGCTCATTGAAGACGACGACGACCTTAGAAGTGCTGTGCACGATCATTTGGTGGCTGGTGGCCACGCGGTCGACTGGGCCGAGGGCCTGTCCGGAGCGCGCGGTCATGCAGCTGTGGCCGGCTACGACGTTATTTTGCTCGACGTTCACCTGCCGGACGGCAATGGCATCGACTATCTGCGGGAGCTGATCAAGGGGCTTGATACAACGCCGGTCATCATTCTGACAGCCCGCGATCGGATTTCGCATCGCATCGAGGGGCTCAACGCTGGCGCCGACGACTATTTGGTCAAGCCGTTCGATCTGGGGGAACTCTCGGCACGCATCCGTGCAGTGGCACGTCGCCAAGGGCATTTTCCGGAGCCGCAATTTTCGGTTGGGACGCTTTCCATACAGGCAGCCGAGCGACGCCTCTTCCGCGACGGGCAGGAGGTCCACCTGTCTGGACGCGAATGGGCGGTGCTCGACTGCCTTCTACGCCGGCCCGGTTCGGTCGTTTCAAAGGGGAGGATCGAGCACGCGCTTTATTCATTCAATTCGGAGTTCGAGAGCAACACAGTGGAGGTTTATGTCAGCCGGCTCCGCAAGAAGATCGGCGGGGATAGAATAGCAACCGTGCGTGGCTCCGGATACAGGCTCGTGGTCACATGACGAACTCGAACAGCATGACGAGAAAGCTGATATCGTGGTTAGGCGGGGCAACGCTCCTGGTTTGGATCGCCGCCCCAACCATTGCTGCGTTCATTTTTTGCAATAATGTAAACGAAAGTTCGGATGACTTGCTCCAGGGGAGCGCAGAGTACAGAGAACCAGAGCTGATCAAGGTCTTGAATGGAAAACACGTTGATCAATACAATAACCACTTGCCAACTTATGAAAAGTACTGGACCTATCGTGAGCAGGTTATTAATAAGTACGGGGTAGTGCTTATTTCTGAACCGGAAGAGGGTCAGCAGCCCTTCCCTGATGCTCCCCTGAGTAACGGCTTTTGGCGAAACGCTGATTACCGCGTCTACACAGAGGAGATCCAAGACGGCGTGTATCATCAGTTGGCCGAACCGCTTGATGGCCGCCGTACCACAATCGCGAAGGGCGCACTTTTTGTCTTCCTTCCGACACTCGTGCTCCTGCCCTTTAGCTTAGCTGTTTGGTGGATCGTGATCCGGCGCTCGCTGCGGCCAATCGAGGTACTGCGACAGCAGATCGGATCGCGCGACGGCGGCAATCTGTCACCAATGGACTTGGGCGATTTCCCGGCAGAGTTGGCTCCAATCGCGGCATCCGTCAATCGGCTTCTCGATCGTCTGCGGGCGGCTCTCGAGGCCGAACGCGAGTTCGCCGCAAACAGTGCGCATGAACTGCGCACGCCGATCGCAGGTTCAATCGCTCAGATGCAGAGATTAGTGGCCGAGCTTCCCAATGGGTCGGCCAAAATGCGTGCGCGCGGCATCGAGCAAGCGCTGTCGAGCCTTGGCCGCCTTGTCGAAAAAGTGCTTCAGCTCGCTCAAGCCGAATCGGGGGTTGGCATGGCGGATCACGCGATCGATCTTGTCCGATCGGTTCGGCTGGAAATCGATGACCTGAGGAAAAAGCCGCAATATGCCGGACGCCTGCATCTTAACGTCGACGGCTGCCCCACTTTGATGCGCAAAGTGGATGTCGATGCGTTTGGGATCCTCCTTCGTAACCTGATCGAGAATGCGCTGATACATGGACTGCCCACTGTTCCGACAACAGTTTCCGTCCAAACTGATGGAACCATCGCTATTGCAAACGCCGGACCGGTGGTGCCCCTCCCCGACCTCGAAGGGCTTACAAAGCGATTTAGTCGTGGTGCTACTCCTGCTGCGGGCTCAGGCCTTGGTCTACATATCGCTAACATGGTTATCCAGCGGATCGGTGGCAGTCTAGAGCTTGCGTCGCCCGCCCGCGGTCGCAATGATGGTTTCGAGGCGATCATACGAATTCCTCAATGACACCGGTGAATTCGACGACAGTTGGACACAGGGCGGATTGCTGGCAAGGCTGCTGACAGGGCGAACTGTACGGCAGTATGTATACGGCGTAGAAATCGTACTTCACACAACGCATTTCGGCCGCGGCAATCAATGCCGCTATCATCGTCTGAGCAGTTCGATCGAAGCGACACGACATGATCGGCAAAATCGAAGGCTCCGCCTCACCGCTCGCTCGATTTCGCCCGGGGAGAAAAAAGGCCATCCGAGAAAGTGCAAGCCGCCGCGCAAAGGCGACGTGTCCAATTGTCTGGGTGCCCCTGTGCGCCGGCCCGATCGGGTTGGCGCAGGTCCAGTAAGGACCCGGACCAACCATTCCATTTAGACGACCGGCAGGTTTTAATCGGCGTCCGGATCGCCGTCCCAAAATGCCCCAAGTATACGGCTAGAAAGGCTGCCAACGATCGAGCTTTGGTCGGAGGCGTGCTTGTCAGCGTCTTGGGTGCTTGACCGGCCTTTGCAATGGCCATCGCCATCGCAAGTATCGTGCGTGGCCAGTGAGACCGCAATTTCATCAGCCTGGAGCCGACCGTATCGGTGCTTTTTTATGATTTAGGGATTTTTCGTTTTCCTCTTGGATCATCACGGGTTTGGAGAGGATCTGGTGTTAAGTGCCATTCGGAGCGCCGGCGAACGGCCCGAAATTAATGTGGTCGAGTGATGAAGCCTCCCGAATGCGTTAAACGAGACCCTTTATGGCGGCCCTGGCTGACAACAGTCTGAAAGCTGCAAGCGGCATGCGAAAATGGGGCGATCCTGAATGACGACAGATGCTATCAACATGAAAGAGGCTCGCCCTGAAAGCTGAGCACGCTTTATGCTCAGGCTGCTGACAAGGCCAAAGCAGCGTAAGTGCGTAGTGAAATCCAAGGTCCACATGGGTCGTCGCGCGTCCCATGCGCCTGGGAAGGCGCCGGCCCGGCCAAGCTTTCCCAGCTCGTCCGCATGATGCTTCGCTGAGCGTCAATGGACGTTGGCGCGAGACCAAGGCGTCGTGCGTTGCAATCCGGACGGTCCAGGGTATCAGGAGTTTCACGGCCTCGGCCCGCTTGGCTGGCCACAGTTGAAGCTCCAACGTACCGGCTGGCACCGGGAAATTGGGCTCTGCGCTGCCTCAACGCTGATGGCACGGTCAATGCTTGCCTACCGATGGGGCCGCCCATGCCGTGATGCTGTCGGTCGACGTTCGCAAACCAGACCCTCGCGAGACCCAGCGAAGGGGCTCGCCGGTACGACGAGGGACCTTACCTCTTTATGCGCGGCATCATTATCGAGGATGACATGTTGCCTTACACGTCGTCCCTCGCGCTCGGGTCTTTGTGGGGCGGATGAAGTCCTGATCGCGGTGGCACTGCTGCATGTTTGCGTAAGACCCATCCAGTCACGATCGCGCTGTCCTTCGATGTCGCGGTGCTGATAGGCGGGCAGATCGGTGTGCGCGGCGCCCGCCAAAGGATCGTCGTCACGCCGGAGGAGGCGAGCGTCATAGCCGGCGCGCCGGCGAAAGGCGCTTTCTGTCGGATGCCCGACAATGTCGGATATCGCAAGTATCAAGGTTGGATCAAACCTTGCGAATCGGGGCTTTCTTACTTGGCACGGGGCATGCTCAGGTATCCGCAAACACCCAATGGATAACGAGCAGACTTCCCATGGCCTCACCATGCCGAAAGTTTCCCGGACGCATCCAAAGATGAGGCTCGCGTCAGGCCCAGCAACACGCTGACGGCTCATGTGGCTCGGCGTCGCGTGCCGATCCACTTTCTCCCAATAGGCGTTCGGGAGACATAGATCCTTCAAAATGAGGAACAGATCACTTTGCCAGGAACGCAGCCCATAACCCCACTCTCCCTACCAGAACTACCAAGCAAGCCCCGCACTCATGGGCTTCGCAGGACGTCCGTTGCGTCCGAGTTGGTCGGCGCGGGGCCGGCTCCGATCCCCGTCGCATGGGAGGACGGCAAGGCGAGGGATTTCGTGCTCGACAACGGCATGGAGGTGGTCGTCATTCCCAACCACCGGGCGCCGATCGTCACCCACATGGTGTGGTACAAGATCGGCAGCGCCGACGAGCCGCCGGGCAAATCCGGCATCGCCCATTTCTTCGAGCATCTGATGTTCAAGGCGACGACCAACCATGCGGGCGGCGAATTCGACCGCGCAGTGTTCGAGATCGGCGGCTCCAACAACGCCTTCACCTCCTCCGACTACACCGCCTTCTATCAGACAGTGGCGCCGTCGGCGCTCGAGCTGATGATGAGCTTCGAGGCCGACCGAATGCGAAACCTCATCCTGACCGACGATGTCGTCAAGACCGAGCGCGATGTGGTCATCGAGGAGCGCCGCTCAAGCACCGACACCAACCCGCAGGACGTTCTCCATGAGGAGATCGACGCGACGCTGTGGCAGAACCACCCCTATCGCATCCCGATCATCGGCTGGATGCAGGAGATCGAGCAGCTGAACCGCGTCGACGCCACCGTCTTCTATGAAAAGTACTACTGGCCCAACAACTCCGTGCTGATCGTGGCCGGCGATGTCGAACCGGACACGGTGCGGGCGCTGGCCGAAAAGACCTATGGCAAGGTGGCGCGCGGACCTGACCTGCCGCCGCGCATCCGGCCGGTTGAGCCCGAGCAGAACACCAGGCGCACCGTCACGCTCTCAGACGCCCGCGTCAGCGTGCCCAGTTTTTCGACGCAGTGGGTGGTGCCGTCCTACCACACCGCCAAGCCGGGCGAGGCCGAAGCGCTCGACCTGCTGGCCGAAATTCTCGGCGGCGGTAACCGCGGCCGGCTCTACCAGGCGCTCGCTGTCCAGCAAGGTATCGCTTCCAGCGCCCGCGTCTATTTCCAGGGCACTATGCTCGACGACACCAAGTTCGCCATCTATGGCGCACCGCGCGGCGATGCCAAGCTGGCTGATCTCGAAGCGGCGGCCGCTGCCGAAGTTGCCCGCATTGCCGAGGATGGTGTCAGCAACGAGGAACTAGGCAAGGCCAAGGACCACTATTTGCTCAATATGATCTTTGCGGAAGACAACCTGGACTGGCTCGCCAGCATCTACGGCTCGACGCTGGCCACCGGCGGTACCGTGAAGGATGTCGAGGAACGGCCGAATCGCATCCGCAAGGTTACCCCCGAGCAAATCAAAGCAGTTGCCGCCCGCTATCTCGCGTTCGACCGTTCGACCACGGGCTATCTCTTGCCCAAGACGGAGAATCAAGAGATGACGCTCGGCGCTCGGCCCCATGCTGCGATGAACATCCAGGAGGTGAAGTCCGAAAAGGGCATCATCGCCTGGCTGGTGGAGGACCACACAGTGGAAATCGTCAACATCGGCTTTGCCTTCAAGGGCGGCACCAAGCAGGACCCGGTCGGGAAGGAGGGGATGGCCAAACTGATGGCCGGCCTGTTCATCGAAGGCGCTGGCCATTACGACAGCGGTGCCTTCCAGGTGAAGCTCGACCATGCCGGCGCCGAAATGAGTTTGGACGCGCAAAGCGACGACATCTACGGATCGATGTGCATGCTTTCCAAAAAGCAGGACGCGGCGTTCGGCCTGCTTCGGCTCGCGCTGAACGCGCCGCGCTTCGAGCAGGGGCCGATCGATCGCGTCCGCGCCGAGATTGTCTCCCGCATCGTCGGCAGCGAGCGAGACCCTAACGCCATCGCTCAGCGCAAATGGCTGCGCGCGATCTATGGCGCGCATCCTTGTTCAAGGCTGGGAGAAGGCACAAAAGAGAGCCTGCCCGGCATCACGCCGTCCGACCTCCGCGCCTTCCACCAGGCCATTTTCGCTCGCGACGGGCTCCATATTGCCGTGGTGGGTGACATTGACGCGAACACGTTGAGGGAAAGGCTTGACCAGCTGTTTGGTGATTTGCCTGAGCAACAAACCCTCGTCCCCGTCTACGATGTCGCGCCGAAACTCGGTCAACTGGTGGAGGAGAACTACGACCTGCCGCAGACTTCGCTGACGTTGGCCTGGCCTGGCGTGAAGCCTAGCGCGCCGGATTTCTACGCGGCCGTGCTGCTGAACGACATCCTTGGCGGCTCATACTTGACTTCCCGCCTTTACGAGGAGGTACGTCAAAAACGCGGCCTTGCCTATCACGTCAGCTCTGAACTAACCCTTGACTCGCTTCTGGTTACGACAGAGACACGCTCGGACTGCGCTGCCCAAACACTGAGCATCGTGCGAGATGTGGTAAAGCAGATGGCGCAGCAAGGACCGACCGGGGCCGAGCTCAAGGCGTCGAAGAAGCACCTGATCGGCGCCTATGCCATCGACCAACTGGGCTCGACCCGCTCGATTGCAGACCGGCTCCTGGATTTGCAGATTCACAAGGCCGACGTCGACTACAACCAGCGTCGCGCCCGCAGCATCGGTC
>NZ_RZQL01000071.1 GCF_003997935.1 Mesorhizobium sp. M7A.F.Ca.US.006.01.1.1
GCCTTGGCCTGATGGCCATACCTGGTCTCGGCCCCGTGGTTGCCGCGGGCTGGCTGGCGGCGACTGCGGTCGGCGCTGTCGGCGGTGCCGTGGTCGGTGGCGCAGCTGGCGGCATCATCGGCGCGATGACAGAGTCCGGTGTGCCGGAAAGCGACGCACATGTTTATGCCGAAGGCGTTCGGCGCGGGGGAACAATGGTTATAGCCAGGGTCGAAGACGACCTTGTCCCCGACGCGGAACAGATACTGAAGCAATATAATTCCGTCGACATAGCCCATCGGCGAACCGAATACGAAGCAGGCGGTTGGACCGGCTTCGATCCAACGGATGAAGTCTACACAGGTGATGACCTGGAAAGCGCCAGAGGTCGTCGCAACGTGTGAGATGAAATGACTGGGCGGCTAACAGCCGCCCTCGTCCTTCCTGCGCGATGTGCAACGCTGGTATCTCAGGTAGCACCAAGGTCGAATGGTCGTCGCGACGACTTGCAGTTCACCAGGGCCCTGCCGCTGAGCAACACACGACTTGTGATGCTGATCGCAGCCCGAAAGGGCCTCGTATTCTCGAAGAAAGAGTTATCGGCCTGTCGTCATCACGAAGGTGAACCGGCTTTTCCTAGGTGAGAAACGACGTCAATACTCCGCCAAGCCCCTGACAATCTCGCTGCGGTGTATAGTCCATGGCCTAAGGTTTGTTTGCTGGCTTTCCCTTTGCCCCGATAGAGCGGCCGGAACACAGTTTCTGTTGCCGCGGGCGGGACGAGAGGGGAACTGCTGGCGACACTGACCGCAGGTTGGCCAGCCCGCGTCAGGCTTGCGCGGCGACCTCATTCACGAATGTGGTGTCGTGTGGGATTTCCAAGAAGACATCCGAATATCGGATGTCAGTTCATTGGCCAGACGATCATAAGCATCGGCACAGCAATAATGACTACGAGGAAAGACAGGGGCAGTCCCAGACGCGGATAGTCGCTGAAGCGGTAGCCACCCGGCCCCATGACAAGCGTGTTGCACTGGTGTCCGATCGGGGTGAGAAAATCACAGCCGGCGCCAATGGCGACAGCCATCAAGAACGGTTCGGGCCTGTAGCCCAGATCACTAGCAAATTCGGCGGCGATAGGCGCCATGACAAGGACGGTGGCGGCATTGTTGAGGAATGGCGTAACGGCCATGGCGGCGACAAGGATGAGCGTCAGTGCGCCGGACGCCGGAAGGAGGGTCCCCAGTCTGGCAAGCTCGCCGGCAACTACTCCCGTAGCTCCTGTACTGCGTAGTGAATCGCTCACTGGAATGAGAACGGCGAGCATGACGAGGATAGGCCCATCGAGCGATTGGTAAACATCGCGGAGCGGAATGACCTTGAAAAGCACAATCGCGACCGCGGCCGCGAAAAAAGCGACGGAGACTGGCAGCAGCCCAAACGCCGTCGCCACCATGGCGAGAGCAAGCACCACTACCGGCACGATACCCTTGCGGACGCTGCCAAGAAGGATAGCCCTTTCTGCCAGCGGTAAGCAGCCGAGTTCACGAAGTATCTCGGGCATCCTCGCTGCACCGCCCCGCAAGACGACAACGTCCCCGAGCCTCAGCTCGACTGCGGCCAGCCTGCGGTCGAGGCGCTCCCCACGACGGCTGACGGCCAGGAGGTTGACATTGAAGCGATCGTAAAGGGCAAGGCGCTGGGCGGTCCAGCCGATCAAAGAGGAGCTTTCACCGATTACGGCTTCGATAGCGACCATTTCGTTGGTGGTGTCGTCACCACCGCCCCTATCCCCGGTCACGCTGAGCCTGCCCTGGGAGACAAGGCGATCCAGCGCTTCTGGGTCGCCCTCGAGCAACAGGATGTCATCCACCTTGAGGACCACGTCGGGCAGTGGCGTCATCCGCATCGTGCGATTGCGCAGGATCGACGTCACGATTGCATCGCCGCCGGCGAGCTTCATGAGGTCTGCGACGGTTTTCCCGAGCACCGTGGAGTCGGCGACAATTCGAGCCTCTGTAAGGTAATTCTTGATGTCGAGGGCTTCATTCAGCGACCCGCCAAGCTTTTCGCGCACCGGCAACAACCAATAGAAAAACAGCAGGAAGATCGTTCCGGCAGCGGCTATGGCAGCTCCAACAGGTGTGAAGTCGAACATTGTGAAGGCGGTTCCGATCAGCTCCTCTCGCACTCGGGACACTACGATGTTGGGTGATGTTCCCACCTGCGTCATTAGTCCGCCGAGCAGCGACCCGAATGCCATGGGCATCAGGAATATCGAGGGTGAAATGTTAGACCGGCGCGCGAACTGGAAGGCGATCGGAATCATGATAGCGAGCGCCCCGATATTCTTTACAAAGGCAGAGAGGATCGTGACCACGATCACCAGCAGCGCCAGTTGCGACCGAACTCCCGATAATTTCGGAGCAAAGCGCTTGATCGCTGCCTCCATGATTCCCGAGCGTGCTATCCCTGCGCTCACCAGCAGAGCACTGCCGACAATAACCACGATATCGTCGCTGAACCCGCTGAAGGCTTCGTCAAAAGGCACAATGCCAACCGCGACAGCAAGCAACAGTGCCACAGCCGCGACCAGATCATATCGATAGCGACCCCACACGAACGCTGCCATCATCACGAAGGTTACGGCAAACGACAAAATTTGCGGCGTAGTCATGTCTTCGAATGCCCCGGCCGCCAATGCGACTAATGAGAAACCCCAAACCGCCCCTTTTGTTGCCTCGCTCATTGCGGGGGCCAAAGCGGTCCGGCGGCGTTTGGCCAGGAGCGGATCGGCAGCGTTTAGAAACGGATCTTACGAAGCGGTCTTCGGACTTTGACAGACATCGATGTGCCCCGACCAATCCGACGCTTCAGCCCCAAACCAGGAAGGCCCGAGCCGGGATCAAAAAGCATGCACTTGCCTCATGTCGAGTCCACCTGGAAAATCGCCCGGACACCACGGATCGGGCGGCGTGCGGAGATCCTTTTCTCACCTGAAGTGCCACAGCAACGCCCCCGATTGCAGGGAGGGTGCCTCTGGTGCCTGACCCGTGGGCGAGCAGTTTTCTTGGCTACATTCGATTCTCAGGAAGCTTGAATCACGCGGCCTCTCTTTTGTTTTCGTAGCTGACAGGAGCCCCCTCGAAAGCCAGATCACTCCCGCGAGCCCAGTTCTTCTCAGCATCGATCAGCTCATTCTCCCCAGTCAAGCCGTTCAGAAACAGCCTGAGTACGTGCGCAGCTGTCCGTTCTCCGGCCCGCGAAGCAACAGGTACGCCGCGCTGTTCGCAGACCGTCGCACAAACACGGGCAAGCATCACAATATCGCTCGGTTCCAAAAATCGGCCTGGATACAACATACCGTCCTCTGTTGGAAAGCCTCGTGAGCCTTTGATTACGCGAGGTCACCGGCAGCAACAATCAACTATGATAGTCTGCACCTCGACTGGGTCAGTAAATTTGAGCGGCCCTTCAGACGATCAGCATTGCGCCCCTCCGGATCGGAAGGACGGGGCTATCAGGTGGGTTTTCCCGGCAGGTCGATCCGATTCGAATCGCGTGGGCTTGGGAAATGCGCACGGTCGCAGGTCTAATGGCAAGTTGGCCTGTGAAATGCCATGTCGGCATTTTCGGGCACCTCGAATTGAAGCCTGATTTGCAGAAGCTGGAATCGCTTGATGGCGAAGACTGCGCAAATCAGATTGAGGCGCGCGCCATCGCCCGGTGAAAGGGACCTCGACGAGTTGCCGCGTAAATCACGTTTGGAGGCCTGACCGTCGCCTGCTCATCCCCTCTGCCAAAGCAGGGAACAAGATCCTGTTTGCAATGTTGGGCGAAATGCCAATTTCTTCCCGCGGTCATGAATTCGACGTGGCTATTGTCGGCGGCGGCCCCGCAGGACTTGCGGCAGGCATGTATCTGGCCAGATTCCTGCATTCGGTGATCGTGGTCGACGCCGGCGACGCACGAGCCAAGCTCATTCCAAAATCGCATAACTGTCCTGGCTTCCCGGACGGCGTAAGCGGGTCAGAGTTGCTCGGCCGTCTCAAAGCCCAGGCACAGAGATACGGTGCAGGCGTAGTGGACGGTCGTGTAGCGGGCGCCAAGAAGCGCGACGGGACCTTTGTGCTGACGACCACCTTCGGGACCATCCGAGCAAAGCGCGTGGTTCTTGCAACCGGGATCGTGGACAAGGCCCCGGCAATAGAAGGGCTGGAGGAGGCCGTCGCGGCCGGCACTGTCCGACTGTGTCCGGTCTGCGACGCCTATGAGGCCGTGGGCAAGCGCATCGGCGTCGTCGGCCCAGAGCATCTGGCGCTCAAGGAAGCCCTGTTTTTGAAGGAGTACAGCGGTCAGGTTACCTTGCTCGCCAACTATCCGGAGGATATTTCGGATGCCGCCCGCGGCATGGCCTCGGCAGGCGGCATTGACATCTGGGACACCGTCGAGGATCTGGTCGCTCGGGCAACTGGGTTCGACGTTGTCATGGCCGAAGGTGCGCCAATGCGGGAATTGGATGTGGTGTACCCCGCAATGGGGTCTGATGTGCGCTCTGAACTTGCCGTCGCACTCGGTGCAGAGTGTGACGCGCAAGGATATGTTCTGGTCAGCCGACACCTCGAAACGTCGACTGCGGGTCTCTATGCCATTGGAGACGTGGCTGAGGGCCTCAATCAAATTGCCGTTGCGTTTGGCCATGCCGCCACCGCAGCAACACATATCCACAATGCACTTCAGTCTAGACCGGAAAGCTGACCGGCCACCCTGCCATAGGGCGCGCGCCATAACGCTCTAGGTCAGCTTCTACATCTAGGTCGATGAAGCGAATTGGGCAGAGCCCTCCGTTTCTCCTGGGCCAGGCGGTGAACCGACGCGCCATGATCCGAAGCCTCTGCGCGCATCTAAGAGTGCGCTTCGAAGGACGCTTCAGATCCGCTCATTGGTGGCAGGCCTCGGGCGCGAAACGTTCAAATCAATTTTGTCCGGCAGGTCTGGCCAGGCATTTTTGATGGCGGTGGTTGTCATTCGATGGACAGGCGGGATGATGACCATCCGGACGTGTCGTTCAGGCCAGAGCGGGTTCCCGAAAATCAGAAAAACGACTGCTACCAGGACACTGACCAACCCCGCTGCAAACACGTTCGCGATGATCTCACCAGGCTGCATACACTCTCCATGAATGAGTACCCGCCACGCCAAGCGAGCCGTGGCGGGTAATCAACCAACCGACGATGAAGGGACGATGATCGACGGTCACATTCCAAATGTGGAAAAGGCTTCCTTGTTTCATAGGTCAGACCTTTGCGATTCCATGTCGGGCTTTGGTCGGGCCCAGACACGGTAGAGTGCTTGCAATGAGGTGTGTAGCAGCGCCAGCGCGAAGGCCCGTCACAGCAACAAACCAGGTTGCCTGGATCCGCAACATATTTAGTGGGTCCGCCCCCACTTGCGGGTAGAGGCGGACCCGGGCGAGGCTTGGGGACCTCGACCGGCAGCGGGGGACGCTGCCGCTCTTCCAACCTGCCGTGGCATATCAGGTTCCTCTGATTCACAAAAAGCCGGCCACCGCGAAGTGGTGGCGGGCAGGTTCTGGAGTGTGCTGGGACCGACCAGCATAGGTCAACGAGCCGCAACAGGGTTGGTTGCGATAGCGGGCGGACGCCCGCCAACCCTCAGCGCTCGCTTCAGGCGCCCACTGCTTGCCCCCTCGTCCCAGTGCCGGCCTATTGCCTGACGCATGCATTGCTGAGACATCGCTCGTGACGACCGTCCCCCGCGCGGGAATTGCTCGATCTTTCGATCGTCGATAGATCGAAGGAACATTTTAGACGTATCGAATGTTCAAATCCTATGGACAGCCGAACCCAACTTTCACCAGCTCAATCGAGAGCAGCACGCGCCCTGCTGAACTGGCCGCGAGTACGGCTTGCCGCAAAAGCGAGCGTTAGCGAAATGACGATCAGAGATTTTGAGAACGGTATTCGAAATCCGCGTCCCCACAAGATCGCGGCCATGCGTCAGGCGTTTGAGGACGCGGGAATTGCTTTCACCTTCGAAGGCGCTCCATCGCTAGCCCGCCCTGAAGGGCATAGCAGTCTCTCCACCACCAATAGAATGTGGCGCAGCCGGCAGAGACAAGCATAACGATAAAGGTCCTTGAGCCTCGTATTAGCAATCCACTTGACCCACAGCCCACCTAAAGGCGCGAGCCAAGAAACCGGTCAAGCCGGTGAGGCGTCGTTGCTGTATGCATCGTTTGAACATTACTTCCGATACGCTCCTGACTTCTTCATTGCCCTCGTCAGGCTTGGTACCGGCATCACCGGCGGCTGGTCCGCAAGGTCGCTGGCAGCCATGGGGGGAGCCGGTTCTGGAAACGGCAGATGGCTCGCGATCCAATCGTCGAGGAACCTGCGGCCGCGAGCATCATCCGGTCAAACCAGGATCGTAGTGGAGATGGCATCGTGGATCGTGCCATAGAGGCTGTCGATGGGCTGGCGGAAGCGTCCATGCAGTCACGATGCTTTCAGCTCATCGAACCTCGGGCGCCAAAGAGTGTTCCGTTGGTTTTTGCTGAAATGGCGGGAACTTTTTCCTCCGGCGGTGATTTTCGTCGCCATGACAAAACTGTCTGACCTTGGACCTCGCATCCCCCGCAACGGGGGTAATTGCATTCGCGAAAAGGACCGCTTCTACGCGTGTCCATCTTGCGGCCAGAAAGTCGATCAGACCGATTTGCGGCAAGTCATGTGGCACGAACGGCCTGGCCACGAGCCGCTGGAGCCGGAAGACAGCGCGACGATAATCAAGTTCCCGGAGCCCCGGAAATAGCGATCAGTCGCATGTGACCCGCCGTCCATCGAGACAGCGGGCGCGACTTCCCCCCTCGCAAAAATCAAAGGAACAAAGGTCAGATCTCGCAGTTGTGCGATCACCTGGGAGGGAACGATGTTGCATCACGAAATCGGCACTGTTTCGGACTGGTCGAAGTTGGTGGCGGACGATCCTCTCATCGCCGCCGATATCGCCCAGCGTCTTTCTGTGCTAGCGTGCAATGACAAGTCTACCGCTGCCCACGTCCAGTCGCCCAGCGCCGTGAGATTTCGAGGTTCCGACCTCACCAGCGCAGCACCCACCGAGTATCCGCGGCCGATTGTGCTTCTAGCGACCATCTGTGGGTCGACGGTCGTGGGTATAACGCTGCTTCTGGCGGCGGCGGTTTGAGCCACGGGACCTGATGCCGCTCCCCCAGACACTGTCTTCGATTGAGATGACGCTCGAATGTCCGGCATGCGGAACGGCTTTCATCAAACCGGGGCGTTGGTTCATCGCTGCCGCCCACTATCGGTGCGAAGGTTGCCAGCGTTTACACCGCCTTACCTATCCAGAAAAGGTGGAATTGTTCGACAGATATACCAAGCGTCTGACGACAGTCTCGCAGCGAGGGACAACGAGGCCGCGCGAGTGCCCCAGCTTACAAGGCAACGACAAGGCCAGTGACGCTCCACCGGGACGGGAAGGGTAACCGACGAGGCAGCGGAAGAGTGTTCGCCTGCCAGCACGTCCGGCTGATGCTTGGTTCGATCACTCGTTTTCTGACCATCTCGTTGACGTGCGGAATATCATGACAGCGACGACGGCAGAGCTTTGGTTCATAAAACCGAGGAGGTTCGTTTGAGCCTGGCTTCACGTTTAGGACGGCGTCCCGTAGCGGCCGCCACATGATCGAGCGGCCTTCATCCGCTGCAAGCACCTGCCGCGGCGCACGAATTACGCCGAGGCGTTGATGAGAGCATCGACACCGATAGACATGCCAAACGTCGGCATGCCGCGATGGTCTGTAGCACTCGCCATTCTGCACGATGCAGAGGGTGGCGCTTCCAGCATGTGGAACATATCGAAAGCCGCTGTGTTCTGGGCGCCAAAGGAGATCGCGATGATCCGTTGGCTTGTCAGAATCGGCGCCTTATATGCGGCATACAAACTCGGCGAAGCTGCCGGGCGCAGTGAGCAGGAGGTCATTCCTCTCCCGCCCTCCGACCGGCAACGGCAGCCAGGTAGGCAGGAGCGGACCGACCTCGGCGTCGAGCCATCCTAAAAAAAACGCAGGTCGCTGGCCGCAGGCCGGTTCTTCAGCGAATAAGCTCGTCCCATGACAGGCGTGTGACGCCAACGCTCTGTGCGAAGGACGGGGCGCGGCGCTGAGCTTCGGGATGTTGGTCCATCGATCGATGCACAGCGAAGACCCGTCATTGATCAGCAATGGCGGGTCTTGCTTTTAGACCACTTGGCCCGGGGTTGTAAGCCAAGCTGCCACCCAAACTTTGATTCGCGACACAGGTTCCCAGCTTGGCCAAATAATGCCGGTGGCGTCATCACCACACAAAGGCCCGCCGCTGAACAGACCAGGCGGCGACGGGCCGCACCAGACCGCTTGGCTGTGCAGGGCAAGCTGCATACCGAACATCGATCTTTTCATGAGGTTCCAGCGCCGTGGTTCGGACCGGAGGAGGCCGGTTCTGGTAAGGCAGCGTCCAGGTCGCCGACAGGCACCACACGAACATCTATCCCAAAAATTGCGATCGCATCGGGAGGACTTCGAAGCTGTCGCCAACTTCAGGCACCGATGATGGGAAGCGACGCTGCGCGTGTCCGGCCAAAGTCGCTATAATGTCCAAGGTTGCATCCCAACAAAAAAGCCCGCCACCTTTCGGCGGCGGGCAGTCTCACAGGGGGAAAACACACTGAACGGGAACAGTGCCCCCTTCGAAGCTTGTTGATGCGAGAATGTTCCAGCGCGTCCGCCAGAATAGTTGAAAGCTCACATGGGAGATCCATGCTCTATGGGATGCGATTTTCAAACTGGCCACACAAACTGGCTATGATCGCCTCTGGAACGACGTTCTCTGCCGTAAGGCGTTCCTTGAGAGCCCGCCTAGCTGCCCCTGGACCTGACTGTTTCAATCGCTCTTTGTCTGACGACGGTTCCCTCATGGGTCGTCTCTCCAGGCTCGGCTCCGTCCCCAACCATCTCCGCCAGCCGGCTGAGGAAGTCCACCAAAGCAGCTTGCGGCTCGTCGATTTCGCCGACGACGACCGAAATGCCCCAACGTCCAAGCACGGCCTCCTCCACAGGGTTTCGGCTGGTCATGAAGATGAACGACGGCGGGCGATCTTTCTCATAGCCGGACCGATGCCACGTCTGCCAGAGACGGTGCAGCAACAACCGAATGTTTGGGTCGGAAAGGCTATAGCCAATGAAAAGGATCGTGCTGCCGAGTGCATCCGAGCGAAAACGCACGTCCAGCGGAGAATTGAAGGAGAGGCGATCAAGGTAGTCCGTCTCGGTGAGGACGAGGGAAGAATCCTCGTCGAAATCACCATGGAATTTGACGATGTGGGTAACGCCCTGGCGGGCCTGCGCCACATCGCGTGCATTGGCCACTTTCACGTAGTCCCGACCGTATATTTCATAAGCCAGTTCCAGGTTACGGTCATAATTGGTTGTGTAGATGACAGGGAAATCGAGCTTCACGATGAGACGATGCAACTCGGATTTCTCGATCCGGTCCTTGGGGACAGACCAATTTCGGTCCATCCAACTGCGAAGTGGCCCGATGCTGCCATGCTTGATCCGATAGTACTCGGCCAGGGTTTGAAAACGATCGCGTCGCATGGAAAATTCGTCGTCGACACCGAGCTCCTTTGCCATTCGCTCTATCAGCTTCTCCCAAGAAGGGAGTCCAACACTGATCGACACCCCTGCCCCAACAAACAGAATTGCGCTGCGGTGGTGAATTGCGTTGGCGAGCGAATCCACAGGGTCATCGTTCATGGCCAAGGCTTTCGAGGCCACGCGCGCAGGCAGACCCTAAAGGCGCTTGTTGTTTCGGTTGCTGTCGATCTTGGAATGCAGCCAACCATCTGGAACCGCACGGCTCATGGCAGCCGCATTGTGGTTCGCTGCCCGCGACCGGCTCCTGTTTCTGCTTACCGGTCATGTGGATCCAGTTCTGCGCCAGCCACTTGCCGCGGCTTCGTTCCAGTCGCGCAATTGCTGAGAGCCTGCGTCGCTTCGGGCCAGGGAAGACGGCGAGAGGGTAGTTCATTGTCGTGACGGCGATGATTGTCATTGCGGCCTAAACACCCGTGGGCTGACATGTTCCTTGTGCTCGAAAATATTCCATGTGGTGCCTTCGCCAGAGCTACGGGTTCAATGCGGGAATGGTCTCGCGTCCAGGGTCGCGGCCCGCCTCGCCGAAAGCGGTGGCATGCAGCGTGTGCGGGACCGTCACGGTATGCGGTCACCGCCTCTCCCCGGAATTCGACCACCTTGTTGACCACGACGATTTCCTGCACCTGCCTGTCTTCCTCCCTTCACATCTGATCGTTGTAGGGCTGCTTGGTTATCCCGACTTGCCTGGCCAGCTCGGCAAACGGTGGCACACCCGCTTCGAACTGTTTGGTGTTAGCCAACCGCAAAAGCCGCAAAGGAAAACAGACTGCGTCCCGGTTGGCGGGCGACATGTCCTCGAAGAGGCGCTCATCAGCCGTGAACGAGGCCTCCGCGGTTTTCAAAGCCATATCGATATCATCAACCGAAAGAAGGCCCCTCCGGACCAAGGCGTTATTGACGGCAGCGACCGCCATAAGCAAACCTTCCAATTGCAGGTTGGCGACGTTCATGGGCCATTGTCCTTCATATCGTTGGGCGCCCGTCTATCGATAATCCTGCTCCGGAAGCCTTGTGGCGTGCGGCGATGGGATTGCCGGCTTGCTAGAGCGTTTCGGCTGCGCGGCCGCGCCGGAACTGGCATCTGGTAGCGCCATGGCTTGGATCTCCGCTGGGCTGCTGGACAACTCTCCACATGCCTCGAGGTTCCGGATCGCCATGGCAACCTCGCAAGCAGAGGCAAGGCTTCAGCCGGAGCCAACAGCGTGTCTGTCGGCGAGCCATGGGCGGGAAATCTCGCGGATCGAACCGGAATACCACCACCGAACTCAGGCTGAGAAGTAGCGTTCACCATAACCATGCCCCTTTGAGGGTGGTCGCGACAAAAACTCTTCCGGTTCGGGCCCCTTGAAGTCGTCACGGACCTCGTCACCAAAGCCACCTCTTTTGGGCCGGCGCTTCAAATGCGATCAATTGGGTGGTTGCCAACTGCTCCTCGCGCGCTACCTGCTTCGCCCAAGCCGGGCGCGAAGGGTGGGAGCGTGCCTTCGGGGATCGAACAAATCCGGAGTGAACGTTGATCGCTCAATTCACCGTAGCGGGCGACGGACTTGCCTACGACATCTGCATTGTCGGAGGTGGCACTGTCGGCCTGGCCATCGCCGCGGCGCTCGAAAATGCAAAGCTACGCGTCTGCGTTCTGGAAGCGGGCGGCAGGTGGCAGACCAAGAGATCGCAGGAGCTCTACCACGGCATTGTCGCAGATCCCCTCGTCCACCCGCCTGTCCAGAATTTCCGGATACGAGCGCTGGGAGGATCGAGCCGAGCATGGGGTGGCCGCTGCGTGCCGTTCGATAGCATCGACTTCCAGAAGCGGGAATGGGTGTGCAATTCGGGCTGGCCGATCACCTATGAAACCCTGCTGCCCTACTACCGTCGGGCGCACGAGGTGATCGAGGTCGGGTCTTACGACTACGATCCAACAAGCGCGTTGCCTGGTTCTCGCGTTGAACTATTCGAGGGCGTCGACGGCGATTTGTTCAGGACCCGCCTGGAGCGGTTTAGTCGACCAACCAACGTGTGGAAACGGCTTTCCGGGTTGCTGCGGACTTCGCGTCATATCCACATCTGGTTAAACGCTGCGGCGACGGGAATTCGCCTGGCGCCGAACGGGCGTTGCGTCCACCACATCGACTGTGTTGACTTGAAGGGCACAAAGCGTGAGGTCACGGCTTGCCATTACATTGTAGCCGCCGGCGGCTTTGAGACCACCCGATTGCTACTTGCCTCGAATGATGTGATGCCAGCTGGTATCGGCAACGCCCGAGATCAGCTCGGTCGTTTCTATATGGCCCATCTGGGAGGCACAGTCGGAGCACTAAAGTTGCCGAACGCCCAGCAGGCGGTTGCTTTTGGCTACGAGCGGGACGCGGCCGGCATCTACTGCCGAAGGCGGCTGTCGCTCACGGAGCGAGCGCAGCGGGAGCATTGCTTGCTCAACCAGATCTTCCGCACCCATCTCCCAGATCCAGCCGATCCCAGCCACAACGACCCGATCCTCTCGGCGATGTATCTCGTGAAAAGGACATTTCTCCCGAAACACCTCAGAGGTCGGCTGCAACATTCAATGACGCTGGACGAAAAGCTCGCGCACGTTCAGAACGTCGTATCCTCGCCAGTGCGCCTCGGGCGCTTCGGTTTGCGCTGGATGGCGAACAGAACTTTCGCACGGCGAAAGCTGCCCTCCATCGTATTGGGGCCGCGCGCCAATGTGGTCAATCTTGAGTTTCATTCGGAACAGGAGCCGAACCCCGCAAGCAGACTGACGTTGGTGAGCGAACGCGACCGATTGGGTATGCCGAAGCTGCGCGTCGATTGGAAAACCACGAGCAACGATCTCCAAAGCATCGCGCGCGCCTATCGACTGCTCGGTTGGAAGCTGGAGAAGATCGGAGCTACCATTTCAGGATTTGAACCTGGCCATGTGATCGAAATGGCAGACAAATCAGGCGCCATGGACGGTCATCACCTCGGTACCACGCGAATGTCTGCGAGCCCGACCGACGGGGTTGTTGACGCTGAATGCCGAGTTCATGGACTGATGAACCTGCACATCGCGGGCGGCTCGGTTCTGGCAACATCCAGCCAGGCGAATCCCACCTTGACGATCTTGGCCCTTGGGCTCCGTCTCGCGGACAGGCTTCGCCGGTGATGATCACACCGGCAGCTGCTGAGTGACTGCGCCCAACTCGCGCCTAACGTGGGCTGCTTAATCACATTCGCAGGCCGCTTCCTGTGTGTCAGGCTATCTGCTGCCCGCACGTATCGCGGCAGCGTCTCTAGTTCGCGCCGCGCGAATGTGGGCAAGCTCGCCAGCGAGGCACGCATACTCGTAAGCTGGTGCTTAAGGCTCGTCCGCCACCTTCGCCATCGCTGTGCCATTAAGCGGCGAAAAACGACGCGACCGCGCAGCCTGTTGGCGGCTGTAAAGCATCCGAGCGCAGTTCGTTCGGCCTCGATTGGCGCCTTTTGCAAAGCGCCGTGCAAGAACCGTGGCTCGGAGCAGGCCTTACCCGACTGGAGTCGATAGCGAGGAGAGGAGTGCTTCGTTCAAAATCCCGCCATCGTGCCAACTTGCGCGCTTGATTGTTCCATTTCAGCACGTGCGCCGCTGTCTCCATTTTTGCGACCGCTTGCCCGAAGTCGGGGTTCCTTAAAATCAAAGCGGCCGCCTCGCAACTTCGGCCGTAGTCGTACGTTGTGCGATTCACTGCGTAGGAGTTCACAACATGCCGATAACAACCCGGAAGCAAAAGAGCGACTTTGCCAATGACAAACCCATCCCCGAGGAGGATGCTGCCGTACTCGAGAGCATCGCCGGCCACGAGGATAGACACGGTGCGGGACCGGGCGTTTTGGGGTCCCACGACATCGAACAGCCGATCGGCGCGCAGCCTCGAAGCGAGATCACGGGCCGTCACGACGAGGGAGCCGGCGCAAATGAAACGGTCGACGGGTTGAGCGAGACCGAAGAGATGACCCGCAGCTTCGCGGAAGACATCCCCACGGGATTAAGCGAAGGAGATGATGAAGACGTTCCGGTTTTTGAGCGAGGGCGGACCAGAACGGATCTTTGAACCAACGACAATGCTTCGCCCGCCGGCTCGGTGGCGTGGCCCTTAGAAGCGCCTCAGACTGGCTCACCCAAAAAACGCACCGCCGATCCCTCCCCACGCCGGCATGGAATTTATACAAACCCAGGAACGACATCAGGCGGCGGCGCTCAGCAGATTAGCAGATCCGAGGGGGAACATCCCGCCACGGTGATGGTTCGGTGGCATCAAAAAGTGATTGGGAACGATGGGTAAGAAGCCCAAACAGCCCTCAGAAGCCACGGCGGATCGTGAACAGGCGATCGAAGCGCTCTACTTTGCGCGCAAGTGCGGCCTCACCAAGGAGGAGGCACTCAAGATGCTCAGGGAAGCCCAAATCAGGATCGATGATGGACCCAAAAGGAGCTCCGGCAACCGAACTTAGAAGCGATCGTCGATCGCTCGTCTCAGCCAGCGGCGGCGCATGATCTTCTTCACCTCCGACACGCATTTCAACGATCCCCGTATTCTGCGGCTTGCCCCCCGCCCCTTCAGTTCATTGGCGGGGCATGACCAAGCACTGATTGAACTTTGGAACGAGACTGTTGCTCCAAGCGACGAGGTTTGGCACCTCGGCGACTTCGCCAAGGGATCTGCCGAGACAGTGTCTTCGCTGCTGTCCCGTCTCCACGGCACCAAGCACCTGATCATCGGCAACAACGACGGCGTGGTAACGCTCGGCGCTTCGGCTTGGGCTAGCGTGCAACACTACAAGGAGCTAACTGTCGAGGGCAGTTTCCTGGTTCTTTGCCACTACCCGTTCCGCACCTGGAACCAGATCGGCAAGAAATCAATAAACCTGCACGGCCATTCTCATGGCCGGCTGAAGCCAATGACGCGCCAGCACGATGTCGGGGTCGACGCCTGGGATTTTCGCCCAGTGACTTTTGCTGCCATTCAGGCCAGGCGCCGCCGAGGTTAGCGCAGCAGATGGCCGAACGATCGACGTCGTCACGTGGTGATGCTAGCCGCAAAGAAGAATCCAGAATCCCGCCCCAGGCGTATGCAGCCTTGCCTGGACTGCAGTAAAGCGGGACCGAGGAGCGCGCCACCCGTCTGCACAGCCGTCACTACCTTGGGACAGGCGTCGGCCCCGTCGTCACCACGGCGGAGCGCTGGCGCGCCAGTCGTTCATCTCGGAACGAGCTTCAATCGCCGTCCTTGGCGACCTCAGTGCCACATTCTCTCTCTAACCCACTTAAGAAACCTGTTCCCTCCGATTGACCGACGGACTCTAGCGGCAGCCCACTGCCCTCTGAACATGGTTCCGACATGGCAACTGCAGACGATGCCATGCAATTCCCCGTCAGACAGTTCGAAGAAGCGTTTTGCTTCCCCATAGGTGTCATCCTTCAGGCCCAACGCACGCAGTAGCGGGTCCTCGAAAGCCACTGTAATCGGCGAGCCCTCGCCGCGCGCTGCGTCGCGAGCTTCCCGCTTCAGATACTCAGTGCCGGTAAGCGCTCTCAGGCGTCGCTCGGGATGTTGTTCCAGCAACTCAGCCCAGCGCTCGATGCGCTGTTGGCGGGTCATGATCGGGTATGTCGACAGGGGTTCTACTTCCGCAATTGTCTGCAGTTGGCTTAGAGTTTGGTGTTCCATCGTCGGCTCCTTTTGATTGAAGTCCCTTCCCCACAAAAATTATCGCGCACCGAGGCGCTGACAAGAGCTGATAAGGCGGCCTTACCCGAGAATGGATCGCGATGACTGCGTGCTGACCTTCAGGAACCAAAGCGCGCAAACGATGTTTATTGACCGAAGGGCATCTTAATTCCTTGGAGAGTTGAAAATGAGAACCACCCTGATTCTGGGCGCGCTGGCCCTTTGCCTGGCCGCCCCTGCCGTGGCTTCGGCGGACTCAATCGTCATCACCACGAACAAGCATCACCGTCACCATAACAACCGCATTGCCGTCATCAACGAGGATGGAGCTCGCCTTCACCATCGCCGTCACGGCACGGAAGCCTTTTACGACAACGGCCAGCGCCATTGGCATCGCAAGCACCATCGCCGCGATCACGTGGTCGTCACCACGGGCTCGATCGAACGCCGCCATCACCGGCGCCACGTGATCATCGAGGACAACGACGACTAAGATAAGTCGTTTGCCTGGCTCCTGTTAAAAACTGGGAGCCGGGTCGCGATTGCTCTTGTTGGCCGGAACCAAACAGAACAGACGTACTTTATCGGTCGAAGGGACCGCAACCGAATTGGAAGCGCAACAATGGCTGAAAGTCTTGATTTCGAACTTGGACGTGCAAGGTTACGCGTCAAACGAGCCGAGAAATCGCTGTCGCGCGCGAAGGAGGAAACGGACCGGGAAAATGGCGTCGCGGTCAATATTGCCTTGTGCTGCAGGATTCGGGCAGCCCGACACTGCGTTATGGAGGCTCGGGAGCGCCAGACCAGCATCGTTACGGGGCGTCATCAAATGACCTCCTATCGCAATGAAACGGAGGATTTGTCGTCATGACAATATTGTTTGAGCCGCTGGACTCGGACTATCACAAGCGCAGCGTGCTTTATCACGCGACGCGGTTGTCGATGCTACACGATCGAATGCTGATGCGGAATGGCGCAAGCGCTTCCGCAGCTATGAGGGCCGACTAGCGAGGTCGCGCATCACGCGCCCGATGGGCGGGCTCTCGCGCGCGCTCAGCCACGCTTGCATAGGGGTCCAAGGGGCCGCTCAGAACCCTGCCACGTTTCGACAGCGTACGCTCTTCGCCCGTGGAGACCGGCCCGGGTCGTCCCCACTTCACGCATATGCCACCTTTCGGTGGCCATGCGGATGCCCCCGTGTGCACGCTCTCGGCGTTCGATGCTTTCGCTCGCCGTGAATCGCTTCTCGGTCGGCTATTCACGAGCTGCGCCACAGCGCGGCGGGCATGCTGTTGTCGGAAATTCGCCGGCAGCTATCCACCACCACCAACGGATCCTCCTCTGACCCGAGGTGAGCAGGACATTGGAATTACCCGGTACTGCGCGACAAGCACGCGTACCTCCAGGCACTGCACGACCGGCGCAATGCGCAACAATCTGGGCTCAGCCCTTCAACGAAGTCGCGGTGAAGGACGCAAGGACAACGGTGCATACGTGGCGACCAGCCTTGAAGCGACGATTCAGGATTGCTCCTGAATGCGCTGAGCACCGTCAATGCAAGGCCGCGAGCCTTACTGGCGGCACAATCGATATGATCCGGCTTGCGAGGCTCGTTCGTGATGATGGAACAAGGCACGATGAGCGGGCACGTACGCTTCAGTGCTCAACCAGTGCGGGTTAAGGACCGAGCGAAGCCGTGTGCCCGTTGAGGGTGGCTGCAGCATACTCTGACCGACTTCTCGCGGGCAACGTCAAGACAGGAATGGATTCGTGCTTGACATATATGTTCCCTTTTTGTTCACTGCGCATGCCGGAGAGGCCGCCCGCCAGACTTATGCTGATCATCGCAGTCCACATAAAGGCGCTCAAACGGATAATGCTGCTCAATGGCGCTCACTACATCACGCCTACGACACGCAAGGAGAACCGAGATGGGAACGATGTACCTGGACGCCGAGGCCAAAGCCGAGCTGCAATCTGAAGCCGTGAAGCTTATCGCCCGCTACGACAGCCCACTTGAGACCGTGAAGGCGCTGATGACCTACAACTGCGAGCTAGAGACTCAGATACTCGCTATAGCCCACAGGCATCCGGGGTTAGTCTCCATTGGCTATGACGATACGCCCCCCGTCGTGGGATGACTGCGTGGACATTGCGAACTGATCCCGTCCCGCCCTACGATGACGACGATAGCGCGGATGAATGGAACGAGTCCTGACGCACTCGCGGCGCTCTGCACGGCAGGGCAAGGCCGGAGGACGAAATTGCCCATAAGCTGGCCGGATGCGACTTGGTATTACGATCCCTTGCGCGACAACCGGCAGTGTGAATTGTTCCCGGCGTGACAGGAGTGCTCTTTGGCCATGCATGACCTTATCGCTTTCATTCAAAGCAACTCTGCGCTGGTGGCGACTAACCCGCTGGCTTTTGCTACGTCTGCCGTATTGTTCGGCGGCGGCGGCTTTGCCGTTGGGCGCTATTTCCTTGCGGAGCGAATTGCCAATCTGGAAAGCCGGATTGCGAGGCGGGACGAGGAGATCACGGACCTGAAGGCCAAGCAGAAAGCACCGGAGCGGGAAGTCCCTGTGCCTCTGTTCGAGATGACAGAGATTCTTCCCCCTGCGCCACCCAACTTTAACCGGCTGTTGGTGAAAGACACCCTGCATGTCAAATAATTGCTCTCCCAACCCAAAGCCACCAGGCTGATCGCAACCACGGCCTTCGACAATGAGACCGGCGACCTCCAACCCATCGTCGGGCCGGGCAGAGCTGCCGAGTGGACAGAGCGATGCGCACTGCCAAGACACTGGCGGACAAGCATGCTGGCGTCATTGCGTGGTCGCGCGAGGCTAACCCTAGGTGGGTGAATATGGCGGTGGATGCGGGACGACGAAAAGATCAGACAGGAATTGGCAACCCCTACTCCACGATCTTCCAATATGAATCCTTGCGGATCACCTTTCCGTCGCGAAATGTGTAAAAGTCGCAACCTTGAACTTCCTTTTTGACGCCCTCGCGGGTGGTGCCGGTGAGGGTCCATTTCGACATGCCCGTGTTGGCAGCCTCGTCCGCAAAGTGCTGCCCATTGCCGTAATGCACATCGGGCAAACCCTCAAAGCGTGTCGCAAGCGCGTCTCGCACGCTGCGCTTGCCCTCGAAGCGCGTTCCCCAAGGCTCGACGCCCCTTGGCATCTCCAGAACGCAGTCGTCGGCAAAGAACGCCATAATGCGACCGAGGTCGTGCGCGTTGAAGGCCTCGCACAGCTCCGTCAATGTGGCTCGAATGTCCATTCGCGAGGCTCCTCGAATTTCGAAGTAGGTCACTGGCGGCAGATCCGGTCAAGTGTCCAGCCAGACACCCTGGCTATGACCGGGATGGAGCGCGGCTTCCGCCACTCACCCCTTCTTAGCGAACGCCCAGACCATCAGCGGGTATTCCTCATCATTACGGAGATCCCGCCACAGGCCATAGGCGCGGACCGGGCCGCCGATATGGGCCCTCGCGCAGGCCTTGTTGCCCCAGCCGTGGACCTTGACGTTGACTTCCGCGAAGCCGCCCTCGACCATCAGCTGCTTGAGGCCGGCGGGCGTCCACCGGTTGTAGTCGTGCGGCCTAGCGTGGACGCGAAACAGGAAGGGTGTCGCCACCATCGCCCAACCGCCCGGTCGGGTCATGGCGTGGATGTTTTCCACCGCCGCCTGCGGCCGGCGCACATGCTCCAGCACCTGGTCGGCGATGACGATGGAATATTGCTCGTCGGTGCGGTCCCTGCAGATGTCGAAGGCGGGGAAATCGACCGAGCGGTAATTGGGGCACATCGCCCGCCAATAGCGGTTCCAGCCGGGCGAAATCTCGATCACGTCGGCAGCCTTGCGGTTGCCGGCTTCGAGAAAGAGCGTGAATGCCTCGATCTGGCGGATGCGCAGCCAGTTGCGGGAATCGTAGCCAAGCAGCCGCTTGGCTGCCTGTTTGCCACGACTCTTCAGGGTGCCGGCAAGGCTATCAGTCATAACGACCCCCAGAACCCCGCCGTTCTTGCTGGTAGCACTATGTTATGGGCAAAAGATGACAACGCAGCGCCGCCGCCGGCGGCGCGATCAGAAAAAATGTACGACCAGGGCTATTTCCCTACAACGGAACCGTTCCCATTGCCCACTTAGGACAACGGATGGGCAGACTACCCTCTGCTTAATAATCGCCGTTATAGTACCTGTCGTCGCACGGCGCCGTGTAGATGCGGCCGCGGCGGTCCTGGTAGCGGCACATTTGTTCGCCGCGCCGTTGCGGCGTAGTGGCCGAGCCGACGACGGCGCCGAGCAGGGCGCCGCCGGCAGCGCCGATGAGCGTGCTTTCGGTGTTGCCGCCGATGGCCTGACCGACGAGGGCGCCGCCGGCGCCGCCGATCAGAGCGCCAGTTCCGGCCCGCTGCTGGCCTTCGGTCTGCGCGCACCCCGCCAGTGCTGCGGTCATCAGCACGGTGGCTATGGCTTTGCGAAAATTCATCTGACGTCTCCCTTGAATGCCTGAAATCCCTATGGCTCGTCCCGTGCGGCCGCAATGCGGCGGAACGGGGGCACGAGCCCTCACGATAAAAGACATGGTTTCTCGGGTATTGATAGGAGTCTGCCTGCTATTTTCCGCGCTTCTCGGTTTATGGCAACAAGTCTCATTCGATACAAAGTGTCGATCAATGTGTAACGGGATTGTAGCCTCATACCGCTAGGATTGCCGGTCCAAGCGGACGTTCAATCTGCCTTTCAGGCACTGAATGATGGAACAGGCGCACACGGTCCGTCGACCTGCTGAGAACGCACAACGCGTGCGCGCAGCTCAATACGTGCGAATGTCCACTGACCACCAGAGCTACTCGATTGACAATCAGAAGGATGCAATCCGTGAATTCGCGGATGCGATGAATTACGACATCGTGGCCACATACGAGGACGCGGGTCGCAGCGGCTTGAATCTTGAAGGTCGCGCCGGCCTGCAAAGGCTGTTGGCGGATGTCGAAACGAAGAACGCAGATTTCGAAATCGTCATCGTCTACGACGTGAGCCGCTGGGGGCGATTCCCGGACCCCGATGAGAGTGCGTCGTACGAGTATCGGTGTCGCGTTGCCGGAGTGCGAATTGAATATTGTGGCGAACAGTTTGCAAACGATGGCAGCATCGGATCAGACCTGCTCAAGGCGATAAAGCGCACGATGGCGGCCGAGCACAGTCGGGTGTTGTCGGTCAAGGTGTTTGCCGGCCAGTCCAGGCTCATTCGAATGGGATACCGGCAGGGAGGGTCGTCCGGCCTGGGCCTGAGGCGCCGGCTCATCGACCAGCATGGGCGCACAAAGATCATGCTCGCTCTCAAAGAGTACAAGAGCCTCCAGACGGACCGGGTTATCCTCGTGCCTGGACCACCTGATGAAATTGCGACGGTGCGCTGGATCTATAATGAATACGTGAAGGCTGGTCGGACCGAGCTTCAGATTGCGCGGTCGTTGAATGCCAAGGGAGTGGTCACCGATCTCAACCGATCGTGGAAACGCGAATCCATTCACCAGATACTCAGCAACGAGAAGTATGTGGGCAACAACGTCTGGAACCGGCAGTCCTTCAAGCTCAAGCAAAGGAAGGTGACCAATGGTCCTGCCCAATTGGTGCGCGCCGATGGCGTTTTTGAACCCATTGTAGAGCGTAAACTTTTCGAACGGGCTCAGGCCATAGCCGACGCCCGCTCATCTAAGATGAGCAACGATCAGATGTTGGTTGTGCTCGCCCAACTTCTGAAGAGGCGCGGTACCCTTTCAGGCCCGATGATTGACGCGGCGGCTGACTGTCCGCCAAGCAGCCGCTATAGGAAAAAATTCGGCAGTCTGCTGCGGGCCTACAAGCTCGTTGGATACGATCCGTCTCAGAACTATCGATTTCTTGATATCAGAAGGCGGCTTCGTGAGATCTTCGCAGAAGTCGTGCATACGACAATCGCGACCATCGAGCGGGCGGGCGGAACTGCGGTGCGTCAGAGTGCTCTCGGCGTGCTTCGCGTCAACGATGAATTCACCGTAGCCATTGCGATGGGTCGCTGTCGCAACACGCCATACGGCTATCCTCATTGGGTGGCCTCTGCGCAACGGGGTCCCGCTGCGGACGTGAAAGTGGCCATCCGCATGAGCCCGGATAACCAGACGATCCTCGACTATCTGATTGCGCCAGCAAATGAGATTGGCGGGAAGCCCTTAAACTGCGCCTTGAACAAAAGGCTGGAATTCAACACTTTCTTCTACAAATCGCTGGATCCGCTGTTCGCCTTGGCCGAACGCGACGCCATCTCGGCCGCTCGCTGATGGTCACCGCCAACAGACCAATCTCGCTCCTGCGCCTTGACGCGATCAACATCACCAACCCGCGTGCGCGAGGCAAGAAATCCTTCCAGGACATTGTCGACAGCATCAAGAGCGTCGGCCTGAAGCGTCCCATCACGGTGACCACGAGGAATGTCGACGAAAGCGCTTTCACGCACGACCTGGTGTGCGGCCAGGGACGGATCGAGGCCTTCAGGTTGCTTGGCCAGACCGAGATTCCGGCGTTTGTGATAGAGGCAACTGACGCCGAGGCGCTGCTCAAAGGCTTGGTGGAAAATTGTGCTCGCCGGTATCACACCGCTTATGACCTTCTTCGCGACATCGGCCGGCTGAAAGAAAGCAACTATTCGGACGCCGACATCGCAGAAAAGATCGGTCTTTCGACCGAATATGTCAGAGGAGTTTCACGCCTCCTGTCGCAAGGCGAGCAGCGCCTTCTGCGGGCCGTCGACTCCGGCCAGATCCCGCTGTCGGTAGCAGTCGATATTTCCAGCGCAGACGAGCCCGGGATCCAGGCTGTTCTTCAGCTTGCCTATCAAAAGAACCAGCTGCGTGGTCATAAGCTTGTGATAGCGCGCCGCCTCATTGAGAACCGCCGCAGGCGGGGAAAAGGCCTGGGAACGTTCCTGCCAGAGCGCACGAAAAATCCTTCAGCGTCAGCGTTGATCAAGGCTTTCAAAGCGGACACGGACAGGAAACGCATTCTGGTCCGGAAAGCGGATGCGACGCGAAACCGCCTGCTGTTTGTAACACACGCCTTGCGGCAGCTGTTGGCAGAAGATGCATTCCAGGACCTTCTTGCGGCGGAAGGACTGAACACCCTTCCACGAAACCTGGCGGCCAGGATCAGCAGGGTTGAGCCCGCATGACCATAGAGCATCCTACCCTTCCGGACGTAAAATCCGCTTTTGAGCGTGATACAATCCGCCTTCGGCTTGAAGACATCCAGCCGCTTCACCTGATCACCGAAAGCACCAAGGGAACCCCAAAATACCAACAGGTCAGGTCGTCCGTTCGCGAGATCGGACTGGTGGAACTGCCCGTAGTCGCAAGGGACAAGGACACGCCTGGAAAGTACCTCTCGGTCGACGGACACATGCGCATTGAGATCTTGCGGGAGATGGGCATCACTGAGGTTGATTGTTTGATCGCCAACGATGACGAGGCGTTCACCTACAACAAACGGGTAAGCCGGCTCGCGACGATCCAGGAACACTTCATGATCCTGAAGGCCATCGACAGCGGCGTCCCCGAAGAGACCATCGCGAGAACCCTAAATGTCAACATCGGCCAAATCAGGCTCAAAAAGCATCTGCTAAAAGGGATATGCCCGGAAGCGATCGACATGCTCAAGGACCGCTTCGTTCCGACCAACACGTTTATCGAACTGCGAAAGCTGGCAGCCGTGCGTCAGATCGAGGCGGCGCAACTGATGATCGCCATGAACAAGTTCTCCATCAACTACGCAAAGTCGCTGGTCGGCGCGACCGCGCCCTCACAGCTTGCCAATACGTCGCAGCCGAAAAAGCTAGCCGGACTGAGCGATGCTCAGATCGCATTGATGGAGAACGAATCAACCAAACTCGATAAGGAATACCAGCTTGTCGAGGAGAGCTACGGATCCGACCACCTGGATCTGGTGGTGGCCAGGGGGTATGTCGGCCGGTTGCTGGAGAACGCGCGTGTCGTTCGATATCTCGCGCAGAATTTCCCGGAGATTCTCTCGGAATTTCAGAAGATGGCCGTTGCTGGCTGAACCACCTGTCTAGCTAGTTTCTGCGAAGAGGCATTGCCGCCGACATGGTCGGCAATCGGCCGATGAGCACTCCTTGCCGCTTATTTGCGAAAAAAGATTTTGATAGCCACCTTAACTCGGCGCGCCCTGATTACGGCCGCGCCAATCAACGGCAACTGCTTGCCGCCTGCGCGGCCGTTTCAATCGAGGATGCCGGCCTTTCGCAGATATCCCAGGAGTCTGGTAGGGGCATCGTTGTAGCTGATAGATGACTGCTCGGCCATGCTCAGCGAGCACCAGGCCGCTATTTCGGTAACCAAGGCCTCGCCTCCATCGATGGGCGCCGAAACAAGGTGTCCGTCATTGCCCATAGCGATTGCAACGGTGCCGTCCGCACCGTATCCGATCGCCGCAATTCTTTGAAATCGCCGGTCGCCATCGACACGGACGTCGAACAGTACCGAGCCGGCAGTCTTTTCTGCCGCGTCTTCCACCCGTTCGGAAAACGGGCGATTCATGCAGCCTAGATTTGACAGCGACTGTTCAAACAAGACGAGTTCAACGTACTGCGCATTCATGATGCGACTATGGGCGCGCGGGAGCAGCCGGCAATCCTGCCGTGGCCATTTCACACAGGAAACCCGAGTTGGGCGGGCAATCGAATTTGACACAGGGGCATTGTCCTGACTGCCGAAAGCGGATCTTCTTTCCCGAACGTCGCTATTTCGAGTTGAAGGTTGCAGCGGCATGAGAGGGATCAGACGCTGGCCAAGCGTAAGGGTCTCGAACTGGACCTGCGCGAGGAGCTGCAAACGCCTGGCCAAATCCGGGTGCATTATCAGTCGCTTTACGCCGCCGACACCAACAGTATGACGGGCGTCGAAGCCCTCGCACGCTGGCCTAGACCGGGTGCATTGGCCGATCGAGACCTGGCAGTGAACGTATCGGATTGCAACTGAACAATCCGAGCTTTGCCACGAAAGTGTCGGCATCTTGTTGGAAACGCAAATGGATCCGCGGCGGCTCGGTTTGGAGTTTACGGAAAGCACGCTCTCCCAGCGTCCGACGGAATGCCCGCGCAAGCTGGCTGCGACCAGCTACAAGGCTTTTTACTTTCCTGACCGATGCCGAACCAGAAACTTCAGGATCTCTTCGACGACGGATCAAGGCGGGCGCCCGCCTGACAATGCGATTATGTGATTTCCAGGCGGTCCACAGGGCGCTGCCGCGATCAGCCTAGCCGTTCATCGGGTGCAAGGCGGGAGATTAGGCCGCAAATCGAGAAACGCAGCCCCTCCGGCGCAAAGTCGAGATCCGGAGGCTGTCCGAACAGGCTCGTCAAGGCAGCGCGCATATAGCGTGTCCCATATCCCACTCGCGAGGGCTCGACTACCGTTGGTCCTCCTGCTTCGGTCCATCTCAACGCCAGCACTGGTTCCGAGCTCGACGCTATATTCCATTCCAGGCGTATTCTGCCTTCGGGACGGGACAAGCCGCCATATTTGATGGCGTTTGTCGCTAGTTCATGAAGTGAGAGGGCAAGAGTTGTGCCGGCATCGCGCGACAGCAGCACCTCGGGTCCGTCGATCGTGATGGCAGCTTGTTTCTTGGAAAGGTATGGCGCGAGGACCGATTTTGCGACATCCGTCAAGGCCACGGTCTCGCCACCGGCAGCAAAAACTGCAGAATGAACATCCGACAAGGCTCTCAATCGCCCTTTGAAGTCTTCTGCAAGCCCTTCTGCCGAGATCGCACCGCGCCTGGTCATATCGAAGATGGATATGACGGTCGCCAGGATGTTTTTCACTCGATGATTTAGCTCAAGGCGGAGTTCCGTCTCCCGCTCAAGATAGTCACGCACGTCGCGCTGGCGAATTCTGGTGAGGAGTGCCGACTGGATTCCGCTTATCAGTTCGAGCGCAGCCACTGGACGCTGATAGTATATCTGGCGCGAACGTGGCCAGGCAGCACTCAGCGCCGCTTGGATGCGTGACTGTTGTGCCCCACGGTCCAACAAAACAACGATTGGAATTTCCGACCAATTGGGCTGCGCCTGAAGGAAACCTTCAACTGTTGCGATCGCCTGAGGATTCAAGGCTTCGTGGGTGACAACCAGCACTCCAGGAGACAGTGCAAGCAATCCCTCTAAGTCCTCGGGGCTCGCCGCTCGAGCCCGTAAACCACGTTCCTGCAGCAGGGAGGCGGTGTAACCAGCATCCTTGCGGTAAGGCGCCAAAATGAGCACCCAATCCAGTGTTCCCAGCCCGTTTCGCTCGACGTCGCTCACGTCTCGGGCAGAGGATTGTAGGCAACCACGGAAACGCCGGAACTCGCGATGAAAAGTTCCCGGACATCGAGATCGTGGGGACCGTGGCGTTTCTTGACAACCGTGATATTGCGCCTAAGGCGGCCTTCATGCTCGGACATGCGCAGCAGAAGCACGGTGTCGCCGAGAAAACTGACGTCCACGTCGATCCCAACATTCTGCCCGAGCAAACCATGCTGGGCGACAATGAGCATGGTTAGCACGTCAGCGCGAGCGAGATGTTTCAGGAGAGACTGGATGTCCAGCACCGCCTTTTCCCGGTGGGGAAGAGAATTCAGATAGCCGGTGAAGCTGTCAATCACGACTACCCGGGTATTGTTGCGACTGACGACTTGCTGCACAATCTGGCCGAACTCTCCGGGCGAGATTTCGTTCGGACTAAAATCGTAGATGACGAGTTGGCCGTCCTTGTAGAACTGCCGAAGATCCATCCCAAGGCCTTCGGACCGGCGAAAGAAAGTCTCCAGCCGCTCCTCAAACAGGAACAGGGCCACGCTCTCGCTCCGTTGAAGCGCGGCAGTGGCGTAAAGCGACGACATCGTCGACTTGCCTGTCCCCGACTGACCAATCACGAGCGTTATGGTTCCCGATTCCTGGCCGCCGCCGAACATCTCGTCGAGAGCGGCTACCCTGATTTGATCAGTTGCGGCTTGGTCACTTCGGCAGGCGACCCGGGCACAATCCTCGGAAACACCACAACGCCTTCACCCTCGCGAATGGCCATATCGTGATAACCGTCTGCAAACGGCACGCCGCGCATTTTGCTGACTTCAACACGCCGGCGCACGCCGCCGTAATCCTCGAGAGATTTATCAAGCCGGATCACGCCGTGGGCAATGCCCTCGATTTCCTCGCCATTGTGATCGCCTCCGCTGGTCTGGGTGTCGAGCAACACTGCCACAATGCCCCGCTTGGCCAGGAAGGCCTTGAAACCAATCAGCTCGCGCCGGAACCTCGGTGTGTCGCCGGTAATCAGCCGGATCTCGAGCAGCGAGTCATAAACAAGCCTGTGTGGCTTGTGTTCTTCAATCGCGCGTTCAATCGCCTTGCGCGTCTCATCCAATCGAAGGTCCGCAGTCTGGAAAATCGTCTGATCGGCCGCTCCGCTCAAGGTCTCCGAAGCGGACAATTCCTCAACGCGGATGCCATCAAGCGTCCAGCCGTGTGAGGACGCAATCGCTTGCAGTTCGGCGGCGGTTTGCGAAAGGCTGACATAGATGCAGCGTTCACCGGCTGCCACACCAGCGCGCAGGAATTGCAACGCCGCGGTCGTCTTGCCTGCGCCTGGATCGCCTTGCACGATGTAGAAATTTGAAGCGGGCAATCCACCGCGAAGAATTTCGTCCAAGCCGGCAATGCCGGAACTTACAACGGGCTGCTTCTTTCGCTCGGTCATTCCGCCATCGTCTCCAAACAGGAATCGCAAGCCGCCAGTATCACAGGTTCGAAGTAGAACTGGGTGGAGCGATCGGCGGCCCGGCCCGGTATCTGAAATTCCAATTTCTGTAACGGCCGCGCCCCCGTCAGGCAAGTAGCTCGTTGCAGGCCACGGCAGTCACGGCCTGTGCCACAGCGCGCACGCCTTCCCATCGTCTGTGGAACCATCCAAGACGCCAGCAGTTTCACAGAGTTAACAAATGAACGGATGGGGTATGATTCAAGGGACCGTCGATAAAGCCGATGAGGATCGCTACCGCGTTCTCGTCGAGGCCGTTACTGATTATGCGATCTATATGTTGGACCGTTCGGGAACCGTGACGAGTTGGAACGCGGGGGCCGAGCGGTTCAAAGGCTATTCCGCGAGCGAGATCATCGGTCAGCATTTCTCGTGCTTCTACACGGAGGAGGATCGCGAAGCTGGTCTTCCATCGCGGACTCTGGAGACAGCAGCCCGCGATGGCAAATTTGAGACCGAGGGCTGGAGGGTTCGTCGCGACGGGACTCCTTTCTGGGCTCACGTTGTGGTTGATCCTATACTCGATCCAAGCGGCAAACTAACCGGCTTCGCCAAAGTCACCCGTGATCTTACCGAGCGCAAGAAAGCGGAGGAGGAAATCCGGAAAAATCAGGAGCAGTTCCAGCGTCTGGTTCAGGGCGTGACGGACTACGCGATCTACATGCTTGATCCTGAAGGCGTAATCACGAGCTGGAACTCGGGTGCAGAACGCATCAAAGGTTACTCGGCCGACGAAATAATCGGCAAGCACTTTTCGCAATTCTACACGCCCGAGGATCGCGAGCGAGGCAGTCCGCAAAGTGCCCTGGAGATCGCCGCCCGTGAAGGGCGAGTTGAGCGCGAAGGCTGGCGTATACGCAAAGACGGCACTGCGTTCTGGTCCCACGTGGTCATCGACGCCATTCGGCACGAGG